>NZ_JAGXJM010000100.1:0-4567 GCF_019091445.1 Streptomyces sp. GbtcB7
GCGTGGGCATGGGCAGGGTGAGGTGTGGGAACCGCAGCCGGCGCCCGGTGCCGTCGATCTCGGCGGCCTCCTCGACTTCGACCGGGATGTCCTGCAGTGCGGCGAGGAACATGAGCATGAATGTGCCGGCCGTCGTCCACACGACCAGGGCGATGATCGCGCACATGGCCACGCTGGGGCCCGAGATCCAGTCCCACAGGGACAGGCCGCCGACGGTGGTGTCGGCGAGGGCGGACGGGGGCGCGTCGTTGTTGACGCCGAAGGCGCCGAGGGCGAGATGGATGACGCCGCGGGGATCGGCGAACCAGGCCGGTCCGTCGACTCCGACCTTCGCGAGCAGGGAGTTGACGACGCCGCTGGAGGAGAAGATGAACAGGAAGACGACGGAGATCGCGACCGAGCTCGTCACCGACGGGAAGTAGTACGCGGTGCGGAAGAACCCTTTGCCCTTCAGGCGTCTGCCGTTGACCAGGAGCGCCAGGCCCAGTGCGAGCGCGGTCTGCAGCGGGACGACGAAGAGCACGTAGTAGGCGTTGTTGCGCAGGCTCGTCAGGAAGTCGCTCTGTGCCAGGCCGGACTTGGTGAGAAGCGGCGCGTAGTTCTGTGCGCCGACGAAGTGCACGCCCGAGGAGAAGGGGCTGCCCTGGCCGTTCCAGTCGGACAGGCTCACCCAGAGCGCCATGAGGATCGGCACGACCAGGAAGAGTCCGAGCACGAGGAGGACGGGTGAGACGAACAGCCAGCCGGCGAGACCTTCCCGGCCTCGGATACCGTCGCGGGGGGCTCGGTTGCGGCGGCCCCGGCCTCCACTGGCCTTGGCGGTGTCTGCCGTTCGGGCCGGTGCCGGGCCGCTGCCCGGGCCCTGTGGGGGCCCGGGATTCGGTTCACTCATCGCAGGTTCACTCTCGTTCTGTTCCTGTCCGGATTACTGAGTCGCCCGGGTGGTCCGGGTCACTGGCCTACGACCGCCTGCGCGTTCTTCTGGAGTCGCGCGAGGATCTGCTTCGGGTTGGCGCCCGGCAGTGACTGAAGGCCGGTGTCGAAGTCGGTGAGCACCTGGTCGATCTTCGCGATGTTCACGGGGGCCTGGGCGTACGCGGCGCCGTCGATGAATGCCTTGTCCTGCGGGAACTGGACGACGTAGTCGGCCTGGGCGGACTGTCGCGACGGCATAACGCCGATCGCCTTCGCGAAGGCCAGCTCGGCGTCCTTCGCGGTCATCGCCTTGACGAAGTCGATGGCCGCGGCCTTGTGCTTGCTCTTGGCCGCGATGCCCCAGCACTGGGGGAAGGCGAGCGTGCCCTTCTTGCCCGTAGGGCCGGCCGGCAGTGGAACCGTCCTGTACTTGGCGCCCGGGTAGTCGCTCTTCATGGCGCCGGCCGTCCAGTTGCCCTCGATCGTCATGGCGGCCTTCTGCTTGCCGAAGGCTTCACCCGGCCAGCCGGAGTCGAGCTGCTTGGGGTACTTGGCCGAACCGTCGGCGAGCAGCGACTGGACGAACTTCAGGGCCTTGAGGTTCTCGGGAGAGTCCGCGGTGACCTTGGTGGCGTTCTTGTTCGTCACCCATCCGTCGGCCTGGACCATGAAGGCACCGATCCGGTCCCGCGTGTTGCCGAGTGCCAGGCCGACCTGCTTGCCCGTCGTCAGCTTCTTCGCCACGGCCGCCAGTTGCTGCCAGGTGCTGGGAATGTCGGCGTCGGTCAGGCCGGCCTTCGCCCATGCCGTGGTGTTGATCTGCAGGCCGAGCGTGGAGAAGTCCTTGGGGACGCAGTAGAGCTTGCTCTTGTAGGTGAACGCCTGACGCAGAGCGGGGTAGAAGTCGTCCTTCCCCGCGAAGCTGTCGCCGTACGGTTCGAGGCTGCCCTCGCTCGCGTACGTCGCGAAGCGGGCGGCGTCGACGTAGAAGACGTCCGGCGGGTTGCTGGAGGCGAAGCCCTGGCCGAGCTGCTGGTCGATGTTCTGCGCCGGGGTGACCGTCGCCTTGTTGCCGGACTTCGTCGCCCAGGCCGCGGCGGCGTCCGTGACGGCCTTCGTCCCGGCGTCGCCGCTGGAGGCGATGAGGACCTTGATCGAGGCGGGCCCGGACGACTGCTGGCTGTCGGTGCCGCTGTCGAACCCGCTGCCCCCACAGGCCGACAGGCTGAGCGACAGCAGCGCGACACCGCCAACTGCCCAGCGCGTACGAGGATTTCTCATGACAAATCTCCTTGTGCAGGCCGACCTGAACAGCCGGTGGCGGAGGGGGCCGCATCCCGTTGCCGCACTGGGGCGGTGAACGGGATCGCGGGTGTCGATGGAACGGCCTACGGCGCCGTTCGGCAGGGTGAAAAGGGTGCGGGTGCCGCGGGACGGCTCAGCCGCTCGCGCGGACGACGAGCCGGGGCGGCAGCAGGATCGGGGTGGGCGGAACGGCTGGCGGTTCGGGAGTCGCCAGCAGCTCCTGGAGCATCCGCAGGCAGGCGGCGGCGGCTTCGTCGTAGGGCTGCGCCACGCTGCTCAGGCCGACGACCGCCGCGGTCGGCGAGTCGTCGAAGCCGACCACCGCGACATCGACCCCGGGGCGCAGCCCACGTGCGGTGATCTCGGTCCAGGCCCCGAGCGCCAGCGAGTCGCTGGCACAGACGATCGCGGTCGGCGGAGTGGGCAGGTCGAGCATCGCCGCAGCGGCCTTGCGGCCGGTGTCGAGCCCGTCGGGAACACCGACGTCGTAGCCGGCAGGGGCGTCGATTCCGGACACGGTAAGGAGGGAGGACCAGCCGCTGCGCCGGTCGTCACCGACTTCAAAATTCTCCGGCCAGCCGAGAAAGGCGATCCGCCGGTGGCCGGTCTCGATGAGGTGCCGGGTCGCGGCAAGGGTCCCCTGCGCGCCGTCGACATCGACCCAGCCGTGCCGCTCGGCGGCATCCGGTTCCGCTCCCCAGGGCCGGCCGAAGGTCACGAACGGCACCCGGCGCTCGCTGAGCCACGCCGTCCGGCGGTCGCCGGCGTGAGTGGCGTGCAGGACGAAGGCGTCGAGGTCGTGATCGTCGAGCAGCTGTTCGTACAGGGAGCACTCGTGGTCGTCGTCGGTGGCCGTGAACACCACGATCCGGTAGCCGGCCTCCTGGGTACGGGCGGTCAGCGACTGGAGGAACTGGGCGAGGACGGCGCCGTTGACGCCGTCGCGCAGCGGCTCGATGCGCGCGCCGATCAGCCGTGAACGCCGGGTCCGCAGCGTCCGGGAAGCCTGGTTCGGGCGGTAGTTGAGCTCCTTGATGGCGGCCTGTACCCGGGCCAGGGTCTCCGGGCGCACCCGATGCGGCGCGTTGATGACGTTGGACACGGTCTGTGTCGACACGGAGGCATGCCGCGCCACGCTCTCGAGTGTTACTCGCGCCATCGCGAAGCCACCTCCACAAAGTTCACTGCGCCGCAGCGTATCGCCGTCGTGGCACCGCAGTGCATCGACGTCCCACTTGGATTTGAACGTTAAATTTAGCGTTCCAATCGGTTACTGTGGCGATCCCAGCGCGGGCTGTCAAGAGTCGGCGCAGTTACGAACCGCCCTCACAAACCGCCCACGAGACACCGGGCACCGGACGGAGCTTTCATGACCTCACCTGAGCGGCAGCCGCTCCTGCACGATCTCGCGGTCACCCTCGCCGCCCCGACGGTCGTCCTGTCCCGGCCGGACGGCAACCTCGACGCCGCCGCTCCTGGGGCCGCCGTACACGGGCTCTTCCACGCCGACGTACGCGCGGTGAGTCTGCTGCGCGTGACACTGCGCCCCGGCCGCGCGCCGTCCGGCGAGCACGCGGGGAAGACGCCTCCGGCTGCCGACGGGGCCGGTGGCGGTGAGGGCGGGGGCTGGCTGCCGGTCGTCGCGGTCATGAACGCGACGGACGGACCTGGCCGCAGCCGTTTCGTCGGCCTGGTCCAGGCGCTCGGCGACGCCATTCCCGACCCGACCGTCCGGGTCGACAGACGGCGCACCGTAACCCCCGGCCGACTCACCGAACAGCTGACCGTCCGCTCCACCGCGACGACGCCGGTGCATCTCGCCGTCCGGGTCGAAATCGCCGGGGACCTCGTGACGCTGGAGCACGCGAAGGCGGGCCTGGCGCCCCGGTCTCCTCTTGAACCGGCGGGTGAACTGTCCTCCGGCGACGGCGTGTTGCGCTGGGGCGACAAGGACGTCGAGGTCGCCGTGAGCGCCCCCGGCGCGCTGGCCGACACGGAGCATTCCACGCTGACCTGGACCCTCACGGTCAAGCCCCGCGAGAACGTCGACCTGCACCTGGCCGTCGAGATCTCCGACACGGCCGCGGCCGTCACGGCCGCTGGCCCCCGGCCCACCTGGCAGCGCCCGGACGTCACCGCCGACGACCGCCGGCTGCCCGCCCTCGTCGCGCAGAGCCTGGACGACCTCCACTCGCTGCGCATGGCCATGGCCTCATCCCCCGGTGACACGTTCCTCGCCGCGGGAGTCCCGTGGTTCTTCACGCTCTACGGCCGGGTCAGCTTGTGGGCCGCACGGTTGCTCCTGCCCCTGTGGACCGACCCTGCACTGGGCGCCCTGCGCACGCAG
>NZ_JAGXJM010000101.1:0-3779 GCF_019091445.1 Streptomyces sp. GbtcB7
CCGGAGGCCCCCGCCGGGGACGAGCCCCCCACGGGGGCCCCCGGGGAGACGCCCGGGGCGTAAGCCCCGGGCGCTCCAGCAGCTGTACGCCGGGCCCCCGGGGCCTTCTTGCCCCCGGGGGCCCGTCGGCCTTTGGGGGCGCGAGGAACTGCGCGAGCAACCCACGACAAGCCGCGCCCGCCGTTGGACCACCCGTGGCAGACGCGACCGCGGCTTTGCGGGGGTGGATCGCACAGTTCCCCGCGCCCCCGACGGGGCGCAGCCCCGCCGAACCCCCCTGTCCAACCCAGCGGAGCGCATGCGCTCACAGCGAACAGTTCCTTCTGCGGGATTCCCCGGAGGGACCCGCGCGTTAGGGTCCATGAATACGAGGGCAGGGGAGTCCCCGAAGCCGCCCCGGGCGGTTGTCGCACCGGGGTCCCACGCCCCCAGCAGAAGACGTGAGACGGCCCGGCGCCGTCGTAAGACGAGCAGGTGGATACGTGACGAATCTGATGCCCACAGCTGCCGGCGAACCCTTCGGTGGTGGCCTCGGCGACCAGGTCTACAACCGACTGCTCGGCGAGCGGATCATCTTCCTCGGCCAGGCGGTCGACGATGACATCGCCAACAAGATCACGGCGCAGCTGCTGCTCCTTGCCGCCGACCCGGACAAGGACATCTACCTCTACATCAACAGCCCCGGCGGATCGATCACGGCCGGCATGGCGATCTACGACACCATGCAGTTCATCAAGAACGACGTGGTGACGATCGCCATGGGCATGGCTGCCTCGATGGGTCAGTTCCTGCTCAGCGCGGGCACCCCCGGCAAGCGCTTCGCCCTGCCGAACGCCGAGATCCTGATCCACCAGCCCTCGGCCGGCCTGGCGGGCTCCGCGTCGGACATCAAGATCCACGCCGAGCGGCTGCTGCACACCAAGAAGCGGATGGCCGAGCTGACCTCCTTCCACACCGGTCAGACGGTCGAGCAGATCACTCGTGACTCGGACCGCGACCGTTGGTTCGACCCGATCGAGGCCAAGCAGTACGGCCTCATCGACGACATCGTGCCCACCGCCGCCGGTATGCCGGGCGGTGGCGGCACCGGGGCGTCGTAAGCCCCTCAGCGCCCCCCAGGGCGGCGCGTGGCCCTCTGCCGCTCTCCGGGCACACCCAGTGCCCCGGAGCGGCGCAGACGGCCCTCCAGCGCCCCGGCCGACCGCCTCAGGCTCTTACAGGCTCTTCAGGAGACACAGTGAACGACTTCCCCGGCAGCGGCATCTACGCCCGCACGCAGGCCGAGTACACCGGTCCTCGTGCGGAGTCCCGCTACGTCATCCCGCGCTTCGTCGAGCGCACCTCGCAGGGCGTGCGTGAGTACGACCCGTACGCGAAGCTGTTCGAGGAGCGCGTGATCTTCCTCGGCGTGCAGATCGACGACGCCTCCGCCAACGACGTCATGGCGCAGCTGCTGTGCCTGGAGTCGATGGACCCCGACCGTGACATCTCGGTCTACATCAACAGCCCCGGTGGCTCGTTTACGGCCCTCACGGCCATTTACGACACGATGCAGTTCGTGAAGCCCGACATCCAGACGGTCTGCATGGGTCAGGCGGCCTCGGCCGCCGCGATCCTGCTGGCCGCCGGCACGCCGGGCAAGCGCATGGCGCTTCCGAACGCCCGCGTGCTGATCCACCAGCCCTACAGCGAGACCGGCCGCGGCCAGGTCTCGGACCTCGAAATCGCGGCGAACGAGATCCTCCGGATGCGCGCGCAGCTGGAAGACATGCTGGCCAAGCACTCGACCACGCCGATCGAGAAGATCCGCGAGGACATCGAGCGCGACAAGATCCTCACCGCTGAGGACGCGCTCGCGTACGGCCTGATCGACCAGATCATCTCCACCCGCAAGATGAACAGTTCCGCGATCGTCTGACGTATCGCTGTATCGTCTGCCGCTCGTCTGTCGCCCGTTGGCGTGGTTCACGACAAAGTGAACCGCGCCAAGGGGGGCCCGAACGGGGGGCTCGGCAAGGTACCGTCGGACATAAGGCAGCACCAGGAGCCGCTGGACCTAGGCGTCTCCCAGGCGAAGGGGAAGCACACCGTGGCACGCATCGGTGACGGCGGCGATCTGCTCAAGTGCTCGTTCTGTGGCAAGAGCCAGAAGCAGGTCAAGAAGCTCATCGCAGGCCCCGGTGTGTACATCTGCGACGAGTGCATCGATCTCTGCAACGAGATCATCGAAGAAGAACTCGCGGAAACGAGCGAGGTCCGCTGGGAGGAGCTCCCGAAGCCCCGCGAGATCTACGAGTTCCTCGAGGGGTACGTGGTCGGCCAGGAGTCGGCCAAGAAAGCCCTCTCGGTCGCGGTGTACAACCACTACAAGCGGGTCCAGGCCGGTGAGAACGGCGGCGGTCAGAACCGGGACGACGCCATCGAGTTGGCGAAGTCCAACATCCTCCTGCTGGGCCCCACGGGCTCCGGCAAGACTCTGCTCGCCCAGACGCTCGCGCGCATGCTCAACGTCCCGTTCGCCATCGCCGACGCGACGGCGCTGACGGAGGCGGGGTACGTCGGCGAGGACGTCGAGAACATCCTGCTGAAGCTCATCCAGGCGGCCGACTACGACGTCAAGAAGGCCGAGACGGGCATCATCTACATCGACGAGATCGACAAGGTGGCCCGTAAGAGCGAAAACCCGTCGATCACGCGAGACGTGTCCGGCGAGGGCGTCCAGCAGGCGCTGCTCAAGATCCTGGAGGGCACGACGGCCTCCGTTCCGCCCCAGGGCGGACGCAAGCATCCCCACCAGGAGTTCATCCAGATCGACACGACGAACGTCCTGTTCATCGTGGGCGGCGCCTTCGCGGGCCTGGAGAAGCTCATCGAGTCGAGGGCGGGTGCCAAGGGCATCGGCTTCGGCGCGACGATCCGCTCCAAGCGCGAGCTCGAGTCCAAGGACCAGTTCGAGGCCGTCATGCCCGAGGACCTGGTGAAGTTCGGCATGATCCCCGAGTTCATCGGCCGGCTGCCCGTCATCACCTCGGTCCACAACCTCGACCGGCCGGCGCTCCTCCAGATCCTCGTGGAGCCGCGCAACGCGCTCGTGAAGCAGTACCAGCGCCTGTTCGAACTCGACGGCGTGGAGCTGGACTTCGAGCGCGAGGCCCTGGAAGCCATCGCCGACCAGGCGATCCTCCGCCAGACCGGCGCGCGCGGTCTGCGCGCCATCATGGAGGAGGTCCTCCAGGCGGTGATGTACGAGGTTCCCTCGCGGAAGGACGTGGCGAGGGTCGTCATCACGGCGGACGTCGTCCTGTCCAACGTCAACCCGACGCTGATCCCGCGCGACGCCCGCGGGCGCGGCCCGGGCGAGCAGAAGACGGCGTAGGCGGTCCGGCAGGACGAAGAAAAGGGGCGCCCGGTGAATCCGGGCGCCCCTTTTGACTGTCACTCGCCTATGACATGGTCAGGTGCTGAATCACAGCTGGCGAATGCAGGTCGCAGCTACCCACTTCGGGGGGACCACAAAGCTGGACGAGATGCGCACCCATTGGCTCGAGTGGATGCCACACGCCGTATAGGGGTTGTCTTCCCCTGTTGTGGTGGCGTAGATGCAGACGGTGCTGCCCTTCGCTCTGGTCCCGACCGACGGAGCCGAAGGGTTCGGCGCTATGCGCACCTGCACGGTCTCAATCACCGTGCCTTTGTGACAGTCGGGTCTGCTGCAGGTTTGGGTGACAGGTTCGGTCACACGACCTGGAGGGCCGGTGTGGTCATGACGGTCTCGAATT
>NZ_JAGXJM010000102.1:0-3767 GCF_019091445.1 Streptomyces sp. GbtcB7
AACAGGCACGCGCCTGGCTCAAACGGCTCCAGAGGGATCTCGGCCTCACCACCGTCTACGTCACCCACGACCAGGACGGGCCCCTCGCACTGAGCGACCGCATCGCGGTCATGTCCGCCGGCCACATGCTTCAGGTCGGCACACCCGAGGAGATCTACGAGACGCCGGCCACCGCCGAGGTCGCCGCGTTCGTCGGCCGCTGCAACTTCCTCAAGGCCACGGTGAGCGAGCCCACCCGCGACGGCGCCGTCCTGAAACTGGCGGCCAACGACCAGGCCCTGACGGTCACGATCTCCCGGCTCCTGAAGGCGGGCGAAGCTGTCACCGTCGCCGTCCGCCCCGAGCGACTCTCCGTACTGGCCGCACCCGACCAGGCGGCGCCGGGCACCAATGTCATCGGCGCCGAGGTCCTCACCACTTCCTACCTCGGCTCCCGCTTCGAGTACGACCTCAAGGTCGGCGACCTGGTCGTCCAGGTCGTCAGCGACCGCGGCGGCCTCACTGGCGCCGTCAGCCTCGCCGTCGAACCGGAAGCCTGCCTGGTCTACACCGACACCGTCGAACTCTCCGAAGACGCCCAGGCGCTCCTCACCGTCACCGGCTGACAGCCCGCCCACACAAACAGAGGAGTCACGTGACCTCCGTCGACACCCCCCACCGCTACACCCTCGGCGTCCTGTACGGCGACGGCATCGGCCCCGAGATCGTGCCCGCGTCGGTCCTGACCGCCGATGCCGCGGTCGCGGCTGCCGGAGCGCAGCCCATCGACTGGAAGGAACTGCCGCTGGGCTTCCGGGCTATCGAGGAGTCCGGGGAGGCCACCCCCAAGGCCACCCTCGCGGCCCTCGCCGAGACCGACGGATGGCTGCTCGGCCCCCACGACAGTGCCGCCTACCCCGAACCCTTCCGCTCCGAGCTCAACCCCAGCGGCACCATCCGCAAACACTTCGACCTCTACGCCAATGTGCGCCCCGCCAAGGCCTTCGAGGGTGGCAACGCCGTCGTCCCTGGCACCGACCTGGTCATCATGCGGGAGAACACCGAGGGCTTCTACGCCGACCGCAACACCCACCGTGGCACCGGCGAGTTCATGCCCACGCCGGACGTCGCCATCGCGATGGGCATCATCACCCGCACCGCGTGCGAGCGCATCGCGCGGGAGGCGTTCGAGCTGGCCTCGCGGCGGCGCGGGAAGGTCACCATCGTCCACAAGGCCAACGTCCTCAAACTCACCACCGGGCTGTTCCGCGACGTATGCCGCGAGGTCGCGCTGGGCTACCCCGCTGTCGCCGTCGACGACTTCCACATCGACGCCATGACCGTGCACCTGGTACGTCGGGCCCACGAGTTCGACGTCGTGGTCACCGAGAACATGTTCGGCGACATCCTCTCGGACCTGGCCGGCGAACTGGCCGGCTCGCTGGGTATCGCACCGTCCCTGAACGCCTCGCAGGACCGCGCGATGGCACAGGCCGCACACGGCTCCGCGCCGGACATCGCCGGGCGGGACCTGGCCAACCCGGTGGCGATGATCCTCTCCACATCCATGCTGCTGGAGTGGCTGGGCGCCCGGCACGAGGACGAGCCGCTGGTGCGTGCCGCGCGGATCGTCGAGGAGGGCGTGGCCGCCACCCTCGCGCGGGGAACCAGCACCAGGGACATGGGCGGGTCGGCAGGGTGCCGTGAGTTCGCCGAGGCGGTCGCGGCCTCGATCGAGCAGCTGTGAACGAGCCCCGGAAAGAGTTCATGACAGCACCCCCCACGAACACCGAGGCCTTCGGGGCCGACCAGCTCACCGCCCTGGGCGCCGCGATCCTGCGCGCCGTGGGTGTCCCGGCCGCCGATGCCGACTACGTGGCCGACAGCCTCGTCACGGCGGACGGCTGGGGGCATCCCTCGCACGGCCTGCTCCGGATGAGCTGGTACGTCGACCGCATCAGGTCCGGGGTGATGAGTCCCCTGACGGAGCCGGAGCTCGTCGTGGACAGCGGGAGCGTCGCAGTCCTCGACGGACACGACGGGATCGGGCAGATCATCACCAGGTCCGCCTGCGACCTGGCCGTCCAACGGGCCGGGGCCCACGGCGTCGGCCTGGTGGCGGTCCGCAACAGCAATCACTTCGGGACGGCCGCGTACTTCACCCGGGCCATGGCCGAAGCCGGTTGTGTGGCAATCCTCACCACCAACGGCAGCCCCGCCATGGCCCCGTGGGGTGGCCGCGGCAAGACCGTCGGCGCCAACCCCTGGTCCATCGCCGTCCCGGGCGGCACCCACGGCCCGGTCGTCCTGGACATCGCCAACACCAACGTCGCACGGGGCAAGGTCTACGCGGCCCGCGAGCGTGGTACCCCGATTCCCGAGGGGTGGGCGATCGACAGCGACGGCGCGCCCACCACGGATCCCCAGGCCGCCATCGACGGCCTGATCCTGCCGATGGCCGGGCACAAGGGCTACGCCATCTCCTTCATGATGGACATCCTGTCGGGGGTGCTCACCGGCAGCTCCTTCGCCACCGGCGTCGCCGGACCTTACGTCCCCGACCGCCGCAGCGGCTGTGGCCACATCGTCATCGCGATACGCGTCGACGCGATGCGACCGCAGGAGGATTTCGCCAGGGATCTCGCGACTCTCATCGCGTCCACCAAGGCCGTCCCGCTCGCCCAGGGACACGAGGAGATCTTCTACCCCGGGGAGCGGGAGGACCGAAGCGCGGCCCACGCCGAAACGCACGGCATCGCTCTGCCCCCCAAAACCGTCGACGGCCTCGTCGAGCTGGCCCGCTCCTGCGGAATCGACCCGGCGCCGCTGGGAGGCCGAGCATGTTCACCGTCATAGTCAGTCTTCAGGTCCGGCCGGAGAAAACCGATCGATTCCTGGCCGCCATCCGGGCCAACTCGCGCGCGACACGGCGCGACGAGCCGGGATGCCTGCGGTTCGACGTCCACCGCTCCACGGACGACCCTCAGCGATTTCTTCTCTATGAGCTGTACCGCGACGAGAAGGCGTTCCGCGAGGAGCACCGCGCCGCCCCGCACTACCCGGCGTGGCGTGCCGCCGCTGCGGAGTGCGTCGTCGACGGCGGCCACGTCAACACCTTCTTCGTCCCGTCCTTCCCCGAGGACATCCCCGAATCGTCCGCCGTGGAGGCATTGTGACGGGCCGTAACCACCTGGCGGGATCCGGGCTCGATGCGCTGGGCACCCGGGCGCGCCTCGACGTCGCCGGCCAGTCGCTGACATACCACCGCATCGACGGGCTGGCCCCCGCCGACCTTCCGGTCAGCCTGCGGATCCTGCTCGAGAACGTGGCCCGCTTCCACGACGGCACAAGCCGAAGCGACGACCAGGTCCAGGCGGTCCTCGACCGCGGAGTCTCCGGCGCACCCGTCGACCTGTACGCCTCCCGGGTGTTCCTGCACGACACCAACGGAGTGCCCACGGTCGTCGACCTGGCCGCCATGCGTGACGCCATGACCACGCTGGGGGGCGATCCACGCCTGGTCAATCCCGTCAACACGTCGGAACTCGACAGCGACCACACGGACATCGCCGACGTCTTCGGCCGTCCGGACGCGCTGTCCCGCAACGACGAGCTGGAGTACGCCCGCAACGGCGAGCGATACCGCTTCCTCAAGTGGGGACAGCAGTCGCTGCGGAAGTTCGCGGTCGTACCTCCCGGCACCGGGATCATGCACCAGGTCAACGTGGAGCACCTCGCCCGTGTGGTCATGGTCGAGGACGGCTGGGCGTTCCCCGACGTGTGTCTCG
>NZ_JAGXJM010000103.1:0-3694 GCF_019091445.1 Streptomyces sp. GbtcB7
TGGGCACAGCGACATCCTTCCCACCCGCCCCGCAGGGCAAGCCAGTTCAGATGTCACCCGATCGTGCACCAGACCCGGCACTCATGTCTGGGATGCGGCTTGTCGCCGGTAATGGCTGGTGAGGGATTGCTGCTGATGGAGCCGCCGCCAGTGCGACCAGCCGAGCCGGTAGGCCATGTCGTGGCGAAGCCGCCTTCCTTGCCTCCGGCAAGGACGACTCCGACGGCATCGCCCTGGACGACGTCCTCGGGGGCCGCCCGTGAGCGACGCGGCCTGGGCCGCCCGCCTGTCGCCCAAGGCCCTCCAGGTCATCGACGAACTGCCCGACCATGCCAGCGCCGCGTACTCCCGAGGGCACCGGCCGCTGCCCTGCCGTGACGGGAGCGGCCGAGGGGTTCATCAGCGCCGTGGACGACGGTGCCGTTCCGCGCGAGATGACCATCGTGCGAAACGGCCTCCATCCGGGGCTCGGAGCAGGGTCATAGGGCCGCGGTTGCGCTCCGGCCTTGGCCAGCGTGGGAGTCAGGGAGCGGGAGACGAGGGCCCGTGGATGACGATCGGCGCCTCCGCTTCGGCCCGGGCACGTGCCGAAGCGGCCTCGACCTCCTCACGGGTGACTTCCTTGTAGAACCGTTCCCCGTGAGCGTCGGTGATGTCGATGACGAACTTGGTCCACTCCTCGGCGGGCTCCTCCGGCACATGCCCGAAGTGGTACTCGGCGTCCTTGAGCAGCTCCTCCGTCAGCCGCACACCGGTCAGCCGCTCGGCGAGGGCGAGGACCGCCGCCTTGGTGTCGGTGCTCGGGCCGGTGCCGTCCTCGGTCAGGTCGAAACCGATCTCACGCATCAAGGGGACCAGTTCGTCTGGGGTGCTGCCGTACCTGTCGATGGGCCACTCAAAGCTGGTCCGAAGCTCACCGGCCTCGTACCAGTGGAACAGGTCGATGGGCGCGCCCCCGTTGCTGGAATGCGTCACGGCTCGCCCGGCCGCCGACAGGGCTTCCAGGAAGCGCGGCCGCATCTCCGCGCCGCCGTCAAACTGCAGGACGAGCGTCCAATCGCCGTCCGTGCCCGGCACGGTGAAGGTGCCTGCGATGAAGGAGTCGTCCCAGTAGTCCGTCGCATCACGCTGGTCCATATACCGCTCGGTCAGCGCGTCCACGCCCGTGCACGTGCCCTGCGGCTCCGCCCCCATCACACGCAGTACGTCGCTGGGGGCCATGCCCCGTACCAGGGTCAGGCCGTATCCGCCCTCTATCGCGTTGCGGAACACCGGGGAGGAACGTATCCAGGCGTAGTCCTGTGCGGTCGCCAAAGTCATGCCCCACGGTCTGGCCGCCACCACCGACACCGCTTTGCCCCCGCGCCGCTCCGCCTCCCGCTCACCCGCGTCGGTGTGCAGCCGGGTCGCGCTCGGCAACGTGCCGGGCGACCGCGTCAACACCTGGTCGTGCGTACCGATGCGCAGGCGCCCGACGAATGCCCGTACATGATCAACACCTGGACGACGAGCATGCATCCAGGGGCAGCTGCTCGCCTCCGTCTGGGTCGAAGGCCTCCCAGCCCGCAGTGGCCGGCACTACCGTGGACCTCGGCTTTGCGGCGCCGACTTGTTGAGTTCGGCGCCGCTGTGGTTGGGCCTGAGTGGTTCGGCGTCGCGGTGCTTACCTGACGTCGACGAAGTCGCCGGGTGCTGTCGAGGCGGCGGTGGTGGCGGTGCCGGCGAAGAGGTAGCGGTAGTACCCGTCGACTGTGGCCTTGGTGGTGGTCTTCAGGACGCCGGTGCTGCTGGTTTTGACGGTCTTGAGGGTGGTGTAGGCGCTGCTGCCCTTCTTGCGGAACTGCAGCTTCGCGGGCTGGGAGGCGTAGCCGGCGTACTTGGCCGTCGACCAGTTGGCGCGGGCGAGCTTGCCCGTGACCGTGATGGTCTTGCCCTTCTTGACGGGCTCGGGTGTGGCATCGGCGGTCAGCGTGGAGAGTTTTTTGATCGCGGCGGTGGCGACATCGTCGTTGTAGCTGGCGTTCGCGTACAGGTCCCACGCGCCCAGGAACAGCTTCCAGGTCCCGGCTACGCCGTTGTCCTTCATGTCGGTGGCCGGGTGGATGTTGAAGACGGCCTTGCAGTTGTAGACGCCCTGGGTCGCGGTCTCCGTGCAGCTGGGGTCGTCGTCCGTCCCCAGGCCGCCGGTGATGCCGGCCGTGGTCGAGCTGTCGGTACCCTGCCACAGGAAGGCCTCGGTGAGGGCGACGCCGTTCTGGTCGGTGGCGGTGTACGTGACGGTGACGGACTTCGTGCCGGTGGTGCCGAGGGCGATGTCCTTGCCGCCGTTGATGACCGCGTGCGAGAACTTGGTGTTGCCCAGCGAGTCGTTCGGACGAACGGTCTTCGAGGCGAAGGAGCTGAGCTTCGCCGACGCACCCGCACGCCCCGCCGCCTGAGCGGCAACCGGAAGAGCGAGTGCGGACAGAACGACGGCACCGGAAACTACGGCGACCGCAACGCGTATATGCATGAAACCCCCACAGGAACCTGAGAGGCCCGCCGAAGTCTCCCTCTGGCCGGGCCTGTTGATCTTCGCATCATATGAACTCAGGTCGGAAATAGTGAAGATCCCTTGTGCAATAAGTGCGTAACGGGCTAGGGGTGTCCGGCGGGTCATGCGACTGTCGGTTCGCTGTCCGTCGGCATCGAGCCGCGGCAGGACCACCCGGCGACCTAATAGAAGCGCTCGCGGGCGCACCACCCCATCAGCCGTCCGTGGCCCCAGCCCTGCTCAGGGACCCTCACTCTCGTGAAGAACTCGACGGCTCCGGCTGATTGGGAGGTGGCCCTGGGAATGGCTCGAATCACGGCACGGTACGGCGAGCGAGCTCGTGACGGCAGGGGCCAGAACGCATCCCTCTTGTCGAAGCACTCACGGTGCTGCTTACAGCACAGATGTCCCGCCCGGCCCCCGCCTGGACTGACCAACGGCCAACCCGCGTGCCTATTAGGCGTACTCCTCCCGCCGCAACCGAGCCTACCTGCGCAGACGCGGGATCAAGACGACGATCCCGGTCCCCGCCGACCGCGTCCGCAACCGCCAGAAGCTCGGCTCCGCGAGGCGGCCGGCCGCCGAAGTTCGACAAGACCGACTACCGCGAGCGGCATGCTGTTGAGTGCGGAATCAACCGCCTCAAGCGCCACCGTGCTGTGGCCACAAGGTATGACAAGCTCGCCGTCCGCTACGAGGCCACCGTGTTGGTCGCAGTCCTCAACGAGTGGCTATGACCAGCGCGTTCCAAGCAGGTCCTAAAATGGAGGAACGAAACGCTTGAGCAGTGCCTGTGCCATGACATGACCGTAGTGTTCGGCGACCTGCATGAGGTTTCCCCGTCGTCGGCTGGCAACTGAGGGTCTGCACCGTAGGCGAGCAGAATGGCGGTCGCCGCCGTGTTCCACGGGTATCCCGTCTGCAGGTGGCCATCGCCCTCAACATCGAGCGCGTGGGTGAGCAGCGTGTGCCCGAAACACCTTTCGTTCGGATCCGTTCCGGATGCGAGAAGAACGGACCCCGAGATTGCCGTCGTCTGGGCCGACTCCGCCTGCGTCGGAATGCTCGTGATCTGGGCCGGGAGCTACCTCGACATCACGATCCAAACGGTGCGTCGGCCGCCGGACGCGAAGGGCTTCGTCGTCCTTCCCCGCCGCTGGG
>NZ_JAGXJM010000104.1:0-3690 GCF_019091445.1 Streptomyces sp. GbtcB7
CTCCGCCGCGAGGCCCGGGCGCACCCACGACATCACCGCCGCCCGCCACGACCACATCGTCGAGCACCTGAAAGCCGCCGGCCTCGGCGCCCTGGCCGACCTGGGCTTCCTCGGCCTCGACAAGGACTGCAACAACCAAGTCGTCGTCACCGGCTACAAGGCCACCCGCGCCCGCAAGCTCACCACCGGCCAGAAGACCGCCAACCGGATCATCGCCGCCGGCCGCGCCCCCGTCGAGCACGGCTTCGCGCACCTGAAGACCTGGCGCATCCTCACCAAACTCCGCACGAGCCGCGCCCGCGCCACCAACCTGCTCCGCGCCCTGCTCGTCCTGACGAACCTCGAACTCGACCGCTGACAGAGATCAAGACCGAAGACAGCCGCCCACGACCAGCACGAGCACCCACGAACCCCGCCACACCAGCAGCCGCACCAGCGAAAACCAAGATGGTGGATCTTCAGTGAAGATCCGACTGGACCTCGGTCAGTCGATGCCTTCGACGATGCGGAAGTCGCGCTCGACGCCGTCGGAGAGGGCGACCAGCGCCTCCTGGTAGGCCGCACTCTCGTGCGCCGCGACGGCCTGCTCGAAGCTGTCGAACTCGATCAGGACGGTGCGCTCGGCGATTCCGGCGTCATGCGCCACGACCCGACTGCCACGGGCGAGGATCCGACCGCCCCCGGCCTCGACGGCCGGACCGGCCAGCTTGTTGTAGGCAGCCAGCTTCTCAGGGTCTGAAATGGTGCGGTAGGCGCTGACCCAGTAGCCCTTGGGCATGGAACCTCCAGTGTTGGGATGAGTGCATCTGACTTACGGGTTGGTCTCGGACGAGCGTCGGCGGGCGAGAGCAAGGCTTGTCAGCGTCGTGATCGCCATGGCGCCGATGCCGACCAGCGCCGCGGTGGTGTAGGCGCTGTCGTCGGGGAAGATGTGGCCGGGGCCGGTGCCCGCGGCGAGGATCAGGCCGCCGATGGCGCTGCCCAGGGAGTACCCGACGCTGCGGACGACGTAGTTGAAGCTCATGGCGCTCGACGTCTCGCTCTTGGGGATGACGGCCAGGATGACGCCGGGCATCGCGGCCGAGAAGCCGCCGACGCCGAAGCCGAGCACGCCCATCGCCGCGAACAGTTCGGCCAGGTCCGACCGGGCCGCCGCGAACAGGGCGAACCCGCCGCCGACCACGACGGCGCTGCCGGCCAGGAGCAGGGGGTCGGCGATCCGCGTCCGGACCCGCGGCGTGAGCTTGCCGGCGACGAACCCCAGCACCGAGAACGGGATGAGGACCAGCCCGGCGACGAAGGTCGTCAGCCCGAAGCCGTAGCGGGCGCCGTGCGGCGTCTGCGCGTACCGGGTGATGAGCGTGAGCAGGAGGTACATGCCGATCCCGCCGACGAACATGGCGAGGTTCGCCCCGGCGACCGCCGGGTGCCGCACCGCCCGCACATCGACCAGGGGCGTCGTGCTGCGCAGCTCGATGACGGCCCAGACGCAGAGCAGCACCACCGCGACGACGGCGAGGCCCGCCGCCACGGCGAGGTGCCGGCTCCACAGATTCCGTTCGCCGGCGAGGAACAGCACCAGGAGCAGCGCAGCGGCCAGGACGACCGCGCCTGCCACGTCCACGTGGGCGGAGCGGCCTTCGGGGGCTCCGGGCATAGAGCGCCACGCGGTCAGGAGGGCGGCGGCGGTGACGACCAGGCCGAGGCCGTAGGCGGCCCGTACCCCGCCGAGCTCGGCGAGCAGTGCGGCCAGCGGGTAGCCGACGCCGGCCCCGATGATCGAGACCACCGAGATCAGGGCGACCACGGCCGCGCTGCGCTCCTCGGGGAGGTGGTCCCGGGCCACGCCCATCATCAGCGCCGTCAGCCCGAGCCCGACGCCCTGGGCCGCCCTGCCGGCCAGCAGCCACGCGAACGGCAGCGGCAGCACGGTGAGCGCGCTGCCGGCGACGACGACCGCCAGCGTGGCGAGGATCGTGGCCCGCCGGTGCGGGCCGGCTCCGAGCCGGCCCAGGACCGGCGTGGCGACGGCGCCGCTGAGCAGCGCGACGGTCAGCGTCCACTGCGCGCTGCCGAGCGAGACGTGGAACGAGGTCGCCACGCTGGTAATGAGCGGCGTCCCGAGGCTGGCGACCGCCGCCACGACCAGAGCGATGAACATCAGGGCGGGGACCAGCAGCCGCGCCTCGGAACGCGCCACCGGGAACGCCTTCACCGCGACCCCGCCGACCGGCTGCCCGGTCACTGCTTCGGCCCTTCGCGGTCCTGGCTTTCGAGCTCTGCCAGATGCTTCAGCGCCGGAAGGGCTGCTGCCAAGGCCTCGACCTCGTCACCGGTGAGTTCGTCGATCAACCGCGCGTACGCGTCGACGCCCGCCTGGCGTCGCGTCCGGACGTACGACGCGCCGGCCTCGGTCAGGCACACCAGCGTGACCCGCTTGTCGGACGCGTCGCCCCGCCGCTCGACCAGGCCGGACTCCTCCATCACCCGGACCAGGACGGTCATCGCGGGCTGGGTGACGCCCTCGACCGCGGCCAGATCGGTGATGCGCCGCGGGCCGGTCCGGTCCAGGGTGGCCAGGGTGGCGGCGGACGTCAGGCTCATGTCCCGGGGCAGGCGTCTCGCGGCCCTGGCGGCCAGGCCGTAGAGGGCTGCCCCGATGGCGGCGGACGCGCCAGGAGCGGTGTCTTGACGACTCATGCTCGAAGCATAGCATTTTTATATTCATAGTTTATGTAAATGGTCGACTGGCGCGGGCGGCACCGCCTGTTGCGGACCCGAGGCCATCGAGATCGACGACAACTTCGGCTCCACCCTGTACGCCGAAGACGAGCGCGACACCCTGCCCGCTGAGGCCCTCGCCGCCTCCCTCGGCTGCGGCAACCCGACCGCGATGGCCGACCTCCACGAAGGCGAACGCGTCCTGGACCTCGGCTCCGGCGGCATCGACGTACTGCTTTCCGCTCGCCGCGTCGGCCCCACCGGCAAGGCGTACGGGCTCGACATGACCGAGGAGATGCTCGCCCTCGCGCTCGAGAATCAGCAGAAGGCCGGCGCTACCAACGTCGAGTTCCTCAAGGGCACCATCGAGGCCATCCCGCTGCCCGCGAACACCATCGACGTCGTCATCTCCAACTGCGTCATCAACCTGTCCACCAACAAGCCCGCCGTCTTCGCCGAGATGATCCGGGTCCTCAAGCCCGGCGGCCGGATCGGAATCTCCGACGTCGTCGCCGACGACACCCTCACCCCCGATCAGCGTGCCGAGCGCGGCGACTACGTCGGCTGTATCGCCGGAGCCCTCTCCTTCGCCGAGTACCGCCAGGGCCTCGAAGCCGCCGGGTTCACCAACATCGAACTCAGCCCCACCCACGCGGTCGCCGACGGCATGCACTCCGCCATCGTCCGCGCCACAGAGCCCACCACCAGCAACAAGGCTGAGGCGAGCACGGGCAGCGACTCCTGCTGCGGCGTCACCGCCTGCTGCACTCCCGCTGAACAGGCCGACAACCCGAACAGCACGGTCGCCGAGGCCAAGAGCGCATCCGGCTGCAACTGCGGCTGACAGCACGCCGGTTCGACACCTCACCTCAGGGTGGTCTCCCGCAGCCCCTAACTGGCTCTAACAAAAGCTGTTGATCATGCGACTGTTGGCTTGTCTGCTCGTTGGTCTGGTCGTGGGGAAACGTC
>NZ_JAGXJM010000105.1:0-3305 GCF_019091445.1 Streptomyces sp. GbtcB7
GCCAGTTGGCGGTAGGTCAGGCCCGGGCGCCAGGAGGGCAGGTGGACCTCGTACACGGACAGCGGTGCCTCGTGCACCGGACGGGCGCCCCGCCCCGCCATCCACTCCTCGTCCGTCCACACGTGGTGCGAGGCGTGCACGATCGACGACGTGCGCGGCGGGACCTCGGTCCGCCGGGCCATCGGGTCGGCCCGCAGGGTGCGGGAGCCGTCCGGGCGGGTGATCTCGAACTTGTAGAGCTCGCCCTCGCCGATCGCCGGCACGAACAGCTCCCACACTCCGGAGGAGCCGAGCGACCGCATCGGAAACCCGGTGCCGTCCCAGAAGTTGAAGGTGCCGGCGAGACGGACACCGCGCGCGTTCGGCGCCCAGACCGTGAAACGGGTGCCGGTCACCCCCTGGTGCACCATCGGCTCCGCACCCAGGGCGCGCCACAGCTCCTCGTGGCGTCCCTCGCCGAGCAGATGGAGATCGAACTCGCCCAGCGCGGGCAGGAAGCGGTACGCGTCCTCGGTGTCCTGAACCGTCCCCTCGTACGCGACGAGCAGCCGGTACGCCTCCGGGACCGCGCGCAGCGGCACCAGCGCCGAGAAGAACCCGTCCCCGTCGTCGTGCAGCTCGGCCCGCAGGTCGTCCGTCACGACGGTCACCCCGAGCGCGTACGGACGGAAGGCCAGGAAGGCCACACCGCCGGGCACCGGATGGGCGCCGAGCACCCCGTGCGGATCGTGGTGCGTGCCGGAGAGCAGCCGCTCGCGGTCACCGGGATCGACCCCGGCGAAGACGGGAGCGCTGTCGACGACGGCGGGCTCGGAAACCCCGACCACGGGCTCGGCGCCCTTCGGCTCCGCAGCGCGCGGTTCGGGAACCCTCGCCGCGGCCCCCTTCTTCGAGACCTTGGAGACCGTCGAGACCTTCGCGTCCTTCGCGGCCTTGCTCCCGGCGGGCTTCTGAGCAGCGACCTTTTTGACGGCCGCTTTCTCGACCGTCGCTTTCTTCACCGCCGCCTTCTTGGCGGCAGCCGGCTTCTTGGCACCGTTCTTCTTCGGACTGTCGTCGGACGGGGGGCGGGGCGTCACGGGCAGGGCCTCCTCGGCGGGGTGAGGTGGGGAAGGTCAGGGGGATGCGGCGAGTCGGCGTATCGCCGCCATCGGTACCGGCAGCCAGTCGGGCCGGTGCCGGGCCTCGTACAGGACTTCGTAGATCGCCTTGTCCGTCTCGTAGGCGCGCAGGAGTACGGGATCGGCGCGTGGGTCGCGGCCGGCGACCTCCGCGTATCCGGCGCAGTACGCGGCCCGGCAGATGTCGGCCCAGTCGGGCACCGACGGAACGGGGGTGCCCCCTGCTGGAGCGGAGCCGAGGGCCCCGGGGACGGCGTGGGCCGCGTAGTCGAAGGAGCGGAGCATCCCCGCTATGTCCCGCAGGGGCGGCTGGGGCATGCGGCGCTCGGCGAGCGGTTTCGAGGGCTCGCCCTCGAAGTCTATGAGCGACCACTCCCCGGAGGGCGCGCGCAGGCACTGGCCGAGGTGCAGATCCCCGTGTATGCGTTGGGCGGTCCAGGTCTGCCCCTCGGAGGCCAGGTCGGCCAGCGCCTCGAAGGCGGTGCGCAGACCGGCGGCGTACGGTCGCAGCGCGGGCACCGCCTGCGCTGCCGTGGCCAGCCGCTCGGTCATGCCGTCGACGAGCAGTTCCATCTGCACGTGCCCCAGGGTGACCGTGGGCAGGGCTCGGGCGAGGGCCGTGTGCACCTCGGCGGTGGCCCGGCCCAGCGCCCGCGCCTCCCCGGTGAAGCCCTCGCCCCCGCGACAGCCGTCCTCGGCCGGTTCGCTCTCCTTGGCCAGTTCGCCCAGCGCCAGCTCCCAGCCGTCCACCGCGCCCTGGACATAGGGTTGCAGCACTCCCAGGACGTACGTCTCCTCGTCCAGGTCGGCGGCCATCCACGCCGTCGGTGCCGGCACCCGTGGGCAGCCCTCCCGGGCGAGCGTCAGCGGCAGCTCCAGATCGGGGTTCACCCCCGGGACGACGCGACGCAACAGCTTCAGGATGAACGTATCTCCGAAGACCAGGGACGAGTTGGACTGTTCCGCGGTGATCAGGCGCGGTACCAGATCGCCCCGTATCTCCTGGCGTCGGTCCCGTTCGAAGCGCAGCTCGCCGACGCGGGCCTGGGTGCGCAGGGCCTCCAGGAGTACGCCGGCGGGGCGCGGGTCGTGCAGTGCCTCGTAGACCGTGTGTCCCGCCAGTGGTCCCTCCTCCACGTGCCCGATCAGCGCGGGCGCGAGGTGCGGCGGGAGTGCCTCGCGTACGCCGATGAGCAGTTGGTAGCAGTCGCCGGGCTGGGTGCCGGCTCCCTGGGCGGGGGTGAGCGGCTGGTGCGCCCGGACCAGCAGGTGGAGCAGGCCCAGCTGAGCCGTCGAGGGCAGCAGTTCGTTGGCCGTCACCAGGGAGAACCCGGTCACCGGACGGCCCTTGCCCGCGAACCAGCGCTGCCGTGGCAGCCATTCCCGTAGGAGCGGATCGAGCGACGCGAGCAACTCGGGGCGTGCGACGGGGGCCGTGACAGAGTGGATTGCGGCTTCCGACATGACGTCGCGTCCTTTCCCCAGGGGCCCGGAGACCGGGCGAGTCGGGGTGTTACTGATGCGTGCCCAGGGCGGGACGGAGGAAACCGCCCCGCCGACCGGGTTCTGGAGTCTGTCCTTGGATCAGACGGCGTCCTTGCGGAGCCGGAACCAGTAGAAGCCGTGGCCCGCGAGGGTGAGCAAGTACGGCAGCTCTCCGATGGCCGGGAATCGCACCCCGCCGATGAGTTCGACCGGGTGGCGGCCGTTGAAGGCCCGCAGGTCCAGTTCGGTGGGCTGGGCGAAGCGGGAGAAGTTGTGCACGCACAGCACGAGGTCGTCCTCTTTGCCCTCGGTCGAGGGGGCCTCGCGCAGGAACGCGATGACCGCGGGGTTGGAGGACTGGAGTTCCGTGTAGGAGCCGAGGCCGAAGGCCTGGTTCTGTTTGCGGATCTCGATCATGCGGCGGGTCCAGTGCAGCAGGGACGAGGGCGAGGACATGGAGGCCTCGACGTTCGTCACCTGGTAGCCGTAGACGGGGTCCATGATCGTGGGCAGGAACAGCCGGCCGGGATCCGACGAGGAGAAGCCCGCGTTACGGTCGGGCGTCCACTGCATCGGGGTGCGCACGGCGTCGCGGTCGCCGAGCCAGATGTTGTCGCCCATTCCGATCTCGTCGCCGTAGTAGAGGATCGGCGAGCCGGGCAGGGACAGCAGCAGGGCGGTGAACAGCTCGATCTGGTT
>NZ_JAGXJM010000106.1:0-3021 GCF_019091445.1 Streptomyces sp. GbtcB7
GATCGGTGACGTCGTGATCGTCAAGAACTCCGAAGACAAGACCACGTTGGCCCCCGACAACGGCCTCAGCGACTGGACCATGCCGTGGAGCGAGTGGGTCGCGGGCAGCGCGACCGGCTGACGCCACGTCACTCCCCAAGCATCTGAACCTGAATCCCTTCCGCCAGGCGGCGGGCGACACCATGTCGACCGCGCCTGCGTCGGCAGGGCGCTCGAGCAGCCCTCGGCCCGGGGAGACCCCGCGTCCGCATGCCCAGCATGGACGGCATCGAGGACACGCGCCGCATCGTCGAGTCCGGCGGTCCTTCCCGCATCCCTGCGCTGCACTATCGGGGGAATACTTCCCAAGATCAACTAAACGCCCAGAATTCCAACTTGAAGCTGCCGGTGGACTCGAGCGCCGATGAGGTCCAGCCTTATCCCATCCGGCTGGTGAACTGGTTCATGTCGAAATAGTCGCGCCAGGCGTTGATCTTGCCGTCAGTGACCTCGAAGGTCCCCATGACCGGCAGTTCGAACGATTTGTCAGTGAGCCTGAAGACGTCCACCCGCTCGGTCATCACGACCGGTCCGTTGGCTGCGATGTTGATGACGCGGAACTCGATGTGCTCAATGCCTGGCGGGCCAGGGCGGATGAACGAGGTGATGGTGTTGGCGATGGCCTCCCGGCCGGTGATCGGCGCCAGCGGGATGTTGTGGTAGATGGCGTCGTCGGTGAAAAATGCTGCCAGCTCGGCGGCCCCAGTGTTGTCCGACCACGCCGCGCAAAACCTGCGCACTACCTCGATCGGGCTCTCCATCTGGCTCCTCCCGCGGTTGATCTGAACAGTGCACTGCGATAGGCCGCTAAGAGGTGAGGATGAGCTTTTCGTGCGCTGTGCCCACTTCGAGGAGGGCGTGCGCCTGCGCGGCGTCCCGCATCGGCAGCAGCCGCTGGGCACGCAGGCGGAGTTGCCCGGAAGCGAGTAGTGGCATGGTCTGTTCGACCGCGTCGGGGGCGCGGTCCGGGGTGGGGACGGAGAGGGCGACGCCGAAGTCGGCCGCGTGCTCGTCCGCGAGGGTGATCACGCGCGCGGGGCCGCCCGCGAGCTCGACAGCGTCGCGCAGGCCGCCCTTGCCTCCGGCGTCGAAGACGGCGTCCACTTTGCCGACGTGCGCGCGCATCTGCGCAAGGAGCGCCGATCCGTAGCGGACCGGGATCGCGCCGAGATCCTTGGCGAACTGCTCGTCGCTCGGGCCGGTGGCGCTGAAGACTGTGAGGCCCTGGGATACGGCCAGCTGGGTGGCGATTACGCCGACCGAGCCTCCGCCGCCGAGGACGAGCAGGGTCTCGCCGGAGGTGACGCCGAGTTGGCGCAGGACGCCGACGGCGGCTTCGGCCGAGGCGGGCAGCGCTGCGGCGTCGGCCCAGCTGACGGTGGCCGGTTTGACAGTCCAGGCCGAGGCGAGGGCGTATTCGCCGTACCCGCCGAGCGTGGGCAGCTGGGCGGCGACCTCGTCACCCAGCGACACGCCAGTCACGCCCGGTCCGAGGGCGTCGACGGTGCCGGCGGCCTCGAAGCCGAGAACGGCGGGGTCGGGCAGCGGGAAGACCTCTCGGAGGTCGCCGCGCCGGATCTTCAGGTCGGTCGGGCCGACTCCCGCCGCGTGTACGCGCATCCTGATCTGACCAGGTCCGGGTGCGGGCAGGGCGACTTCCGACCACACGAGCGTCTCGGGCGATCCGTATCCGGTGAGCACTGCTGCGTACGGCATGGGTACCCCCTGCTCCTGGCGGTCCGCGCGAGAGGATATGGGAGCGGCACGCCTCGACGGTGGTGCTAGACAGAAAGCATAGGTGACATGTCACGCAATGCCAACGGCGGCGCGCCGGTGCCCGAGGGCGGGTGGCTCGACGGCGAACAGCAACGGGCCTGGCTGGCGTACATCCGGGTTCAGCTGCGGCTGACCTACGAGATGAATCGCCAGCTGCAGTCCGACAGCGATCTGTCCCTGCCGGATTACGATGTCCTGACGGCCCTGAGCGTCGCCGACGGGGGCCTGATGCCGATCACGGTGCTGGCCGCGCAGATCGGCTGGGAGCGCAGCCGGGTCTCGCACCACGTGCGGCGGATGGCCAAGCGGGATCTGGTGAGCTGCAGCCCGTCTGCGAACGACCGGCGCGTGACCGAGGTGAGGCTGACCCAACACGGCCGGAAGGTGCTCGAGGCCGCGGCTCTGGGACACGTGGAACTCGTGCGTCGCCTGTTCTTCGACGGCTTGCCGCGCGAGCTTGTCGGGCCGCTCAGCCAGGCGCTGGAGAGCGTCTACGCGAACATAATCGCGCAGGGCACGCTGCCGCCGCCGGTGGACTGGCGCCCGCCCCGGGGCGAGTGACCGGCGGCGGGCGCCGGGCTTGACTTAAGCCAGGCGATGGACCGGTGCAGATCGCCCGATGTACAAACTCGTCAAGGGCTCGGCAGCCAAGGCCCGCACCCAGGCGATCAACCAGCTCAAGGCCGTCCTCGTCAGTGCCGACCCGAACCTGGGGGAAGAACTGGCCGGGCTGAACAATGCAGAACTCTTCCGTACCTGCGCACGGCTCGCCGACGACGGCAAGAACGGCGAAGACGGTGAAGAGGCGGTGCTGCAGGCCACCCGCATCACCCTGTGCCTGCTGGCCCAGCGAATCGGCCAGCTCACGGAACAGATCCAGGATGTGGACGGCCGCATCCGTCGGGCGGCGGGGTCGCGTTCGGCGACGTGCCGGGCGACCGCGTCGACGCTGGGGCGTGCGTACCGCTCCAGGGAGCGGACGGAGGCGTGGCGGGAGCGGGCCAGCAACATCGGGGTGGACGTGCCGCCCTCGGCGTCGAACCGCTCCTGCCGAGCGCGCGGCCGAGTTCGCTGGTCCGCGTGCGCGACGATTTCAGCTACGGGCCCGAGGGCGGCGTTCCTCCTCGGCATCGCCGCTCCCTGCGCTCGTCAGAATCGCGCTCGCGACAACCTCGAAGAGGTGGTCGGCGCGTGGCGCGAGCGAGG
>NZ_JAGXJM010000107.1:0-2927 GCF_019091445.1 Streptomyces sp. GbtcB7
CTCCGACCGGCAACGCGCGGCCGATATCTACAGCCGCTTCAGGACGCTGGCTGACGCGTACGGCGAACGCCTCCACCTGATCATCGCCGACAACGACCCCCCGTCCCTCACCAACGACTCCTTCGGCAAGGTGGAATTCGGCTACGAGAACCCCATGGTGCCCGGCGTCGATCATCCCGGCCCCAATCAGGTCCCCCGCGTCGAAAACCAATCGGATGGCTAACCCCGCCTAGGCCCGCTGGGGTCGCCGGAGAATCCCGAGACCAGCGGACGAGAGGGCCCCGCGGAGAGCCTTCAACGGGTACGGGGTTTCCCTGCTCTCGTCCTGGATCTTGACGTAGAAGTCCGTCAGCACTACGGCGAGCGGTGCATGACGAGACAGGATCGCCCTGGCCTCTTGCGGCCCGTCCGGCGGGTCTTCCCCTTCCGCACATGCGCGAATAAGCGCCACGCGTTCTTTCCGCTCGTATCCGTATAGAGCCGTGATCAGCCAGTTCACCAGCCAGCTGCGTGTGTAACAGCGATCGTAGGTCCGGTGCAGTTCGAAGAAACTGGTCTCGGACGGTGACAGATCAAATCGGGAGGAGAGGGCGAGGCCATAGTCGGCGAAGTAAAGGCGTCGGCCGTCGGTCAGGATGTTCTGAAAATGGGCGTCGAAGTGCAGGAGCCCGCGAGCGTTCATGAAGGACGTGCCGGCCTCCAGCTCGCCCTCCACCAGGGAGCAAGCCCGGTCAGCAGACTCTTCACCAGCCTGTACCTGCTCGGTGAACCACTCGTGCAGGGTCTGCGGAATGTACTCCAGGAACAGTGCGAGGCTCGCAGAGGACCGCTGCAGGGCCTCGATACGACGGCGTACCTCCGGCCGGCCTCCCCAATAGGCCACGGCCCGCTCCACGTCCGCGAGTTCCTGCGGAAGCGCGGCCGTGTCCGGCAGCACGCGCCAGTGGTACATCAGCGGGAACCCTTGGTACTGCCCTCCGAGCACCCAGTTCGTCGTCATGGTGTGAACGGCGAGCTCCCGCCACGCTCCGAAACCAGGCCCGCCGACGCCGTACTGGCAGAAGGTGGGAAGCCCGAACAGGTTGGCCGTGGACCGTGCATGCTCCGGCAGCCGCTCCATATCCGTGAGCGGCACCCGCTTCACGAAGACCGGCTTCCCGTCAACCTCCAGCAGGGCAGACCTCCCGCCGATACCGGAACCAAGCGGCACGGCGGCATCCACAAGCTCGCCCAGCCGGTGATCACTTCGCAGGGCCAGGGATGTGGAGACAGCGCTGTAGGCAGCCAAGCGTGCGCCCTGTGACATATCGGGATGCTCGACCGCTACCCGCATCGGAATGCCGACCTCGTTTCCACCATGCCAACGAGTGTCTACCAGTTGCCTCTTCACTGTAGGCGAAGGTCGATGAGGAGATCAGCTGATGCTCCACGCTGTGGCGGCGCTCCGGCCCCGCAGCGGACGAAAAACACGTTGGCCGGCCGCCGCCAAGCTGCGACGATACCCCCTGTTTCCCAGGCGGAGGACATTTGTTCGTATTCGTGTGTGCGGGGTGCGGCGCCAGACTGACCACCCCGCTGTCCCAGGTCGCCCTGCCGTCCCATGCCCATCAGAAGTACGGGAACGGGATCCAGCTCCCGGTCCCGGTGCTCATGGAGTCCGGCACGTTCGCCGTGGACCCGGAGCCCTGGGGGCCGCCGTGGCGGACGTGGGAGGAGATCGACCCGGACCAGGCGGCGGCCCGCGGCATCTACGCGCCGGTCTACGCCCTGTCCGACGGCGCGCCCGGCGCGATCGTCATCGCACCCGGAGATACCAGCGGCACCCTGCTGATCCCGGAGAAAGGCGGCGGCTACTGCTGCGGCCTCGACGGGGCCGACGGCCCCAACATGGCCTGCGAGACGTGCGGCCTGTCCGTGGCGAGCAGGATCGACGACTGCTCGCTCTGGCAGGCGGTGTGGCTCGCCCCAAACGCCGTGCACCGCCGCCCAGTCGACAACGCCGACGCCACCGCACCACTCTCCTGGGCGGAGCTGGCGACAGAGGGGAAGGGCACGCCCCCGTTCGAGCCCATCATCGCCACGTGGGGATCGCGGCTGGGGCTGAACCACTGGTGGTCATGGAGCCCGCAGTGGGAGGCCGCAGTCGGCCAGGCGCTCGCCCACCTGCTGGCGGCCTCGGAAGGCCGGCCAGTGACCGTCCCGGACGGCCTGATCGCGGAAGTGTTCCAACGCGCCCTCGACGCCCTGCTGCCCACGGGTCCGCCGGCGCGGCGCGCCGTCCTGGCCGGACCGGGACGGCCCGCCCCCGACGCGGACGCCGACATCCTCCTCGTGCCGGCCCATCCGCAGACGGGGGAGACCTGGACCCCGGCCAACCAGGCGGCCTCGGCATACTCGGTGCCGCTGCCGTTCGGGGTGTGGCTGTGGTTGGCCTTCCCCGAGCCGCACCTGCCCGTCCCCGCGTCGGGCGGCATGCCCGACAGCGTCCTCCGCGACGACCCGCCCGCGCCGCACCCCCATCACCTGTTCCGGGCCGACCCGAGAGCCTTCCAGCACACCCTGGTCCGGCTGTCGGCCGTCCGCAGCCCGTGGCTGCGCGAAATCCTCGAGAACCTCACGCAGCACATGCGCACCCGCCTCTTCTAGCCAGCTGACAGAAAACCCAACACCCAAACTCCAACCAAATCCGGTGACCGTGCTGCCGCGAACAGCGAGGTCTTCTCGGCAACGTGATAGTTGCGGTGTGTGACGGGGTGCGGGTGCCCGCTCGCGGCCTAGTTCTGCGGTGCCAGGGTGCGCAGGACGTCGAACTCGTTGCCCTCGGGGTCTGCCATGACCACCCAGTTTCGGTCTGAGCCCTGGCCCACATCCGTCGTGGTGGCGCCGAGGCCGAGCAATCTGGTCACCTCGTCCTCGGTGCTGCCGTC
>NZ_JAGXJM010000108.1:0-2693 GCF_019091445.1 Streptomyces sp. GbtcB7
CGCATCCCCTGGATGAGCTGCTGCCAGACCTCCTCGCGGAACTCCGTACGGGCGTGTTCCTTGACGGCGTCGTGGACGACCTGGGCGAAGTCCTCGTTCTTCCACTCGCGGCGGGCGAAGCCGACGAGCGAGAAGCCCGGCGGAAGCAGCCCGCGGTTGGCGAGGTCGTACACGGCGGGCATCAGCTTTTTACGTGACAAATCGCCCGTGACGCCGAAGATGACCAGGCCCGACGGCCCCGCGATACGCGGGAGCCGTCGGTCTGCGGGGTCACGCAGCGGATTTCGCCACAGTTCGGATGTGGTTGCCGACATCGCGTCAGGCTCCTTCTGCCGCGAGCCGCTTCAGCTCGGCGTCTGTGGAAGCGAGCAGGTCATTCCACGCGTGCTCGAACTTCTGGACGCCCTCGTCCTCAAGCAGTTGCACCACATCGTCGTAGGAGACGCCGATGGTGGCGAGCTCCTGCAGGACGGCCTGGGCATCGGCGTAGCCCTCGGCGACGGTGGCGCCGTCGATCTTTCCGTGATCGGCGGTGGCGTTGAGCGTCGCTTCCGGCATGGTGTTGACCGTGTTCGGCGCCACCAACTCGGTGACGTACATCGTGTCCGGGTAGGCCGGGTCCTTCACACCGGTCGAGGCCCACAACGGACGCTGCTTGTTGGCACCCACGTTCTCCAGCACGCTCCACCGGTCGGAGGAGAAGACCTCCTCGTACGCCTGGTAGGCGAGCCGGGCGTTGGCGATCGCCGCCTGACCCCGCAGCGCCTCAGCCTCGGGCGTACCCAGCGAGTCCAGCCGCTTGTCCGTCTCCGTATCCACTCGGGACACGAAGAACGACGCCACCGAGTGGATCTTCGACAGGTCGCGCCCGTCAGCGTGGGCCTTCTCCAGACCGGAGAGGTAGGCCTCCATGACCTCGCGGTAGCGCTCCAGCGAGAAGATCAGTGTCACGTTGACACTGATGCTCTTCGCGATCACCTCGGTGATCGCGGGCAGTCCGGCCGGCGTGGCCGGAATCTTGATCAGCACGTTTTCGCGATCCACCAGCCAAGAAAGTTGCTCCGCCTCGGCGACGGTGGCATCGGTCTTGTGGGCGAGGCGCGGGTCGACCTCGATGGAGACCCGGCCGTCCTGACCGCCGGTCGCGTCGAACACCGGACGCAAAATGTCGGCGGCATCCCGTACGTCGGCCGTGGTGATCATGCGGATCGCCTCGTCCACTGTCACTCCGCGCAGCGCCAGTGCACGCAGTTGGCCCTGGTAGCCCTCACCTCCGCTGATGGCGTTCTGGAAGATAGTCGGGTTGGTGGTGACGCCCACGACGTGCTGCTGGTCGATCAGTTCGGCGAGATTGCCGGACGTGATCCGCTTGCGCGACAGGTCGTCCAGCCAGATCGCGACGCCCTCCTCGGAGAGCTGCTTCAATATGTCGGTCATGGTGGTCGCTCTTCTCCCGGTCGTGGGGGTCATCGGACGGAAACAACGGCGAGGGATTCCCGGGCGAAGGCGACCACGTTCTCGGCAGTGAAGCCGAACTCGCGGAAAAGCACCGCTCCGTCCGCAGACGCGCCGAAGTGCTCCAGGGAAACAGTGCGGCCTGCCTCGCCCACGTACTTGTGCCAGGTCAGACCGATACCGGCCTCGATCGAGACGCGCGCCTTCACCGACGGCGGCAGGACGCTGTCCCGGTACCCCTGGTCCTGCTCCTCGAACCACTCCACGCACGGCATGGACACGACCCGCGTCGGGACGCCCGCGGCCTGGAGCTGCTCGCGCGCCTCCACCGCCACGTGCACCTCGGAACCGGTGGCGATGAGGATGACCTCCGGCTTGCCGCCCTCGGCCTCGAAGCGGACGTAACCGCCCTTGACCGTGTTCTCGTCGGCCTCGTACGTCGGCACGCCCTGACGGGTCAGCGCGAGGCCGTGCGGGGCGCCCTTGCCGAAGACCTTCGTGTAGCGCTTGAGGATCTCGCGCCAGGCGATCGCGGTCTCGTTGGCGTCCGCGGGACGGACGACGTTGAGGCCGGGGATGGCGCGCAGCGAGGCCAGGTGCTCGACCGGCTGGTGGGTCGGGCCGTCCTCACCGAGACCGATGGAGTCGTGCGTCCACACGTACGTCACCGGCAGGTGCATCAGAGCGGACAGACGCACGGCGTTGCGCATGTAGTCGGAGAACACCAGGAAGGTGCCGCCGTAGACACGGGTGTTGCCGTGCAGCGTGATGCCGTTCATCTCCGCGGCCATGGAGTGCTCGCGGATGCCGAAGTGGATCGTGCGGCCGTACGGCTTCGCGCCCGGCAGCGGGTTGTCGGCCGGCAGGAACGAGGAGTTCGGGTCGATCGTCGTGTTGTTCGAGCCCGCGAGGTCGGCGGAGCCGCCCCACAGCTCGGGGATGACCGCACCGAGCGCCTGCAGCACCTTGCCGGACGCGGCACGGGTGGCGACACCCTTGCCCGCCTCGAACGCCGGGAGCTTCTCCTCCCAGCCGGCCGGCAGCTCGCCCGCCGCGATCCGGTCGAACTCGGCCGCACGCTCGGGCTGAGCGGTGCGCCACTCCTGGAAGCCCTTCTCCCACTCGGCCTTCGCCTCACGGCCGCGGTCGAGAGCCTGGCGCGTGTGCGCGAGGACCTCGTCCGCGACCTCGAAGGACTTCTCCGGGTCGAAGCCGAGGACGCGCTTGGTGGCCGCGAC
>NZ_JAGXJM010000109.1:0-1285 GCF_019091445.1 Streptomyces sp. GbtcB7
TCGTGACTGCGTGCCTTTTGAAGAATGAGCCTGCGAGTTTGCGGTGTGTTGCGAGGTTAACCCGTGTGGGGAAGCCGTAGCGAAAGCGAGTCCGAATAGGGCGATTCAGTAGCGCGCTCAAGACCCGAAGCGGAGTGATCTAGCCATGGGCAGGTTGAAGCGGCTGTAAGAGGTCGTGGAGGACCGAACCCACCAGGGTTGAAAACCTGGGGGATGACCTGTGGTTAGGGGTGAAAGGCCAATCAAACTCCGTGATAGCTGGTTCTCCCCGAAATGCATTTAGGTGCAGCGTCGTGTGTTTCTTGCCGGAGGTAGAGCACTGGATAGGCGATGGGCCCTACCGGGTTACTGACCTTAGCCAAACTCCGAATGCCGGTAAGTGAGAGCGCGGCAGTGAGACTGTGGGGGATAAGCTCCATGGTCGAGAGGGAAACAGCCCAGAGCATCGACTAAGGCCCCTAAGCGTACGCTAAGTGGGAAAGGATGTGGAGTCGCAGAGACAACCAGGAGGTTGGCTTAGAAGCAGCCACCCTTGAAAGAGTGCGTAATAGCTCACTGGTCTAGTGATTCCGCGCCGACAATGTAGCGGGGCTCAAGCGTACCGCCGAAGTCGTGTCATTGCAGCAATACGCCCAACGGCGGCTGTGATGGGTAGGGGAGCGTCGTGTGCCGGGTGAAGCCGCGCCGGAAGGCAGTGGTGGACGGTTCACGAGTGAGAATGCAGGCATGAGTAGCGATACACACGTGAGAAACGTGTGCGCCGATTGACTAAGGGTTCCTGGGTCAAGCTGATCTGCCCAGGGTAAGTCGGGACCTAAGGCGAGGCCGACAGGCGTAGTCGATGGATAACCGGTTGATATTCCGGTACCCGCTGTGAAGCGTCAAACATTGAACCAGGCGATGCTAAGTCCGTGAAGCCGCCCCGGAGCCTTCGGGCAAAGGGGAGTGGTGGAGCCGACGGACCAGACCTGCAGTAGGTGAGTGATGGGGTGACGCAGGAAGGTAGTCCATCCCGGGCGGTGGTTGTCCCGGGGTAAGGGTGTAGGCCGTGCGATAGGTAAATCCGTCGCACATCAAGGCTGAGACCTGATGCCGAGCCGATTGTGGTGAAGTGGATGATCCTATGCTGTCGAGAAAAGCCTCTAGCGAGTTTCATGGCGGCCCGTACCCTAAACCGACTCAGGTGGTCAGGTAGAGAATACCGAGGCGTTCGGGTGAACTATGGTTAAGGAACTCGGCAAAATGCCCCCGTAACTTCGGGAGAAGGGGGGCCATCACCGGTGAT
>NZ_JAGXJM010000109.1:1385-2579 GCF_019091445.1 Streptomyces sp. GbtcB7
TGAGCTGGGGGTGGCCGCAGAGACCAGCGAGAAGCGACTGTTTACTAAAAACACAGGTCCGTGCGAAGCCGTAAGGCGATGTATACGGACTGACGCCTGCCCGGTGCTGGAACGTTAAGGGGACCGGTTAGTCACTCTTCGGGGTGGCGAAGCTGAGAACTTAAGCGCCAGTAAACGGCGGTGGTAACTATAACCATCCTAAGGTAGCGAAATTCCTTGTCGGGTAAGTTCCGACCTGCACGAATGGCGTAACGACTTCTCGACTGTCTCAACCATAGGCCCGGTGAAATTGCACTACGAGTAAAGATGCTCGTTTCGCGCAGCAGGACGGAAAGACCCCGGGACCTTTACTACAGTTTGATATTGGTGTTCGGTTCGGCTTGTGTAGGATAGGTGGGAGACTTTGAACTCTGAGCGCCAGCTCAGGGGGAGTCGTCGTTGAAATACCACTCTGGTCGTGCTGGATGTCTAACCTGGGTCCGTGATCCGGATCAGGGACAGTGTCTGATGGGTAGTTTAACTGGGGCGGTTGCCTCCTAAAGAGTAACGGAGGCGCCCAAAGGTTCCCTCAGCCTGGTTGGTAATCAGGTGTTGAGTGTAAGTGCACAAGGGAGCTTGACTGTGAGACCGACGGGTCGAGCAGGGACGAAAGTCGGGACTAGTGATCCGGCGGTGGCTTGTGGAAGCGCCGTCGCTCAACGGATAAAAGGTACCCCGGGGATAACAGGCTGATCTTCCCCAAGAGTCCATATCGACGGGATGGTTTGGCACCTCGATGTCGGCTCGTCGCATCCTGGGGCTGGAGTCGGTCCCAAGGGTTGGGCTGTTCGCCCATTAAAGCGGTACGCGAGCTGGGTTTAGAACGTCGTGAGACAGTTCGGTCCCTATCCGCTGCGCGCGTAGGAATATTGAGAAGGGCTGTCCCTAGTACGAGAGGACCGGGACGGACGAACCTCTGGTGTGCCAGTTGTCCTGCCAAGGGCATGGCTGGTTGGCTACGTTCGGGAGGGATAACCGCTGAAAGCATCTAAGCGGGAAGCCTGCTTCGAGATGAGTATTCCCACCCCCTTGAGGGGTTAAGGCTCCCAGTAGACGACTGGGTTGATAGGCCGGATCTGGAAGGCGGGTAACCGCTGGAGGTGACCGGTACTAATAGGCCGAGGGCTTGTCCTCAGTTGCTCGCGTCCACTGTGT
>NZ_JAGXJM010000011.1:0-291935 GCF_019091445.1 Streptomyces sp. GbtcB7
GATCGGTGACGTCGTGATCGTCAAGAACTCCGAAGACAAGACCACGTTGGCCCCCGACAACGGCCTCAGCGACTGGAACATGCCGTGGAGCGAGTGGGTCGCGGGCAGCACCACCCACTGACGCCACGTCACTCCCCAAGCATCTGAACCTGAATCCCTTCCGCCAGGCGGAGGGCGACACGGTGTCGCCCGCCGCCTGCGGCGTCAGGACGCTCGAGCAGCCTTGCCGCGTGTGGGACCGCGGTTGCGTCACGTCGCCCAACAGACGACCGATGTCGGCGGACCGGTGGGCTGTTCGACACCAGTACTGTGCGCCCATCGCCCGCCAGTCCCGCTTGGTACTGGGCCGGAAGAAGCTGATCGCGAGCAGCGCGAACAGCACGGTGTTCAAGATCACCCGAGGCCACAGGCCATACGCGGCGCCGTCCATCATGCAACTCCCTCCACGGCGCATCCTGCGGTCCGTCCGACAGGCGGCGAGGGCGTGCCCGGCTGCCCCTTCAGGATCGTGGCGGGGGCGGCGAAGACCCGGCCGACATGGCGAGCCAGCCCCATCCGCTGGTATACAGCAGCCGTTTCCACCGTCGTCTCCCACAACCTCCCCTACCGCAAGCGGGCTTGTTCCCGTCACATCAGTAACACGACGGATACACAGCACCGTTGACGCGTTTCAGTGCTGATCCTAGGCTCGCTCGCCATCGGTTCCGGCCAGGGTTCGCACACATGGTCCCGTTCCTTACATGTGTGCGACCGTCCGTCGTCACTGCGATGGCGGGCACTCGGAAACGCCGTTCCGCTCCGTACCGACGACTCGGGAGAGCATGCGAGCAGACGTCGCGCGCCCGGCTGGGCCGCCTCGGCACTCATCACCACTCTGGCGCTGACGGGCGCACTCGCCGGCCCCACCGTCGCGTCAACGGCCGCCGTTTCCGCTCAGACTCCGACCACGGCGGCCGCCACCGCGACCGACGGCATCGCGCACAAGCAGAACGACCGTGTCCCAAAGGGCTCGGTCTGGACCCAGCCCTACTTCCCGTCCTCGGACGGCTCCGGTACCGAACTGCACGGCGACCTGCTGACGCCCGAAGGCGTGCCCGCCGGGCAGAAGGTGCCGATCATCCTCTCCATCGGCCCGTACTTCGGGCACATGGGCCAGACGAACCGCGAGGGCGGACCCACACCGGTCCCTCGAATCGCTTCCAGGACTTCATCGAGGGCAGCGACCTCTTCGCCCATGGCTACGCGTTCCTCATGGTCGACCTGCACGGCTTCGGCGGCTCGACCGGCTGCCTCGACTGGGGCGATCCCGTGAGCAGGCCGACGTGAAGGCCGCGATCAACTGGGCCGCGAGCCAGTCGTGGTCGACCGTCGCGGTGGGCATGTACGGCAAGTCCTACGACGCCGTCACCGGCCTCATCGGCAACGACCTGAAGCAGTCCGCGCTGAAGGCCGTTGTCGCCGGGGAGCCTGTGGGGCTCACAAAGTCATCGCTGCAGGCGGGAGCCCGCGTACCGAGCCCTCGACAGTGGCTGGGATGCTGCACGGGTGATCACCTCGCTGCTGTACCGGGCCACCCGTGCACTGCTGTCCGTGCCGGCGGTACTGCTGCGCCGGGAGACCACCAAGGATGCCGAACTGCTGGTGCTGCGGCACGAGAACGCGGGCGGATCTTCACCATGTACGTCGACGGCATGAGCGACAAGGCCATCGCCGCCCGCCTCACACGCGACAGTATCCCCTGCCCATCCGCCCACGACCCGGGCCGCAATCCCCACCGCGCGAAAACCGCGTGGCAGCAAGGCGCCGTACGGGCCATCCTCATCAACCCCCGCCACCGGCTACGAGGTCTGGAACAAACAACGCAAGGAAGAACGCCTACTCGACATCGACGACGTCACCCTCGGCCACACCACCCGCATGACCCACAACCCCACCGAGCAGTGGATCCACTCCCACGAAACGATCATCAGCCCCAACCGGTTCGACACCGTCCAAACCCTCCGCAGACAGCGCGCCCGCAACCACGGCCGGCAGGAACGAGCCGGAAAACAAGGCGCACGCCCCTACACCCTCCGCGGACGGATCCGATGCACCCTCTGCGGACGAAAGACGAAGCCCGCCACCATCCGCAACGGCGTCTACTACCGCTGCGAATTCAAGGACCAGGAACAGGCCCTCTACCCCGGCCTGACCCCCCCCCCGCACCGTCAACCTGCGCGAAGACATCGTGTGCCAGGCCCTGGACCAGTGGATCGCCCGCGCCTTCGCCCCGACCGACTCACCGCCACCATCACAGCACCCACCCACGCCAGCGCCGCAGCAAACGCCGCAGAGACCCACACACCCGAGCAGGCCCAAGCCCGCCAGGCAATCAAGGACTGCGAACGCCGACTCGCCCGCTACCAGGCCGCCATCGAAGCCGGAGCCGACCTCGCCGTCGTCACCCAATGGATCAACCACGCGCAGAGAGACAAGGAAGTGGCGCGGAAGAAACTCGACGCGCTCCCCGCCGTCACCCGGAAGAAGGAACCCCCACTCGACGCCCAGCAGATCCGCGAGATCACTGAAAGTCTCGGAGACATCACCCAGCACATCCGCACAGCCGACACCGAGAAGAAAGGCCCGCTCTACGAAGCCCTAGGCATCACCATCAATTACGAAAACGCAACAAGGACCGCGACCGTAAGGTCGAGGCCCTCATCACCGTATCGTCAGTGGTTGTAACGTTGTGTCCGAGGGGGGACTTGAACCCCCACGCCCGATAAAGGGCACTAGCACCTCAAGCTAGCGCGTCTGCCATTCCGCCACCCGGACTAGGTGTCTGCCGCCTGGCCGGGGGTGTTCCCCGCGGCGACATGGACAACAATACCAAGGTTTCGGAGTGCCTTTCACCTGCATATCGGGGTCCTGGGAGTGGCTGCACGGGGCCGAAGGAGGGGGTGCGCGGCCGATCACAAAAGGTGACGCGAAGATCACCCAGGGTCCACGCGGGAGGGGCGAAGAGCCCCCGTACCCACACCGTCACTCCGCGATCCGACGCTCCTCCACCACCAGGATCCGCAGGGCCCGCACAAGCGCGTCCGCCGCTTCCTCGCCCAGCGGGTCGAGGAAGCGCCGCTCCATCGCGAGGCGCGCGCGCTCGGCCCGGTCGAGGCAGTCCCGGCCCTCGGGCGTCAGCTCGACGATGTTCTTGCGCCGGTCCTGAGGACTGCGGCGCCGCTCGACCAGCCCCTGATCCTCCAGGCCGTCGACGAGCGCGACCATCGTGGTGCGGTCGACGCCGAGCCGTCCGGCCACCTCGACTTGCGACAACGGGTACTCGGCGGCGAGCACCGCCAGCACCGCGAGCTCGTGGCCGTCGATCCCGAAGGGCGCCAGCGCCTCCGCGGACGCCCGCGCCAGCCGCTGCTGGGCGTGCTTGAGCAGATAGCCGAGCCGGGACTCAAGGGGCACGGGAGGGACATGACGCACTGGAGGTACGGGAGGGCGCTCACCGGTCATGCCGGGAACTGTACCCAAGACTGATTGTCAGCTCAGCTGATGATTGTCTAAGCTGAGCGATATGAGCGATCAACGCGTGCGCTTCGGTATCAAGACCACCCCCATGCACGTCTCCTACGACGACATCCGCCGCGTCTGGCAGGAGGCCGACGCCCTGCCCGAGATCGAGGACGCCTGGCTCTGGGACCATCTGCTTCCGCTCCGCGGCCCCAAGGACGGCCAGATCCATGAGGGTTGGACGCTGCTCAGCGCCCTGGCCGCGCAGACCGAGCGGCTGCGGCTCGGGCTCCTCGTGACCAGCAACCGCATCCGCCCGCCGGCCGTCCTCGGGAAGATGGCCTCGACCGTGGACGTGATCTCCGGCGGTCGGCTGGTCATGGGCATCGGTGTCGGCGGCACCCACCAGCCGCCCAACGCAGGCGGGATCGCCGACGAGAATCCGGCCATCGCCGAGTACGAGGCGTACGGGCTCTCCCTCGTCCCGCCGGGCGAGGGGGTCGCCCGGCTCGGCGAGACGGTCGAGATCCTGCGCCGGATGTGGACGGAGGACGAACCCTTCGACTTCGAGGGGCGTTACTACCGGTTGCGGGGCACGCGGAACGAGCCCAAGCCGGTGCAGCGGCCCGGGCCGCCCCTGCTGATCGGCGGCTGGGGGACTCGACTGCTGCGGCTCGTCGCCGAGCAGGCCGACATCTGGAACATCCCCGGGCCGCCGCACAACGACGTCGAGTTCGTCGCCGAGCGCGGTCGGGTGCTGGACGCGCACTGTGCGGACATCGGACGGGATCCACGTGAGATCACGCGTTCCGTACAGGTCGTCGTCTCGTACGACGATCCCGCCGCCACCCGCGCCACCGTCGCCGACCTCATCGGCATCGGCGTGAACCATGTGGTGCTCGGTCTGCCCCAGCCCTACCCACCAGGTGTCGCCCGCTGGCTGGTGGACGAGATCATCGCAGGAGTCCGCAGGGGTCCGACAGAGCAGGCGGCGCCCTGAGGCGGGTACCGCCCGCCCTCACCTCACGGAACGAGCTGGTACTCGGGGAAGTTGCCCGGCAGCCGCTCCCCCGCCGGTCCCTGTGTGACGGCGCGCACGAGCAGCTCGCCGCCGACGAAGGCGCCGCGCCAGGACGCGCCGAGGCCGCCGAAGAGCTCGTCGCGGTCGCCGCGGGAGCGGGGCTTGCCGCGGCCGACCTTGAACGCGCGGATCTGCGGGGCCAGTCGGGCGTACGTCGCCTCGTCGTCCGTGGACAGCGTGGCGACGAGCGCGCCGTTCGACGCGTTCATCGCGGCGAGCAGCTCCGCCTCGGTGTCGACCAGGACGATGGTGTCGACCGGCCCGAAGGGCTCCGCGTGGTGCAGCGGTGAGGATGGCGGCGGGTTCAGGAGCGTGACCGGTTGGACGTATGCCGCCGTGTCCTGGCCGGGCAGGAAGCGTGCGTCGCTCAGCTTGCCGCGGTGCAGCGGGACGGCGCCGCGGTCGATGGCCTCCGCCACCTGGTCGTGCAGCTCCTTCGCCTTGGCCGCGTTGATGACGGGCCCGAAGTCCAGCGCGGGGTAGGGGTCTTCGGGGTGCTCGACGGCCAGTGGGTGACCGACCCGCAGGGTGCGGACGGCGGGGAGGTAGGCGGCGAGGAACTCGTGGAACAGCGAGCGCTGGACGACGAAGCGCGGGTAGGCGGTGCAGCGCTGCTTGCCGTAGTCGAAGAGCTTGGGGATGACGGCCGTCAGTGCGTCCCAGTCCGTGTGGTTCCAGATGCCCCAGGTGTTGAGTCCCTCCTGTTCGAGTACATGCCGTTTGCCTAGGTCGGCGACGGCGGTGGCCACCGCGGCGCCCGTGTCACGACCGCCGACGAAGGAGACGCAGCCGATCTCGGGCGCGCGGACCAGCGCCTCCGACAGCTCGCCTCCGCTGCCGCTGACGAGGGTGACGGGGATCCCTTCGCGTGCGGCGAGCGCGCCGGCCAGGGTGAGGCAGGCGACGCCGCCGTCGGTCGGGGTCTTGGCGATGACCGCGTTCCCTGCCAATGCCTGTACCAGCATTGCGTGAACGAGCACGCTCATCGGGTAGTTCCAGCTCGCGATGTTGGACACGGGCCCCTCGAGCGGAGCCCGGCCGTCCACCATGGGCTCGATGCCGTCGACGTACCAGCGCACGCCGTCGATCGCCCGGTCCACGTCGGCCTGCGCGAGTCGCCAGGGCTTGCCGATCTCCCAGACGAGGAGGAGGGCGAGCAGCTCGCGGTGCTCGGTCAGGGCGTCGAGGGTGGCCGCGACGCGCGCCCGTCGTTCGGCGAGCGGGACATGGCGCCAGGCCCGGTGCTGGTCGAGTGAGGCCCGTACGGCCTGATGGGCGGTCGCGGCGTTCAGGCGGGGCGGGCCCGCGATGGGGCTTCCGTCGACCGGACTGGTGGCGGGCAGTGCCCGGCCGTCCGCCCGCCAGGCGGCGTCCCAGAGATTGAGGACGCGGTCCTCCTGGAACGCCTCGGGGGCGACGGCGAGGCAGCGCTGCCAGGCGTCGGCCCAGGACGTACCGGACTTCAGGACGAGGGGGGTGTTGAGGGTGGATGCCATTCGGATGTCTCCGCTCTCGGTGCACAGTCGGGGGCGGGAGGTGCCTGGCTCCTGCCGAGCTGCATGGTGCACGGGCCCGGACGAGGAGTGGTCGCATCCGTGCGGAGGAGGACGGTGGTCGCGTCCGCACGGAGGGAAGGGTTCGTACGCGCAGGGTGGTCGCGTACGTACGGAGGAAGGTACTGAGGAGGCTCCGCTCGTGACAGTCACCTCACATCAACTATGAGTGACGTCTCATCTCACCCCTGTGCGGCGACACGCTCCGATTCCAATCGGGTCAGCACCAGCCGGGCCGTCTCGGTCGGTGTGCCGCCCACCCTTACTCCGGCCGCCTCGAGGGCCTCCTTCTTCGCCTGTGCGGTGCCCGAGGAGCCGGAGACGATCGCGCCCGCGTGGCCCATCGTCCTGCCCTCGGGCGCGGTGAAGCCGGCGATGTAGGCGACGACGGGCTTGGTGACGTGGTCGCGGACGTACGCGGCGGCCCGTTCCTCGGCGTCGCCGCCGATCTCGCCGATGAGGACGACGAGTTCGGTGTCCGGGTCGTCCTGGAAGGCGGCCAGGCAGTCGATGTGGGTGGTGCCGACCACGGGGTCGCCGCCGATGCCCACGCACGTCGAGAAGCCGATGTCGCGGAGTTCGTACATGAGTTGGTACGTCAGCGTGCCCGACTTGGACACCAGGCCGATGCGCCCCGGCTTGGTGATGTCGGCGGGGATGATGCCCGCGTTCGACTGCCCCGGAGTGATCAGGCCCGGGCAGTTGGGGCCGATGACGCGGGTGCCCTTCGTGGCGGCGTACGCGTGGAAGGCGACGGAGTCGTGGACGGGGATGCCCTCGGTGATGACGACGGCGAGCCCGATGCCCGCGTCGGCGGCCTCGGTCACCGCGGCCTTGGCGAACGCGGGCGGTACGAACACGACGGTGACGTCGGCGCCGGTCGCCGCCATCCCCTCGCGCACCGAGCCGAAGACGGGCACCGCCCGGTCGTCGAAGTCGACGGTCCGGCCGGCCTTGCGCGGGTTGACCCCGCCGACGACGTCCGTGCCGGCGGCGAGCATCCGCCGGGTGTGCTTCATGCCCTCGCCGCCGGTCATGCCCTGGACGAGAACCTTGCTCTCCTTGGTGAGGAAGATGGCCATGTCCTGTTCCTCCTTCAGCCGGCGGTGGCGAGTCGGGCCGCGCGGTGTGCGGCGTCGTCCATGGTGGTGGCCTGCTGCACCAGGGGGTGCGCGCGGCCGTCGAGGATGGCGCGGCCACGGACGGCGTTGTTGCCGTCGAGGCGGACCACGAGGGGTTTGGTCAACCGCACGGTCTCCAGCGCCCGCACGATGCCGTCGGCGACCGCGTCGCAGGCCGTGATGCCGCCGAAGACGTTGACGAAGACCGATTTCACGGCCGGGTCGGAGAGGATCACGGAGAGGCCGTCGGCCATGATCTGGGCGGAGGCCCCGCCGCCGATGTCGAGGAAGTTCGCGGGGCGGGCGCCGCAGCCCGCGACCACGTCGAGCGTCGACATGACGAGGCCCGCGCCGTTGCCGATGATGCCGACCTCACCGTCCAGTTTGACGTAGTTGAGGCCCTTGGCCGCGGCCGCCGCCTCCAGGGGGTCGTCGTGCGTGGCCTCCTGCTCACCCCAACGCGTCTGGCGGAAACGGGCGTTGTCGTCGAGGGTGACCTTGCCGTCCAGGGCGAGGATCTGTCCCCGGGCGGTGCGTACGAGGGGGTTCACCTCGACGAGCACGGCGTCCTCGCGGGTCAGCACCCCCCAGAGGCGGACGAGAACGTCGACGGTCTCCGGGGGCAGCCCCGCGGCCTCGGCGATCTCGGTCGCCTTCGCCGAGGTGACGCCCACGGCCGGGTCGACGGGAACACGCGCCACCGCCTCCGGGCGGCTCGCGGCCACCTCCTCGATGTCCATGCCGCCCTCGGCCGACGCGATCGCGAGGAAGCGTCCGGCGGCGCGGTCGAGGACGTAACCGACGTAGAACTCGCTCTCGATGTCGACCGGTTGGGCCAGCATCACCTTGCGGACCGGGTGGCCCTTGATGTCCATGCCGAGGATCTGACGTGCCGTGAGTTCGGCGGCGGCCGGGTCGGCGGCGAGTTTGACGCCGCCTGCCTTGCCGCGTCCGCCGGTCTTCACCTGGGCTTTCACGACGACTCGGCCGCCGAGCCGGCGGGCGATCGTGCGTGCTTCCTTGGGCGAGTCCGTGACCTCGGCCCTCGGCACCAAGATGCCGTGTTCCTCGAAGAGTTCCCTTGCCTGGTGCTCGTACAGGTCCATCACCGGCTCCTGACTGCTGTGTCTGTCCGGGGAGCGACTCTCAGACCCCCGAAAAGTGCCGCACGCCCCCTGGACACCACCCACCGGATGCGGGATAACAAGCTTCATACAGTATTCGTCGACTGTATGCAATGTACCGCGAGAGCGTTCCAACCCCCTACGAAGGGACAGGACTTCGCCATGCCCGACGACATCAGCCAGGACTCCATCTCCGGTGGGCATCTGGTCGCCAAGGCGCTCAAAGCAGAAGGTGTGGAGGTCATCTACACCCTGTGTGGCGGCCACATCATCGACATCTACGACGGCTGCGTCGACGAAGGCATAGAGGTCGTCGACGTCCGTCACGAGCAGGTCGCCGCCCACGCCGCCGACGGCTACGCACGCATCACCGGCAAGCCCGGATGCGCCGTCGTCACGGCGGGTCCCGGTACGACCGACGCCGTGACCGGCGTCGCGAACGCCTTCCGCGCCGAGTCCCCGATGCTGCTCATCGGCGGCCAGGGCGCGCACACCCAGCACAAGATGGGGTCCCTGCAGGACCTGCCGCACGTCGACATGATGACGCCGATCACCAAGTTCGCGGCGACGGTGCCGGACACCGCGCGCGCCGCCGACATGGTGTCGATGGCGTTCCGGGAGTGCTTCCACGGCGCGCCCGGCCCCTCCTTCCTGGAGATCCCGCGCGATGTCCTGGACGCCAGGGTGCCGGTGGAGAAGGCCCGGATCCCGGCCGCCGGCCACTACCGGGCCTCGACCCGCTCGGCCGGTGACCCCGAGGCGATCGAGAGGCTCGCCGACCTCCTCGTCCACGCCGAGAAGCCGGCGATCCTGCTGGGCAGCCAGGTATGGACGACGCGCGGCACCGCGTCCGCCATCGAGCTCGTCCGCACCCTCAACATCCCGGCGTACATGAACGGCGCGGGACGCGGCACGCTGCCGCCCGGGGACCCGCACCACTTCCAGCTCTCGCGCCGGTACGCCTTCTCCAACGCCGATGTCATCGTCATCGTGGGTACGCCCTTCGACTTCCGCATGGGCTACGGCAAGCGGCTCTCCCCGGACGCGACCGTCGTGCAGATCGACCTCGACTACCGGACCGTCGGCAAGAACCGGGACATCGACCTCGGCATCGTCGGCGACGCGGGTCTGATCCTGAAGTCGGTCACCGAGGCGGCCTCCGGGCGCCTCAACGGCGGCGCGTCGAAGCGCAAGGAGTGGCTGGACGAACTGCGGGCCGCCGAGCAGACGGCCATCGAGAAGCGGCTGCCCAGCCTGAAGTCGGACGCCTCACCGATCCACCCGTACCGCCTGGTCAGCGAGATCAACGACTTCCTCACCGAGGACTCGATCTACATCGGGGACGGCGGCGACATCGTCACCTTCTCCGGGCAGGTCGTCCAGCCCAAGTCACCCGGGCACTGGATGGACCCGGGCCCGCTCGGGACGCTCGGCGTCGGCGTCCCGTTCGTGCTCGCGGCCAAGCAGGCCCGGCCCGACAAGGAGGTCGTCGCCCTCTTCGGGGACGGCGCCTTCTCCCTCACCGGCTGGGACTTCGAGACCCTCGTCCGCTACAACCTCCCCTTCGTCGGCATCGTCGGCAACAACTCCTCCATGAACCAGATCCGTTACGGCCAGGCCCAGAAGTACGGCCTGGAGCGCGAGCGGGTCGGCAACACCCTCGGCGACGTCCACTACGACAAGTTCGCGCAGATGCTGGGCGGTTACGGCGAGGAGGTCCGCGACCCCGCCGACATCGGCCCGGCGCTCCAGCGTGCCCGGGAGTCGGGCAAGCCGTCGCTGATCAACGTCTGGGTCGACCCGGACGCGTACGCCCCCGGAACCATGAACCAGACGATGTACAAGTGAGGTGCCCCCGATGACCCCGATCACCCCGATCACAGGAACGTCGACCAAGGCTCTCGAAGGCGTCCGTGTCCTCGACATGACGCACGTCCAGTCGGGTCCGTCCGCCACGCAGCTGCTGGCCTGGCTGGGCGCGGACGTCGTCAAGCTGGAGGCGCCGACCGGTGACATCACCCGCAAGCAACTGCGCGACCTCCCCGACGTCGACTCCCTCTACTTCACGATGCTCAACTGCAACAAGCGGAGCATCACCCTCAACACCAAGACCGAGCGCGGCAAGGAGATCCTCACCGAACTGATCCGGCGCTCCGACGTCATGGTCGAGAACTTCGGACCGGGCGCGGTCGACCGCATGGGCTTCACCTGGGACCGCATCCAGGAGATCAATCCGCGGATCGTCTATGCCTCCATCAAGGGGTTCGGGGACGGCCCGTACACCAACTTCAAGGCGTACGAGGTCGTCGCGCAGGCCATGGGCGGGTCGATGTCGACCACCGGTTTCGAGGACGGGCCGCCGCTGGCGACGGGGGCCCAGATCGGTGACTCGGGCACGGGCGTGCACGCCGTGGCGGGGATTCTCGCGGCGCTGTACCAGCGGGAGAACACCGGGCGCGGGCAGCGGGTCAACGTGGCCATGCAGCATGCCGTGCTCAACCTCTGCCGGGTGAAGTTGCGCGATCAGCAGCGACTGACACATGGCCCGCTCGCTGAATATCCCAACGACGACTTCGGCGTCGAGGTTCCCCGCTCCGGCAACGCGTCCGGCGGCGGCCAGCCGGGCTGGGCGGTCAAGTGCGCTCCGGGCGGCCCCAACGACTACGTGTACGTCATCGTGCAGCCCGTCGGCTGGAAGCCGATCACCGAGCTCATCGGACGGCCGGAACTGGCGGACGACCCCGACTGGGCGACCCCGGAGGCCCGGCTGCCACAGCTCACCAAGATGTTCCAGCTCATCGAGGAGTGGTCGGCCACGCTCCCCAAGTGGGAGGTGCTGGAGAAGCTCAACGCCCACAACATCCCGTGCGGCCCGATCCTGTCCACCAAGGAGATCATCGAGGACGAGTCGCTGGTCGCCAACGAGATGGTCGTGTCGGTGCCGCACCCCGAGCGGGGCGAGTTCGTGACCGTGGGCAGCCCGCTGAAGCTCTCCGACTCCCCCGTGGACGTGACCAGTTCACCGCTGCTCGGCGAGCACAACGAAGAGGTCTACGTCGGCGAGCTCGGCCTCGGCGACGAGGAACTTCGCCTGCTCAAGTCGAACGGAGTGATCTGAGTGATGGGCGAAGACCGGATTCTCAGGGTGCGCACGCTCCTCGACGCCGTGCGGGCCGAGGGGCGGAGCGCGCTCACCGCGCCCGAGGGAAAAGTGATCGCCGACGCGTACGCGATCGCCGTCCCCGGCGAGGAACTGGCGACGGACGTCGACGAGGCGGTGGCGTACGCGGCGCGCTTCGGCGGACCCGTCGTGATGAAGATCGTCTCGCCGGACATCCTGCACAAGACCGACGCCGGCGGCGTGATCGTGGGTGTGGACGGCGCGGCGGACGTACGCGCCGCCTTCCACAAGATCGTCGAGAACGCGCGGGCGTACGACCCTGGGGCCCGTATCGAGGGCGTCCAGGTCCAAGAGCTGCTCCCCCAGGGGCAGGAGGTCATCGTCGGGGCGGTGACCGACCCGACGTTCGGGAAGGTCGTCGCCTTCGGGCTCGGTGGGGTGCTGGTGGAGGTCCTGAAGGACGTCACCTTCCGGCTCGCCCCCGTGGACGCCGACGAGGCACTGTCGATGCTGGACTCGATCAGGGCGGCCGAGATCCTGCGCGGGGTGCGTGGCGCGCCGCCGGTGGACCGGTGGGCGATCGCCGAGCAGATCCGCCGGGTCTCCGAACTCGTCGCGGACTTCCCCGAGATCGCCGAGGTGGACCTCAACCCGGTGATCGCCACTCCGGAGGGCGCGGTCGCCGCGGACATCCGCGTGATCCTCGCGGACTCGGTCCCCAAGGAGCGGCGCAAGTACACGCGCGAGGAGATCCTCACGTCGATGCGGCGGCTGATGGAGCCCTCGTCCGTGGCCGTGATCGGTGCCTCCAACGAGCAGGGCAAGATCGGCAATTCGGTCATGCGCAACCTCGTCGACGGGGGCTTCTCCGGCGAGATCCACCCGGTGAACCCCAAGGCCGATGACATTCAGGGCCGCAAGGCGTACAAGAGTGTCACCGACGTTCCCGGTGAGGTGGATGTGGCGGTCTTCGCGATCCCCGCCAAGTTCGTGGCCTCGGCCCTGGAGGAGGTGGGACGCAAGGGGATCCCCAACGCCGTACTGATCCCCTCCGGGTTCGCGGAGACCGGCGAGCACGAGCTCCAGGACGAGATCGTGGCCATCGCCGAGCGGTACGGGATCCGGCTGCTCGGGCCGAACATCTATGGCTACTACTCGACGTGGCAGGACCTGTGTGCCACGTTCTGCACACCGTACGACGTGAAGGGCGGCGTCGCCCTCACCTCGCAGTCCGGTGGCATAGGAATGGCCATCCTGGGCTTCGCGCGCACTACGAAGACGGGTGTTTCCGCGATCGTCGGGCTCGGCAACAAGTCGGACCTGGACGAGGACGACCTGCTCACCTGGTTCGGCGAGGACCCGCACACCGAGTGCATCGCGATGCACCTGGAGGACCTGAAGGACGGCCGCGCCTTCGTGGCGGCGGCGCGCGCGACGGTCCCGAAGAAGCCGGTCGTCGTCCTGAAGGCGGGGCGTACGGCCGCCGGGGCGAAGGCCGCCGGCTCGCACACCGGCGCGCTCGCGGGCGACGACGCCGTGTATGAGGACATCCTGAAGCAGGCCGGCGTCATCCGGGCTCCCGGGCTGAACGAAATGCTGGAGTACGCGCGCGCGTTGCCCGTACTTCCCACCCCCAAGGGCGACAACATCGTCATCATCACGGGTGCGGGCGGCAGCGGTGTGCTCCTGTCCGACGCGGTGACGGACAACGGCCTGTCCCTGATGGAGATCCCGCCGGACCTGGACGCGTCCTTCAGGGCCTTCATCCCGCCCTTCGGGGCCGCGGGCAACCCGGTGGACATCACCGGGGGCGAGCCGCCGTCGACGTACGAGGCGACGATCCGGCTGGGCCTGGAGGACCCGCGCATCCACGCGCTCGTCCTCGGCTACTGGCACACCATCGTGACCCCGCCCATGGTCTTCGCCGAGCTCACCGCGCGCGTGGTGGCCGAATTCCGTGAGCGCGGCATCGAGAAGCCCGTGGTGGCCTCGCTCGCGGGTGACGTCGAGGTCGAGGAGGCCTGCCAGTACCTGTACGAGCGGGGGGTCGTGGCTTACCCGTACACGACGGAGAAGCCGGTGGCCGTGCTCGGCGCGAAGTATCGCTGGGCGCGGGCGGCGGGCCTGTTGGGGGGCGGTTCATGAGGTGAACCAGGGCGGGGGGGGCCGGCGGTGCGCGTCGGCCGCCCCCAGGACCCGTGCGCACACGAAAGGCATTTGGACAGGGGGCGCTGGCCAGATCTTTCGACGCGAGGGGTGCTGAACCGACATGACAACCACCGACCTATCGACATCCGTCCCCTACAGGGAGGTGACGGATCGCAACGGCCGCCTGTACCGCATCGGTGAGACCGATCGGGACATCATGGGGCGACCACGCTGGACCATGGTGCTCTTCCCCTGGATGGGGATGCTGGGCATCAGCTCCTCGGAGTACGCGTTCACCTCCGCCGAGGACACCCTCCACGACGCCCATCTCTGGGGCAGTGGGCACATCTTCTGGCTGATGGGCGTCTGGATATTCTTCCAGGCCGCCGTCGCCTTCCCGGCCGGGCAACTGCGGGAGAGCGGACGGCTGCCCGCGCGGTACGCCATGATGCTCGGCGCCCTGGGCACGGTCCTGGGGTACCTCTCGCTCGCGTTCGCGCCGCATGTGACCGTCGCGTACATCGGCTTCGGCATGTTCAGCGGTATCGGCGCCGGCCTGGTCTACGCGACCTGCGTGAACATGGTCGGCAAGTGGTATCCGGAGCGCAAGGGCGGCAAGACGGGCCTGGTCAACGGCGGTTTCGCCTATGGCTCGGTGCCCTTCGTCTTCCTGTTCACCTCGTACATGGACCTCGGCAACTACCAGGGCGTCCTGGTGACGGTGGGCCTGGTCTGCTGTGCCGTGGTCGCCTTCGCGGGCTGGTTCTTCAAGGACCCGCCCAAGGGCTGGTGGCCCCCACACGTGGACCCGCTGAAGGTGTCCGACGACCCGAGGATCCGCCGGGCGCTGGAGAAGAACCCGCCGGCGGTGAAGCAGTACACCCCCAAGGAGGCCGCCCGTACGCCCGTTCTCTGGATGATGTGGTTCTGTCTGCTGTGCACCGCCGGGATCAACATCTTCGGCATCGCCTTCCAGGTGCCGTTCGGCAAGGACATGGGGTTCGCGGGCGGGATCGTGGCCACCGCGATGTCCCTGAAGGCGATCGTCAACGGCACGGGCCGCGGCGTGATCGGCTGGATCTCCGACCGCTTCGGACGCCGCAACACACTGATCATCGTCTGTCTGGTGCTGGGCTCCGCCCAGTTCGGGGTGCTGATCTCCGGCCAGATGGGCAGCATGCCGTTCTTCCTGTTCTGCTCCATGGTCTCCGGCTTCGGCGGCGGGGCGATCTTCCCGCTGTTCGCGGCCATGACGGCGGACTACTTCGGCGAGAACAACAACGCGTCCAACTACGGAATGGTCTACAGCTCGAAGCTGATCTCGGGCCTGGTGGGCTCGGGCATGGGCGCGGTCGTCGTCGGCGCGTGGGACTACCACGGGGCCTTCGTGCTCGCGGGCTCCATCGGCCTCGCCTCCGCCGTGCTGGCGCTGTTCCTCAAATCACCGGGCCGGCCGAACGCCCGGAGCATCGTCCCCAACCCGCAACCGCTCGGCGAGGAGATGGCGTGACATGACGACAGAACCCATCGCCACCCAGGGCACGTCGGCCACCGCCGGCGCCTCGAACCGCTCGTACCGCGAAGTCACCGACGCCCGGGGCCGTGTCTACCGGATCGGTGAGACGGACCGCGACATCCTCGGCCACTCCCGCAAGTTCATGGTGTATCTGCCGTGGATCGCCATGATGGCCATCAGCGTCTTCGAATACGCGTACGGCTCGGCCGAGGACACCCTGTCCCACGCCCACGGTTGGACGCAGAGCAACACCTTCTGGATATTGAGCGTCTGGGTCTTCTTCCAGGCCGGCATAGCCTTCCCGGCGGGCTGGCTGCGGGAGCGGGGCATCCTCACCGCCCGCAGGGCCATGTACATCGGCGCGGTCATGTGTGTGATCGGCTTCCTGGCCCTCTCGCACCTGAGCAACGTGCTGCTGGCCATCCTGGGCTTCGGCGTCATCGGCGGCCTCGGCTCCGGCCTGGTGTACGCGACCTGCATCAACATGGTCGGCAAGTGGTTCCCCGAGCGCCGGGGCGCGCGGACCGGATTCGTCAACGGCGGGTTCGCGTACGGCTCCCTGCCGTTCATCTTCATCTTCAACTACGCGTTCGACACCGGGAACTACCACCGTGTCCTGGACCTCATCGGCTGTTACGTGATGATCGTCGTGCTGTCCTGCGCGTTCTTCTTCAAGGACCCGCCGAAGAACTGGTGGCCCTCGGACATCGACCCGCTGACATACGGCGGCAACAGCAAGACCTCCGCCGCCCTCGCCAAGAACCCTCCCGCGGTGAAGCAGTACACGCCCAAGGAGGCCATCAGGACGGGTGTGCTGCCCCTGATGTGGATCACGCTGGTCATGACCGCGGGCGTGTCGATCTTCGGGATCTCCTTCCAGGTCGACTTCGCCAAGGAGGTGGGCTTCGGACCGCTGGTGGCGGCGTCCTCCATGGGCATCATGGCCGTCATCAACGGCATCGGGCGGGCCGTGGTGGGCTGGCTGTCCGACACCTGGGGCCGCAAGCTGACCCTGGTGTTCGTCATCGTCGTGCTGGGGCTCGCGCAGTTCGGGGTGATCTGGGCCGGTGACATCAAGAGCGAGTGGCTGTTCCTGTTCTTCGCCTTCCTCTCCGGGTTCGGCGGCGGCGCGTTCTACCCGATGTTCGCGGCCCTGACCCCGGACTACTTCGGCGAGAACTACAACGCCACCAACTACGGCCTGGTGTACAGCGGCAAACTGATCAGCGGCCTGTTCGGCGGCGGTCTCGGCTCGATGGTGGTCGCGGCCTGGGGCTACAACGGCGCGTACGCGCTGGCCGGCGGTATCTCGATGTTGGCGGCGGCGATCGCGTTGCTGCTGAAGCAGCCGGGGCGCGACAGCGAGGTACACACTCCCCAGCCGCAGCCCGCGAGCTGAGAGGTCTCCTGGTCAACGGGTTGAGAGATTCTCCTACCGGCACGGAGCACGGATCGGGCGGCCCTCCCCACGTGGCGTGTTGTGGGGAGGGCCGCCCGGTGCACTGCCGCGAAGCTAGTGACGCCGCTTGCGGAGAGCCGCGAGGTTGTCGTAGCCGATCTTCGCGTGCGTGAGTGACTGCCCGGGATCCGTGGCGCTCGGGGCGTTGTCCTGCTCGACCATCGGGTTGTGGTAGTTCCGGTCACCGACGCGCGAGAAGAACGTGGTGTAGTCGATGACGCCGGTGCCGAAGGGCACCATGTCGTAGCCCATGCCGTTCGTCGTGTTGACGACGCCGTCCTTGGCGTGGAAGAGCGGGTAACGCTTGTTGTTGCGGACGACGAGCCCGGCGGGATCGAACACCTTCTCCTGGGTGGAGCCGTCGTGGGCCGTGTACGTGTGGAACTTGTACTGGGCCACGTGCGCCCAGAAGATGTCCATCTCCAGCCAGACCACCTTCGGGTCGGTGATCTTCAGGAAGTACTCCAGCTTGCGGATGCCGGAGCTGCGGGTCGGGTTGCCCTGGGCGTCCAGCGGACCCCCGTCGAGCAGGAAGCCGTACGCCGCGTCGTGGTTGTGGGTGTACAGCTTGAGGCCCTCGCGGCGGGCGATCTCGCCGAGCGCGTTCCACTTGTCGGCGGCCACGTCCCAGTCGGCGCGGTAGGCGCTGCCGGTGGGGTCGCCACCGGTGCCCATGTGCGCCATGCCGAGGATGTTGGCGATCTCCAGGTGCTTCTTGAAGGTGTCCAGGTCGGTCGTGGTGAGGGGCCAGGACGGGGGTATGAAGCCGTGGTTGCCCTGCGCCCGCAGCCCGTACTCGTCGAGCCAGGAACGCAGCAGCTTGGCGCCCTGCACGGACTCCAGGCTCGCGCCGCCGGGAGCGTTGGCGTGCTGGCCGTATCCGGCGAACTCCACCTGCCGGTAGCCGAAGCGCGAGAGCTGCTTGAAGACCTCGCGGAATCCGGAGGGCAGGTCGGTGGCGAGCGGGTCGCGGCCCGTGGCGTCCCGGACGGTGTAGAGGATGATGCCGCGCCTGTTCGCGGGGACGAGGACGTCACCGCCGTGGTCGTGGTCGTGGCCTCTGCCCCGGTCCTGGGCCAGGGCGGGCGAGGCACCGAGGACGGGTGCCGCGATCGCCGCGGTCGCGGCGGCGGTGCAGGTGCTCAGAAAGCGGCGGCGGTTGAGGCCGAGCGCGCGGCGCAGGGCTTCGCCGGTCGCGGGTTCGTCGTTGAAGGCGGTCACGGTTTCTCTCTTTCGGATCGGTGTACGGCTTTGACGGGTGCCGTTGGGTCTGCTGCTCGTGCGCAGGTCAGAGGCGTGCGAAGCGCTCGCCGGACGCGTTGTCAGTGGCGCGTGCTTCACTTTCCGTAGTCGCTCGTCACGCCTTGTCAGGCCTCGTCAGGTGAGGCCGGCCAGGTCGAGCAGCAGGGATTTCACTTCGGTGGCCGCGATGCGGCCGGGGGCGGTGTGGGGGGTGGAGCAGATGAGGAGCGGACCTTCGTCGTCGCTCGTGGGAAGGCGGCCGTGGCTGCCGCGAATAGGTGAGGGATCCAGCGGCACGACCGCCATGCGGTAGCGCAGGCCGAGCTTCTTGCGGGCCAGTGCCGTGGCCGCCTTCACCTTGACGTAGGGGTCGAGGGGATCCATGAAGAGTTCGACCGGGTCGTAGCCGGGTTTGCGGTGGATCTCGACGAGCTGCGCGAAGTCGGGCGCGCGGGCGTCGTCGAGCCAGTAGTAGTACGTGAACCAGGCGTCCGGCTCCGCGACGGCGACGAGTTCGCCGGAGCGCGGATGGTCGAGGTGGTGGGTCTTCTTGCCCTCGTCGTCGAGGAGCCGCTCGATGCCGGGCAGGTCGGCGAGGGCTGCCTTGGTGGCCTCCAGGTCCTCGGGGCGGCGCACGTAGACATGGGCGATCTGGTGGTCAGCGACCGCGAAGGCTCGGGAGGTCATCGGGTCGAGGTACTCCATGCCGTCCTGCGTGTGCACTTCGAGGAGTCCGGCGCGGCGCAGGGCGCGGTTGATGTCGACGGGGCGGTCCGCGCGGGTGATGCCGTACTCGGAGAGCGCGACGACGGTGCGGCCTTCCGCCTTCGCGTCGTCGAGGAGGGGAGCCATGGCCGCGTCGAGGTCCGCGGCCGCCTGGAGGGAGCGCGGGTCGTCGGGGCCGAAGCGCTGGAGGTCGTAGTCGAGGTGAGGGAGGTAGCAGAGGGTCAGGTCCGGCCGGCGGGTGCGGTTGATGTGGCGGGTCGCGTCGATGATCCAGCGGCTGGAGACGAGGTCGGCGCCGGGACCCCAGAAGTGGAACAGGGGGAACGTGCCGAATTTCTGGGTGAGTTCGTCGTGCAGGGCCGGGGGCCGGGTGTAGCAGTCGGGTTCCTTGCGGCCGTCGGCGTAGTAGACGGGACGGGGAGTGACGGTGATGTCGGTGTCGGCGCCCATGGCGTACCACCAGCAGATATTGGCGACCGTGTAGCCGGGACGCGCGCGCCGGGCGGCGTCCCACAGCTTGTCGCCGGACACCAGGCTGTTGTGCTGCCGCCACAGCAGTACGTCGCCGAGCTCGCGGAAGTACCAGCCGTTGCCGACGATGCCGTGCTCGGACGGGTGGGTGCCGGTGAGGAAGGTGGACTGGGCGGCGCAGGTGACGGCGGGCAGGACGGTGCCGAGCGGGGCGCGGAAACCGGACTGGCCGAGGGCCTTGAGGTGGGGCATGTGGTCGAGGAGACGGGGGGTGAGGCCGACGACGTCCAGGACGAGGAGAGGAGTGGGGCCGGCCGGCTCCTGTGGTGGTGGGGTCACGGCAGCTCCTTCAGGCCGAGGTCCGTCAACAGGTCGCGGGCGAGGGTGAGTTCGGCGGCGATGCCGTCGGCGAGCTGGGCGCGGGCACGGGGGCGCAGCTCCGGCGGGAGGGCCTGCCAGGTGTAGGTCTCGACCTCCAGGTGGTGGGTGAGGGGGTGTGGGCCGCCGACGAGGCGGGTCAGTGCGGCCCGCAGGACGGGGAGTGTGGAGGTGAGGGGTGCGGCGGGGGCCGCGTGCAGCGGGACGTGGAAGTGGGCGCGCCACGGGGAGGCGTCGGGCAGGGCGTCGCCGGCGAGGGCCTCGCCGAGGTCGTCGGTGCCGCGCAGGCCCGCGGCGGTGCGGGTGCGGGTCTGGTGCAGGAAGCGGGGTTCGTCGAAGGCGGCGAGGGCCGCGCGGACTTCGGGGAGATGGGGGTGTTCGGCGTGCAGGGCGGCTGAGAGCTGGGATTTGACGATGGGGACGCGGGCCTGTGCGAGCGCGTCCAGGGCGGTGTGCGGGTCTTCGAAGGAGGTGGCGAGATGGCAGGTGTCGACGCAGATGCCGATGCGGTCGTGACCGATCGCGGTGAGCGGGGCGAGGGCGTCACGGGTGGTCTCGACGGTGCAGCCGGGTTCCGGTTCCAGGCCGATGCGCAGGGAGCGGCCGGTGAGTTCGTGGAGGGCGTCGAGGCGTTCGGCGAGCGTGGTCAGCGCGGTGTGCGCTGCCGTCGCCCGCTCCTGGTCGTATGCGGTGCGCCAGGCGAGGGGCAGGGTGGAGATGCTGCCTACGGTGACGTCGTCGGGCAGGAGCTGGGCGAGGACTCGGGCCAGGTCGGTGGTGTGGGCGAGGCGTTCGGGGTCGGCCCAGTCCGGCTGGTAGACGCGGTACTTGACCTCTTCGGCGCCGAAGCCTTCGTAGGGGAAGCCGTTGAGGGTGACGACTTCGAGGCCTCGGTGTTCGAGTTCATTGCGCAGGCCGCGCAGCGCGGAGGGGTCGGTGACGAGGGCGTGGGCGGCGTCCCTGGCCAGCCACAGGCCGATGCCGAGGCGGTCGCGGCCGAGGCGGCGGCGGACGGGTTCGCAGTGGTCGCGGAGTTGGGCGAGGACGCCGTCGAGGGTTTCGGCCGGGTGGACGTTGGTGCAATAGGCGAGGTGGACGGTGGAGCCGTCGGGATGGCGGAAGCGCATCGCTCACTCCCCGCCACGCAGGATGGAGTTGCCTTCGTGGGTGACGTCGGGGGCGGTGACGTCGAGGCTCAGCCGGCCGCTGAGGCCGTAGAAGGCGACGGGGTTGCGCCACAACACCCGGTCGACGTCGTCCTCGGTGAACCCGGCGGACAACAGGGCATCGGCCACGCGGCGAGTCTTGAGAGGGTCACTTCTGCCCCAGTCCGCGGCCGAGTTGACCAGCACCCGCTCCGGCCCGTACTCCGCAAGGACGGCGACCATGCGTTCCTCGTCCATCTTGGTGTCGGGATAGACGGAGAAGCCCAGCCAGCAGCCGCTGTCCTTGGCCTCCTTGACGGTGTTCTCGTTGAGATGGTCGACCAGGACGCGGTCCGGGGACAGGGCGGACTCCCGGACGACGTCGAGGGTGCGGCGCAGGCCGGCCTGCTTGTCGCGGTGCGGGGTGTGGACGAGCGCGGGGAGCTCGTGGTCGGCGGCGAGTTGCAGCTGGGCGGCTAGGGCGGTGTCCTCGGCGGGGGTCATCGAGTCGTAGCCGATCTCGCCCACGGCCACGACCTGGTCCTTGACGAGATAGCGGGGCAGTTCGTCGAGGACGGGGGCGCAGCGGGGGTCGTTCGCCTCCTTGGGATTGAGGGCGAGCGCGCAGTGGTGGGCGATGCCGTACTGGGCGGCGCGGAAGGGTTCCCAGCCGAGGAGGGAGTCGAAGTAGTCGAGGAAGGAGGCGACCGAGGTGCGGGGCTGGCCGAGCCAGAAGGAGGGCTCGACGAGGGCGCGGACACCCGCGGTGTGCATGGCCTCGTAGTCGTCGGTGGTCCGTGACGTCATGTGGATGTGGGGGTCGAAGATGCGCATCAGGACTCCTTGCCGGATGTGCGGGAGGTACCGCACGGGCCTGCGGGGGCGGCGGTGGGCTCGGTCAGGGCCAGGACGCGGTGCAGGTCCTCGGGGACGGGACGGTCCGCGGCGGTGCGTTCCCGCGCGTAGTCGCCGAGCATTCGGGCGAGTTCGGCGTCCGCGTGGGCGCGCGGCGCCAGGTCGGCCACGACGTCCACGGGTACGCCGGTGAACAGGCACTTGAGGACGGCGTGCCGCCAGGTGTGGGCGTCCAGGTGGCGGGCGGCGTACGGGCCGAGGGCGGCGGCGACGAGCCGGGTGTCGTTGGTGCGCAGGGCGTCCTCGACGAGGGGCAGCGCGTCGGGGCCGGGCACGAGGTGGGGCAGGGCGTGCAGGACGGCCCGGCGTTCGGCGGCCGTGCCCTGCCGGTAGACGCGGGCGAGTGCGTCGGGGTCGGCGTGGGCGGCGTGCAGAAGGAGCACGCGGGCGGCGTCGGCGTGCTCGGGGCCGCAGCGGCGGCCCGCCTCCGCGATGCGCAACTCCCAGACGGAGATGGGTCCGTGGGTGCCGGGGTGGTCGGCGGCCTCGTCGAGGGCCTGGTCCAGCCAGGCGCGGGCGGGCGGGGCGAGGGAGGTGTTCAGACGGGCGTGCAGGGCGGCGAGGGCGGGTTCGGCCGGGTGGTTCGCCGTGCTGCCGTGGGATGCGTGCGGGTGGTGGTTCACGGGGTGCTCCCTTCGGCGCCTGCGGGGATCGCCCGGGCCGCGCGGTGGAGGAACGGGAGGGACTGTGCGGCGAAGTGGGGGCCCGCGTGGGAGTGGCGGGGCAGTTCGACGACGGTCAGCGCCTGGTATCCGGTGGCGGCCAGGGCTTCGAGTACGGGCGGGAAGTCGATCTCCCCGTCCCCGAACGGGAGGTGTTCGTGGTGGCCGCGGCGCATGTCCTCGATCTGGACGTGCCGCAGCCAGGGGGCGGCGGCGCGGACGCAGTCGGCGGGTGACAGGGGTTCCAGGCACTGGCAGTGGCCGATGTCGAGGGTGAGGCCGAGGGCGGGCGGGTCGCCGAGGATGCGGCGCAGGTGGTGGAAGTCGGCGAGGGTGGCGAGGAGATGACCTGGTTCGGGTTCGACGGCGAGCGGGACGCCGGCGTGGGTGGCCGCGTCCAGCACGGGGGTGAGTGCCTCGGCGAGGCGCTTCCAGGCGGTGCCCTCGGCTGTGTCGGCTGTGGCGGCGGGATTGGCCGGATCGGCTGGGTTGGCCAGGTGGGTCGGGTCGGCCGGGAGTACGCCGCTGAAGCAGTGGACGGCGTGGGCGCCGAGGTCGGCGGCGATGCGGACGGCGCGGATGAGGAGGTCGACGCGGCGGGCCCGGTCGGCCGGGTCCGGGTCGAGGAGCGAGGGGCCGTGCTTGCGGCGCGGGTCGAGCACATAGCGGGCGCCGGTCTCGACGGTGACGCCGAGTCCGAGGGCGTCCAGCCTGCGGGCCACCTTCCGGGTGCGGGCGGCGACGTCCGGGGCCAGGGGGTCCAGGTGCATGTGGTCGAGGGTCAGGCCGACGCCGTCGTAGCCGAGGTCCGCGAGGAGGGCGAGGGCGTCGTCGAGGCGGAGGTCGGCGAGACCGTTGGTGCCGTAACCGAAGCGGAGAGGGTGGTCGTTCGTGGCGTGGGGCCGGGGGTTCGTGCGGTGGGGTGTCGGGGTCATGTGACGCTCACCTTCCTCGCGAATCTGCGGGCCGCCGGGGCGAGGGCGGCCGTGAGAAGGGCGGAGGCGAGGGCGCCGGAGCGGGCCGCGAGGGCGGCCTGGAGGGGGATCATCGCGCGGATTCCGCCGCCGACGGCTCGCTGGGTGAGCGGGGGTGAGGGGTTGAGGGCGGCGTGGAGGAGGGGGCGGCCCGAGGTGGTGACGAAGGCGGCGGCGAGGACGGTGCGCAGGGTGTCAGCGGCGGGGCGCCGGGAAGGGGCCGCGGCGGGGTATCGGGAGGGGGCCGTGCCCGAGGCCCCCGGGGTTCTCGTCAACCTCCAGGCGAGCATGCCCGTCGTGGTGAGCGCGGCGAGCGGTGCGAGCGGCGAACCGCCCCGGGTCTCGCCGCGGGACACCGTGGTCACCGCGAGGGTGTGGGTGGCCAGGGTCAGGGCGGAGGGCAGGGCGGGGCGGGCGCTGCCGCCGGTGGCCGTCGCGCCGAGGAGCAGGTCCAGGCCCCGTGCGGTGGCCATCGCCGCCGGCCCGGCGGGGGTTCGCTTGAGCGCGAGGTCGTACGCCCAGACGGTGGCCGCGAGGGGGACCGCGACGGCGAGGGCCGGGCGTCCGGCGCGTGCTGCCAGAGCCAGGCCCGCCGCCGTGAGGGCGCCTGCGGCGGCGAGGGCCGCGGACGGGCGGATGCGTCCGGAGGGCAGTGGGCGATGTGGGCGTTCGAGGGCGTCCTCGGTCTGGTCGGCCCAGTCGTTGAGGGCCATGCCCGCCTCGTACAGACAGAGGGAGGAGGCGATGGCGAGCAGGGTGCGGGGGTTGGGGCGGTTGCCGGTGGTGGCGGCGCCGGCGAGGGCGTCGCCCGGGACGGTGAACAGGGCGGGCAGGCGCAGGAGTTCGGCCCAGGCCCTGGCCCCCGCCCCGGCCCCGGATGTTGTCCCCGGTCGCGGGCTCTGGCTCTGGCTCTGGCTCTGGGTCGGGGTCGGGGTCGGGCTCTGCGGCGGGCTCGTCGTGGTCGGTCGGTCCGGCCCGGGCGAGCGCGGCGTCATCGGGTCTCCCCGGGGAGTGCGCGGAGCCGTTGCGCGAGCCCCGCCAGGGCGGCGTACTGCTCACCCAGCGCCGCGGGCCCGTCGCCCACCGGGTCCTTGAAGTAGAAGCCGAGTTCGCTCAGAGGGCCCGAGAGACCGGCCTCGTGCGCGCGGGACACCAGGCGTGCGAGGTCGAGGACCAGGGGCGCCGCCAGTGCGGAGTCGCAGCCCTGCCAGGTGGTCTGCAGGATCATCCGGGTGCCGAGGAAGCCGTCGAAGGCGATGTGGTCCCAGGCGGTCTTCCAGTCGCCGAGGGCCGGTACGTCGTCGATGTGGACCTCGCCCTGCGGGGCCGCGCCCAGGGTGTCCGCGAGGACCCGTTCCTTGCCCGCGTTCTTGGCCGCGGCGGCGGCCGGGTCGGCGAGGGAGGCACCGTCGCCGCCGCCGAGCAGATTGGTGCCGGACCAGGCGCGGACCGCCAGGGCGCGCTGCGCGAACATCGGGCCGAGCACCGACCGCAGCAGGGTCTGGCCCGTCTTGCCGTCGCGGCCGGCGTAAGGGAGACGGCCGGCGCGTGCCGCCGAGGCGAGCGCCGGGTGGTGCAGGCCGGTGGACGGGGTGAAGTTCACGTAGGGGCAGCCGGCCGCCAGCGCTGCCGCCGCGTAGAGCGAGCTCGGGGGCAGGGCGGAGCCCACGGGCGCGGGTTCGGTGGAGGCCACGTTCAGCACGACCGCACGGGTCAGGCCCCGTCGTCGTACGAAGTCGCGCAGATCGGCCGCGAAGGCGTCCACGAGCTCGGAGTCGTCCCGTGTGTCGCCGGGGGCGGGGCCGCCGGGGCGGATCTCCGCGTCGGCGGCCTCCAGTTCGGCCGCGATCGCCGAGGGGAGGCCGGGTGGGAGCACACCACCGGCGGCCAGGGCCTCGGCCCGTTTCGGCAGTGGGCAGTCCACGGTGTCGTGGCCGCCGAAGACGAGGGAGGACAGGGTGGGCAGGCCGCACTCGGCGAAGAGGGATGTCTCGGTGACCATGCCCGTCGGGGGGTGCAGGCCGGCGGTGAGGGCCGCGCAGCCCGCGATGACGGTGGTGGCGACGGAGCCGCGGGCTCCGATCAGCCACACCCCCACCCGAGGTTCGGAAAGGGACGCGGGCATGGGGGACATGGGCAGCCTCCTTGTCGTACGTCAGCCACACAGGGGAGAGGAGAGAGGAGAAAGAAGCGAGGTGGGCGAGACGGCGGGCGGGGGTACGGCGTCCCCCGCCCGCCGCCGGTCAGTCGCCCTTCGTGGGCAGTTCCTTGATCCGGACGTCACGGAAGGACACCTGGTCGTCGGCGCCGTGGTTCTGGAGGCCGATGTGTCCGTCGCGCAGGCTTCGTACCGGATCGGTGTTGGTGAAATCGTTGATCTTCACGCCGTTGAGCCAGACGCGGAGGCGCTCGCCCTCCACGCGGATCTCGTACGTGTTCCACTCCCCCGGCGGGTTCAGCGCGCGGTCGCGCTTCTTCAGGTCGGCGGACTGGAAGCTGTACACGGCCCCGGTGGTGCGGTCGGGGGCGTCGGTCGCGTCGATCTGGATCTCGTAGCCGTTGTTGACGGCCGACCAGGGGTCGTCGGACTCCGGAAACCCGACGAACACTCCGGAGTTGTCGTCCCCGGCCACCCGCCAGTCGAGCTTCAGCGAGTACGAGCCGAACCCGGAACCGGCGTACCAGAGCATTCCCAGGCCGTCGTGCGACGTCAGCGTGCCGTCGTCGCTCAGCGAGAACGAACCCGGGCCCGCCTGTCTCCACGCCGTCAGCGACTCGGCCGTGCCGTCGAAGAGCGGCCGGTAGCCGTTCTCCGGGCGGCAGTCGGCCTGGGCGGCGCCGATGGCGTACCGGATGCCGCCCAGCAGGTGCTGCCGGAAGGCGGGTTCGGCGTAGGACTCCTTGGTGTGGCCGCCTCCGGTGTAGAAGGCGCGGCCGCCCCGGTACTCCTGGCACCAGGCGATCGGATGGTCGCCGCTCATCGTGCCGCCGGTGTACGAGGACTCGTCGAGCGAGGCGAGGACGTGCGCCCGGTCGCGCGGATCGGAGCGGTAGTTGTACCACTCGTCCGTGCGGTCCCAGGATCTCGGGAGCCCCGAGGTCGCCGGGTGGGCGCGGTCCTCGACGGTGACCGTCGCGGGCTGGATCGCGGGGTGCGACTGGAAGTACGCGCCCGCGAGGCCGCCGTAGAAGGCCCAGTCGTACTCGGTGTCGGCGGCCGCGTGGATGCCCACATAGCCGCCGCCCCGCTTGATGTACCGCTCGAAGGCGGCCTGTTGGGTGGTGTCGAGGACGTCACCGGTCGTCGAGAGGAAGACGACGGCGTCGTACCGCGCCAGGTTGCGTGCGGTGAAGGCGCCCGCGTCCTCCGTGGCATCGACCGCGAAGCCGCCCGTGGCCCCGAGCTCCCGTACGGCCGCGATCCCCTCGGGGATCGAGTCGTGCCGGAAGCCCGCGGTCTTCGAGAAGACCAGCACCCGGCTCCTGTCGGGGCCGTCCGCGCCTTTCGACGCCGCCGGTCCCGACACGCAGCCGAGGAGCAGGGCGGCAGCGGCACCCACGGTCAGCATGCGTATCGATGTGCGCATGACCGTCACCCCCCGTCAGCTCGTCGTGAAGGTGAAGTCGTCCACGTCGTAGAGCGCTCCGGTGCCGCTTCCCTTGAAGACGAGGTAGAGCGTGGTGGTGCCGCGCGGGGCGTGCGCGAGATCGGCGCTCACGTCCTGGAACGTGTCCCAGCCGCCCGTCACCGGTACGGTCGCCCGGCCCAGGGTGCGGCCGGTCGGGGAGCCCGCGCGGATCTCGAGGGTGCCGCCCGCGCCGGCGGAGGACACACGTGCCGTGATCTTCTGGGCGTCGCTCAGGGAGTAGGGCGTGAAGGAGATCCAGTCGCCGTTGTCGATGTCGCCGACGGTCTTGCCGCCGTGCGCGGTGGCCTTCGTCTGGACGGTGATGCCGGAGGCCTTGCCGTAGTGCTCGGCCTGGCGGTGCTTGGGCTGGAGCACGTTCTGGTCATGGGTGGTCAGCGGGGCCTGGCCGCCGCCTCCGCCGTCGGTGTACTCGGCGTCGAGGACTCCGAAGATGTTGGCGTCCTGGTCGTGGCCGCCGTCGGCACTGGTCTGCAGGGTGCCTGAGCAGCCGTTCGCCGAGGTGAGCGGGTGGCCGTGGCTGTCGTGGCCGAGGATGAAGGTGACCTTCACCTTGGCGCAGTCGATCGTTCGGCCGTCCTCGGGGTCGGTGACCTTCACCTTGAACGGCACGGGGTCGCCGAAGCTGAACAGCTGACCGTCACGCGGTTGTTCGATCACGACCTTGGGTGCGGTGTTGCCGACCACGATCTGCACGCTCGCGCTGCCGGTGCGGCCGGTCGCGTCCTTGGCGGTCACCGTCGCCGTGTAGGTGCCGTTCGTCCTGTACTTGTGGGAGGGGTTCGCCGCCGTCGACGTACCGCCGTCGCCGAAGTCCCAGCCGTAGGTGAGGGCGTCGCCGTCCGCGTCGGACGAACCTGCCGAGGAGAAGCTCACCTTGAGAGCGGCCTGCCCCGAGGTGCGGTCGGCCGCGGCCTGCGCGACCGGAGAGTGGCCGTCGGTGGCGTTCTCGATGCGGTAGAGGCCCGAGTTCTCGTCGCCGCCGAACCAGGCGGTGCCGTAGTCGAGGACGTACAGGGCGCCGTCCGGTCCGAACGCCATGTCCATCACCTGCGTGCCGGTCCACGGGACGGAGTTGATGGACTGCACCGTGCCGGCGGAGTCGCTCGCGATCCGCTTGATCCAGCGGCGGCCGAACTCTCCGGCGAAGAAGTCCCCGTCGTACGCCTGCGGGAACTTCACGGGCGAGTCGAGCGAGGCGTCGTAGTGGTAGACCGGGCCGCCCATCGGGGACTCCGAGCCGCTGCCGAACTCCGGGACGGAGGCGCCGTCGTAGGGGATCCAGGCGGGCTGGGCCGGGGGCAGGTCCGTCAGTCCCGTGTTGTGCGGGGAGGTGTTCTTCGGGGCGTTGCAGTCGAAGGCGGCGCCGGAGGTCTTCGTCGCGAAGTCGTAGTCCACGTAGGCGTCGTTCTTGCCCGTGCAGTACGGCCAGCCGAAGTTGCCGGGGCCGGTCACGCGGGCGAACTCGACCTGTCCGCCGGGACCGCGCGCCGGGTCGGCCGCGCCCGCGTCGGGGCCGTAGTCACCGACGTAGACGATGCCCGTCGCCTTGTCGACACTGAAGCGGAACGGGTTGCGGAAGCCCATCGCGTAGATCTCGGGCCGCGTCCTGTCCGTGCCGGGCGGGAAGAGGTTGCCGTCGGGGATGGAGTACGAGCCGTCGGCGTTCACCTTGATGCGCAGGATCTTGCCGCGCAGGTCGTTGGTGTTGCCGGCCGAGCGCTGGGCGTCGAAGACCGGGTTGCGGTCGGGGCGCTCGTCGATGGGCGTGAAGCCGTCGGACTGGAAGGGGTTGGAGTCGTCCCCGGTCGACAGGTACAGGTTTCCCGCCGCGTCGAAGTCGATGTCGCCGCCGACGTGGCAGCAGATGCCGCGGGTGGCCTGGACGTCGAGGATCTTCTTCTCGCTGGCGGTGTCGAGGGTGCCGTCCGTCTTGAGGACGAAGCGGGAGAGACGGTTGACGCCGTCGAAGGGCGCGAAGTCGGCCGCGGTGCCCGTCTCGGGGGCGTCGCCCGCCGGTGTGTTCAGGGGCGGCGCGTAGTAGAGGTAGATGAAGCGGTTGTCGGCGAAGCCCGGGTCTATGCCGACGCCTTGCAGGCCTTCCTCGTCGTGCGTGTAGACGTCGAGCTTGCCCGCGATCCTGGTGTTTCCGGCCGCGTCGGTGAGGCGGAGTTCGCCGTCGCGCGAGGTGTGCAGGACCGAGCGGTCGGGGAGCACGGCGAGCGACATGGGCTCGCCGACCTCGGGCTCGCCCTTGGCGAGGGTGACCTGCTGGAAGTCCTCCGCCGCTGCCGTGTTCCCCGGGTCGGCGACGGCTGCGCCGGCCGGGGGTGCGGTGAGGGTGAGCGAGGCGGTCGCGAGCAACGCGCCGCTCAGCAGGGCGAGCGCTCGGCGGAATGCGGGGCGTCGTCTGTGGGTCTCGGTTCTGTCGGTGCGGGTGGCGCGGTCTTTCCCGTGCACGAATGCCTCCAGAAAGGGGCTGGTTGTACGAGCGGGTGCTTGCGCCGGGGTGCGCCGTCACCCCGGAGACACAGGAGAAGTCAGTCGTTGCCGCCGAACGCCGCGTCGAAGGATGCCGACGGCGGCTCGAAGTCGTACGCCTTGAGACGGGTCAGGGCCTCGGGTGCGCCCTGGAGCCGGTCCATGCCGGCGTCCTCCCACTCCACCGAAACGGGGCCCGTGTAGTCGATGGAGCGGAGCATGCGGAAGACGTCCTCCCAGGGGACGTCGCCGTGCCCGGCCGACACGAAGTCCCAGCCGCGCCGGGGATCACCCCAGGGCAGGTGCGAGCCGAGGCGGCCGTTGCGGCCGTCGAGCCGCTTGCGGGCTTCCTTGCAGTCGACGTGGTAGATGCGGTCGCGGAAGTCGTAGAGGAAGCCGACCGGGTCCAGGTCCTGCCAGACGAAGTGCGAGGGGTCGAAGTTCAGTCCGAACGCCGGTCGGTGGTCGACTGCCTTGAGCGCGAGGTGTGTTGTCCAGTAGTCGTAGGCGATCTCGCTCGGGTGGACCTCGTGCGCGAACCGCACGCCCTGCTCGTCGAAGACGTCCAGGATGGGGTTCCAGCGCGTCGCGAAGTCCTCGTAGCCACGCGCGATCATCGACTCGGGAGCGGGCGGGAACATCGCGACCAGGTGCCAGATCGCCGAGCCGGTGAAGCCGACTACCGTGTCGACGCCGAAGGCCGCCGCGGCGCGCGCGGTGTCGGCGATCTCGGCCGCGGCCCGCTGCCGTACGCCCTCGGGTTCGCCGTCGCCCCAGATCCGGGCGGGCAGGATCGCCCGATGCCGCTCGTCGATGATGGCGTCGCAGACGGCCTGGCCGACCAGGTGGTTGGAGATCGCCCAGCACTTGAGGCCGTACTTGTCGAGGAGCGCGTGCCGGGAGTCGATGTACGAGGGGTCCGCGAGTGCCTTGTCGACCTCGAAGTGGTCGCCCCAGCAGGCGAGTTCGAGGCCGTCGTAGCCGAAGTCACGGGCGAGGCGACAGACCTCTTCGAGCGGCAGGTCGGCCCACTGGCCGGTGAAGAGTGTGAAGGTGCGCGGCATGTCCGGGGCCTCCTCAGACCGCGATGGGTGTGTAGACGGAGTTCTTCTCGGCGCTCTCCTCCACCGCCGCGAGGACGCGCTGCACCCGCAGCCCGTCGGCGAAGGACGGTTCGGGGCGCCGGCCGGCGGCGATGGCCCGCACCAGGTCGCGGGCCTGGTGGGTGAAGGTGTGCTCGTAGCCGAGGCCGTGGCCCGGCGGCCACCAGGCTTCCAAGTAGGGGTGGTCGGGCTCGGTGACGAGGATCCGGCGGAAGCCCGCGTGCGTGCCGGGTTCGGTGTGGTCGTGGTACGAGAGCTCGTTGAGCCGTTCCAGGTCGAAGGCGAGCGAGCCGCGCTCGCCGTTGAGTTCGATGCGCAGGGAGTTCTTGCGTCCGGTCGCGAAGCGGGACGCCTCGAAGGAGGCGAGGGCGCCGGAGGCGAAGCGGCCGGTGAAGAGGGCGGCGTCGTCGACGGTGACCGTGCCGACGCCCCCCGCCCGCGGGTTCGCCTCCGACACGGCGGTCAGTCCGCTCGACACTCCGCCGGGCAGCGGGCGCTCCCGTACGAACGTCTCGGTGAGCGCGGACACCCCGACGACCGGCTCGCCCGCCAGGTACTGGGCGAGGTCGACGATGTGGGCCCCGAGGTCGCCGAGCGCGCCCGATCCCGCGAGCTCCTTGCGCAGCCGCCAGGTGAGCGGGAACTCCGGGTCCACCAGCCAGTCCTGAAGGTACGTCACCCGCACATGCCGCAGGGCTCCGAGCCGCCCCTCGGCGACCATCTTCCGGGCGAGTGAAGTCGCGGGCATCCGCCGGTAGTTGAAGCCGACCATGGACATCTGACCGCGGGCGAAGGCGGCCTCGGCGGCCTCCGTCATCGCCTCCGCCTCCTCGACCGTGTTCGCGAGGGGCTTCTCGCACAGTACGTGTTTGCCGGCGGCCAGGGCGGCGAGGGCGATCTCGGCATGGCTGTCGCCGGGGGTGCAGATGTCGACGAGGTCGACATCGTCCCGGGCGATCAGGGCCCGCCAGTCGGTCTCGGCCGCCGCCCAGCCGTGCCGGTCGGCCATGGCCCGCACCGCGCTCGCGTCCCGACCGCAGACGGCGGCGAGGACCGGGCTGCGCGGCAGGTCGAAGACGCGGCCCACGGTGCGCCAGCCCTGGGAGTGGGCGGCGCCCATGAAGGCGTATCCGACCATGCCCACCCCGAGTGTCGGCTTGCCCGCCTTCGCCCCGGCCGCCTCGGCCCCGGGCCCGGAAGCGAGTCCCGCCTCTACCCCGAGCCCGGAAGCGAGCCCCGCCTCCACCCCGGCTGCCTCGCCCTGGTGCGGCTGTCCCATACGGATGTCCTCCTCGTCGTCGTGACGCTGTGGGGGGTGTGAGCGGGGCGGATCACCTGAAGCCGGTGGCCATGTACTGGCCGACGTTGTCCTTGTCGACGACGGCCGAGTAGAGCGTGAGCGAGACCGGGATCTCGAACTCGGCGAGCCCGCCGATCGCCTTGCCCTGGCCGAGCGCGCGAGCGAGGTCGATCGCGGAGGCCGCCATGGTCGGCGGGTAGAGGACGGTGGCCTTCAGGACGCTGTTGTCGGCCTGGATGGCTTGGAAGGCGGAGAGCGCGCCCGCGCCGCCGACCATCAGGAAGTCCTCGCGCCCGGCCTGCTTGATGGCGCGCAGCGCGCCCACGCCCTGGTCGTCGTCGTGGTTCCACAGGGCGTCGAACTTCGGCTGAGCCTGCAGGAGTTGGGCCATCTTGGCCTGTCCGGACTCGACGGTGAAGTCGGCGGCCTGGCGGGCGACCTTCTTGATGTTGGGGTAGTTCTTCAGGGCCGCGTCGAAGCCCTGGGTGCGCTGCTTGGTGAGTTCCAGGTTGTCGAGCCCGGCGAGTTCGATGACCTTGGCGTCCTGCTTGTCCTTCAGCTTCTCGCCGATGTAGTGGCCGGCGCTGAGGCCCATGCCGTAGTTGTCGCCGCCGATCCAACAGCGGTACGCCTGTGGGGTGTTGAAGATCCGGTCGAGGTTGACGACCGGGATGCCCGCGCGCATCGCCTTCAGGCCGACCTGGGTGAGCGCCTTGCCGTCGGCGGGCAGCACCACCAGGACGTCGACCTTCTTGTTGATCAGTGTCTCGATCTGGCCGATCTGCGCGGCCGTGTCGTTGGAGCCCTCGGTGATCTCCAGTGTCACGTCCGAGTACTTCTTGGCCCGGCTCTTGGCGTTGTCGTTGATCGCGTTGAGCCAGCCGTGGTCGGCCTGCGGACCCGCGAAGCCGATGGTGACGTGCTTGCCGGGCTTGTCGTCGGCGGCCGGCCGGCTGTCCGCGGCCGGCTTCTCGTCCTTGGTGTCGTTGCTGGTGCAGCCGACCAGGAGGGCGCCGGCCGAGGCGGCGGCGGTCCCGAAGAGGAGCCCTCTGCGGCTCGTGAAACTGGTGGAGCTCGTGGATTCTGGCATGGCGGTGGGCCCTTCCCGTGTCAGGTGCTGCTTGCTCCCGTGTCAGGTGCTGCTTGCTGCCGTACGCCGCTGGACCAGGACCGCGGCGACGATGATCGCGCCCTTGGCGATCTGCTGGACGTCGCTCTGCAGGTTGTTCAGCGCGAAGATGTTGGTGATCGTGGTGAAGATCAGGACACCGAGCACCGAACCGGTGATGGTGCCGCGGCCCCCGCTGAGCAGGGTCCCGCCGATGATCGCGGCGGCGATGGCGTCGAGTTCGTACAGGTTGCCGTTGGTGTTCTGGCCGGAGCCGGACAGGATGATCAGCAGGAAGGCGGCGATGCCGCAGCACAGTCCGGAGAGCAGGTAGAGGTACAGCCGCTGGCGCCGTACGTCGATGCCGGCCAGCCGGGCCGCCTCCGCGTTGCCGCCGACGGCGACCGTGCGGCGGCCGAAGGTGGTGCGGTTGAGAATCAGCCAGCCGATGATCGTGACGACGGCGAAGACCAGGACCAGCGGGGGGATGCCGAGGATGTACGAGTCGCGTTCGCCGAGCTTCAGGATCCCGTCGATGGTGACGATCTGCGTCTTGCCGTCCGTGATCTGGAGGGCGAGGCCGCGGGCCGAGGCGAGCATGGCCAGCGTCGCGATGAACGGGACCATCCCGCCGTACGCGATGAGCAGGCCGTTGACCAGGCCGCAGCCCACGCCGACGAGCACCGCGGTGAAGAGGATGCCCGCGAAGCCGTACTCCTGGGTGGCGACCGTCGTGGCCCACACCGAGGACAGCGCGACGATCGCGCCGACGGACAGGTCGATGCCGCCGGAGGTGATGACGAAGGTCATGCCGACGGTGACGACGCCGATCACCGAGGCCTGGGTGAGGACGAGTTGGAGGTTTCGGGTGTCGAGGAACTCGTCGGGCTTGGTGATACCGCCGATGACGATCAGCGCGACGAGCACGCCGAGCAGCGAGAGGGTACGGACGTCGGCGCGGGCCACGAGGGTGCGCCACGCGGGGAGTTCGCTCATCGGCGGCACCTTGTCGGTGCTGCCCCGGGGCGGGGACACGGGCTGCGTCATGACGCCGGGCTTCCTTCCATGACAAGGTCGAGTACGCGGTGTTCGTCGAGCTCCTGGGCGGGCGCCGTGTGCACGACGCGGCCCTCCCTGAGCACCAGCACGCGGTCGGCGAGTCCCAGCACCTCGGGCACCTCGCTCGACACGAGCAGGACGGCGAGGCCTTCGTCGGCGAGGCGCCGGATGACCGCGTACAGCTCGGCGCGGGCGCCGACGTCGACACCGCGGGTGGGTTCGTCGAGCAGCAGGACGCGGCAGCCGCGCAGCAGCCAGCGGGCCAAAACGGCCTTTTGCTGGTTGCCGCCGGACAGCGTCCGGATAGGGACGGACGGGTTGTCGGGGCGCAGCGACAGCTCGCGTGTCGCGGCGCGGGCGGCGCCTCGCTCGGCGCTCCGGTCGATCCAACCCGCGCGTGAGAAGCGGGACATGGAGGACACGGACACATTGCGGGTGACGGACTCCAGCATCAGCAGGGCCTGCGCCTTGCGCTCCTCGGGGGCGAGTCCGAGTCCGGCGCGGACAGCGGCGCGTACGCTGCCGGTCCGCAACGCCCGGCCATCCACACTGACTTGACCGGCTGTCGGCTTGCGGGCCCCGTAGATCGTCTCCAGGATCTCGGAGCGCCCGGAGCCGACGAGACCGGCCAGGCCGACGATCTCGCCGGGGCGCAGTTCGAGGTCGAGGGGCTCGAACTCGCCCGCGCGTGCCAGTCCTTGGACCCTGAGCACCGGCTCGGACGAGGGGCCTCGCGTGGGGCGTTCCGGGAAGACGTACTCGACGTTACGGCCCGTCATCAGCGCCACCACCTCGCGCGTCGGGGTGGACTTCGCGGGCAGTCCACCCGCGACCGCGCGGCCGTCCTTCAGTACGGTCACCCGGTCGCCGATGCGGCGGATCTCCTCCAGCCGGTGCGAGATGTAGACGACGGCGACGCCGTCCGCGGTGAGGTCGCCGACGATACGGAAGAGGTTGTCGACCTCGTCGGGGTCGAGGGCGGCGGACGGTTCGTCCATGACGATGAGGCGTACGTCGTGGGAGAGTGCCCGCGCCATGGACACGATCTGCTGCTGGGCGGCCGACAGCTCACCGACGAGCCGCGCCGGATCGATCTCCGGATGGCCGAGTCGGCGTAGCAGCTGCGCCGTTGACGCCTTGGCCGCCTTTCCCCGTACGACGAAACCGGCGGCGGTGGGTTCATGGCCGAGGTGGACGTTCTCGGCCACCGACAGGCCCTCCACCAGGTCCAGTTCCTGGTAGATGGTGGCGATACCGAGGCGCATGGCGGCGATCGGGGAACGGAGCGTGACGGGTTCGCCACGCCAGCCGATGGTGCCGCCGTCGGGCTGGTGGGCGCCGGCCAGGACCTTGATGAGGGTGGACTTTCCGGCCCCGTTCTGGCCTAGCAGACAGTGGACCTCGCCGGCCTGGACGTCGAGGTCGACGCCGTCGAGGGCCCGGACTCCGGGGAACGACTTGGTGATGCCGGACATGGTGAGCAGCGGTGGTTCTGGTGCCATGACGTTCCCCTTGGCGGGCGTGCGGGCCGGTTTCAGGGCGGTGCGCTCGCGGAGCGGGCGATTTCGGGCAGGGCAGAGCAGGGCGCTGTACGGGTGGGGTGCTTGGGTGAGGTGACCTTTGGTGCGGCTCTGGAAGGAGTGCGTGCGGCTCTGGAAGGAGTGCTTCGTACGGCTCTGGCAGGGTTACGCGGGCGAGAACAGGTGGTCGCTGATGAGCCGGGCCGCGCCGATGACCCCGGCGGTCGGCCCCAACTCCCCCAGCACGATGGGTAGGTTGCCGGTCGCCAGAGGCAGCGACTGGCGGTACACCTGGGTACGGATCGCGGCGAGCAGCGTGTGGCCGAGGCCGGTGACGCCGCCGCCGATCACCACCAGGCCGGGGTTGAAGAACGAGACGAGGCCGGCGATGACCTGCCCCGTGCGGTTGCCGCCCTCGCGGATCAGCCCGAGGGCGGTGGCGTCGCCCGCGGCGGCCGCGGCGGCGACGTCGACGGCGCTCAGGGTGCCCGCCGCCTCCAGCCGGGCGGCGAGCTCCGCCGAAAGCCCCTGCTGGGCGGCCTCCGTAGCGTCCCGGGCGAGCGCGGCCCCGCTGAAGTGGGCCTCCAGGCAGCCCCGGTTGCCGCAGGCGCACGGACGCCCGTCGGGCACGGCCTGGATGTGCCCGATGTCGCCGGCGCTGCCCGTCGTACCGCGGTAGACCTCACCGCCGACGACGATGCCGCAGCCGATGCCGGTGCCGATCTTGACGCAGAGGAAGTCGCCCACGGAGCGTGCGACGCCCGCGTGCTGTTCCCCCATCGCCATCAGGTTCACGTCGTTGTCGACCATGACGGGGCAGCCCAGGTCCTGGCTGAGCGCCTCGCGGACCGGGAAGCCGTCCCAGCCGGGCATGATCGGCGGTGCGACCGGAACACCCTCGGGGAAGCGGACCGGACCCGGGACGCCGATCCCGGCGCCGTCGAATTCCTCCGCGAGCCCCGACGACCTCAACTTGGCTGCCATGGACAGGACTTGCTCGAAGACGGCGACCGGTCCCTCGCGGACGTCCATGGGCTGGTTGATGTGCCCCAGGACCTCCAGTTCCGCGTTGGTGACGGCCACGTCGATCGAGGTGGCCCCGATGTCGACGCCGAGGAAGCGCAGCGCCGGGGCGAGCCGGATGTTGTGGGAACGGCGGCCGCCGCGGGATGCGGCGAGGCCGTCGGCGACCACGAGCCCGGTCTCCAGGAGCCGTTCCACCTCGACGGCCAGTTTCGACCGGGAGAGGTCGATCTGGTCGCCGAGCTGGGCCCGTGAGTTGGGGCCGCCGTCGCGCAGCAGTCGCAGCAGGCGCGCCTGGTGCGCGTTCGCGGGTCGTGCCGTCATGCGTCTCACGAGCCCCTCCCCGCCTCAATCGGCCAGTGTCCAACGGGTTTTGGCCACATCACCGTGGCTTGCTTTCGATGGGAACGTAGCAGCGGCTGCCGGGAGTGGGAAGAAGTTGCGCAGAGATTGCCGTCAACTTTCTCCACTGAGTGGACAAAGAGAGACCCGGACGTAGCCAGTCCGGGTCACAGGGGGAACGCACGAATGAGGTGGGTTACTTCTCAGATGGGCTACTTCTCGGTGGGTTACTTCTCGCGCTCGTGGTACGTCTTGCGCGTGTGCTCCGTGTGGGCGCGCATGACCTGGGTGGCGCGGGGTTCGTCGCGGGCGGCGATGGCCGCGATGAGGTCGCGGTGCTCGATCCAGGACTGGTGGCCGCGCTGCCGGGCGACCGGGGTGTAGTACCAGCGGACCCGGCGGTCGACCTGGGCGGCCAGCTCGGCGAGGACCGCGTTGCCCGCGAGCTCCATGACCTTCGCGTGGAAGCGGGCGTTCATCGCGACCGCGAGGTCCACGTCGTCGGCGGCGACCGCGCGCTCACCCTCGGCGCACAGCTCCTCGAGCGCGGTGATGCCGGCGGTGCCCGCGTTGGCGGCGGCGAGCCGGGCGGCCTCGGCCTCCAGCAGCGTACGCACCGTGAGGAGCTGGTCGGCCTCCTCCTCGGTCGGCTCGTGCACGAAGGCGCCCTGGGCGGGCCGGAGATCGACCCACCCCTCCGTGTTCAGCCGCTGGAGCGCCTCGCGGACCGGCTGCCGGGAGACGCCGAGATGCCCGGCGAGCTCGCTCTCGACCAGGTGCTGGCCCGGCTGGAGGGCGCGGGTCGTGATGAGTTCGAGCAGCGCCTCGTAGACACGGTCGCGCAGCGGGCCTGGCCGTTCGAGCTTGGGCACCGCCCCCGGCGGCAGTCCTGTCGACAACATCGGGGTCCCCTCCTGCCGAGCCATCCCGTCACCGTCACCGTCGCCGTCACCGGAAAGCATGTGTCAAAAGACAGTATCGATTGTCTTTCGTCTACAGTCTACGGCGCACCATGGCCAGGCCCGTGGAGAGTCGGACGCGTCACACCCGGTCGTCCGCGCACGTCAGGGGCAGCGGACGACCTGTCCCGCGTACGAGAGGTTGCCGCCGAAGCCGAACAGGAGCACCGGGTCGCCGGTGCTGATCTCGCCGCGTTCGACGAGCTTGGAGAAGGCGAGCGGGATGCTGGCGGCGGAGGTGTTCCCGGAGTCGACGACATCGCGCGCGACGACGGCGTTCACGGCTCCGATCTTCGCGGCGAGGGGTTCGATGATGCGCAGGTTCGCCTGGTGCAGGACGACCGCGGCGAGCTCCTCGGGCGCGAGCCCGGCCCGCTCGCAGGCCTGCCGGGCGATCGCCGGGAGCCGTGTCGTCGCCCAGCGGTAGACGCTCTGCCCCTCCTGCGCGAACCGCGGGGGCGTGCCCTCGATGCGTACGGCGTGCCCCATCTCGGGCACCGATCCCCACAGCACCGGCCCGATGCCGGGCTCGGCGCCGGGAGCGGCGGCCTCGACCACCGCCGCGCCCGCCCCGTCGCCGACCAGGACACAGGTCGTACGGTCGCTCCAGTCCGTGACCTCGGACATCTTGTCCGCGCCGATGACGAGGGCGCGGGTCGCCGCCCCCGCGCGCACGGCGTGGTCGGCGGTGGCGAGCGCGTGCGTGAAGCCCGCGCAGACCACGTTGACGTCCATCGCGGCCGGGGAGGGCACGCCGAGGCGGGCGGCGACCCGGGCGGCCATGTTCGGGGAGCGGTCGATCGCCGTGGAGGTCGCGACCAGTACCAGGTCGATGTCGCCCGAGGTCAGACCGGCCGCCGCGAGCGCCTTGGCCGCGGCGTGCGCGGCCAGCTCGTCGACGGGCTCGTCGGGACCGGCGATGTGGCGCGTGCGGATGCCCACCCGGCTCGTGATCCACTCGTCACTGGTGTCGACCAGGCCCGCCAGGTCCTCGTTGGTGAGTACCTTGGCGGGCTGGTAGTGGCCGACGGCCGCGATGCGTGAGCCGTTCATTGGGGGGTCTCCCTCATTGCCTTGGGTAGGGGGATCCTCCAGTCTGATCAGTGACTCGCGGGTACGACGGCAGCTGTTGCCACAGGAAAGCGGCGTCAGGCTTGTCGGCTTCTGTCAGACCTTCGGACGTCCTGGCAACGTCCGCACGCACGCCCGGCGTCCGAATCCGTACGCCGGGCTCTATCCCGTGAACAGCTGCTTGGCCTTCAGGACGAGCTCGTACAGGCCGTAGCAGAGCGGCGCCCCCACCCACAGCCAGGCGAAGGCGATCAGTGGACGGCGGTCAGGCGGACTGCTGGGGCTGGACGGAGTCGTCATCGGCGGCCTCCCTCGGGGCGGGGATGTGGTGGCGGGCATGGACGGGGCGCACCAGCTCATTGGCGACGAACCCGACGACCAGCAGCCCGATCATGATCAGGAACGAGGTGTCGTAGAGCTGCGCACCGTGCTTGCCCGCCTCCTTCTGGCGGTCCGCGATCCAGTTGACGATCAGCGGCCCGAGGACGCCGGCCGTGGACCAGGCGGTGAGCAGCCGGCCGTGGATGGCACCGACCTGGTAGGTGCCGAAGAGGTCCTTCAGGTAAGCGGGAATCGTCGCGAAGCCGCCGCCGTAGAAGGAGAGGATCACCAGGGCGCAGATGATGAACAGGGGCTTGGAGGAGTCCCCGAACTGCGAGATCAGCAGATACATGATCGCGCCCACGCCGAGGTAGACGCGGTAGATGTTCTTGCGTCCGATCAGGTCGGACGTGGAGGACCAGCCGATCCGGCCCGCCATGTTCGCGGCGGAGAGCAGCGCCACGAAACCCGCGGCGGCGGAGACCGACACCGGGGTCGAGGTGTCCGCGAAGAAGTCCGTGATCATCGGGGCGGCCTTCTCCAGGATGCCGATGCCCGCGGTCACGTTCATGCAGAGCACGACCCACAGGCACCAGAACTGCGGGGTGCGCACGGCGCTGTTCGCGGACACCTGCACCCCGTCGAGCGGTGCGGGTCCGGCCTTGACCGGCGGTTTGTCGCCGCGCGGCACCCGCACCAGCAGGACGCCGAGCGTCATGAAGACGGCGTACGACAGCCCGTGCACGAGGAAGGCGAGCGCGATGCCGGAGGAGTCGGAACCGAAGGACTTCAGCATCTGCGCGGACCACGGCGAGGCGATGAGCGCGCCGCCGCCGAAGCCCATGATCGCGATGCCGGTGGCCATGCCGGGCCGGTCCGGGAACCACTTGATCAGGGTCGAGACGGGGGAGATGTAGCCGATGCCGAGGCCGATCCCGCCGACGAATCCGTAGCCGAAGACGATCAGCCAGTACTGCTCGGTGGCGGCGCCGAGCGAGGCGATCAGGAAGCCGGTGGAGAAGCAGACCAGGGCGACGGTCATCGCCCAGCGCGGTCCGTTGCGCTCGACGAGGGTGCCGCCGAACGCGGCGGACAGTCCGAGCATGACGATGCCGAGCTGGAAGGGCAGCGCGCTCTGGGTCCCGCTGAGGCCGAGCGCGGATTCGAGCGGCGGCTTGAAGACGCTCCAGGCGTACGCCTGGCCGATGGAGAGGTGGACGGACAGTGCGGCGGGCGGGACGAGCCAGCGGCTCCAGCCGGGTGGCGCGACAGGGGGACTCATGATCCCGGACGATAGGAAGCGGTTGCCCGGTTGTGAAGCCGTTCGACACCAACTCGTCGACGGTATGCGGTGAGCGGTATCCATCGCGCGACGAACGGTCGGCCGCCCCTCACGGTGGTCCGTCGAGGTGCTGCGCGAAGCCTTGCCGCCCCAAGTTCCATACTGTAGACAATATTTCGTCGACAGAGTTCGGCAGTTCCTCGGTACCCTCGACCGAACGGAGCGAGCCACAGTGAAAGTCGCCGTTCTCGGCGCCGGTGCGATCGGCGCCTACGTCGGCGCCGCGCTGCACCGCGCCGGCGCCGATGTGCACCTCATCGCCCGTGGACCGCATCTTGCGGCCATGAGGCGGCACGGAGTCCAAGTCCTCAGCCCGCGTGGCGACTTCACCGCGCGCGCCCATGCCACCAACGACCCGGCCGAGGTCGGCCCGGTCGACTACGTCCTGCTCGGCCTGAAGGCCAACTCGTACGCGGCGTGCGGGCCGCTGATCGAGCCTTTGCTGCACGACACCACGGCGGTGATCGCCGCCCAGAACGGCATCCCCTGGTGGTACTTCCACCGGCACGGCGGCCCGCACGACGGCCACCGTGTGGAGAGCGTGGACCCGAACGGCGCGGTCAGTGCGGTGCTCGCGCCCGAACGGGCCATCGGATGTGTCGTGTACGCCGCGACCGAGCTGGAAGGACCGGGCGTCGTACGGCACTTGGAAGGCACCCGGTTCTCCATCGGCGAGCCCGACCGCACCCTCTCCGAGCGGTGCACGGCGTTCAGCGAGGCCATGACGGCCGGCGGCCTCAAGTGCCCGGTCGAACGGGATCTGCGTAACGACATCTGGCTCAAGCTGCTCGGCAACATCTCCTTCAACCCGATCAGCGCGCTGGCCCGCGCGACGATGCGGCAGATGTGCCTGCACGGCGGCACCCGCAAGGTCATCGAGATCATGATGACCGAGACGCTCGCGGTCGCCGAGGCGCTCGGCTGCGAGGTGGGCGTCTCCATCGAACGGCGGCTGGCCGGCGCCGAGCGCGTCGGTGACCACCGCACCTCCACCCTCCAGGACCTGGAGCGCGGCAAGCCGCTCGAACTGGACGTACTGCTGGCGGCGGTCGTCGAGCTGGCGGACATCACCGGCGTCGAGGTGCCCACCCTGCGCACCGTCCACGCCATCTCGGACCTGCTCGCGCTGAGGAGCGCCGCATGAGGAAACGTGAATCGAAGGTCTACGCCCGGCTCACGCACCCCCTGGTCCGTGACGCGCGCGACGAGCCCTTCCGGCGGGCCACCTGGGACGAGGCCCTGACCCGGGCGGCGGCGGGGCTGAGTGCCGCCCGCGACGCCTTCGGCCTGTTCTCCTGTGCCCGCGCGACCAACGAGATGAACTACGTGGCCCAGAAGTTCGCCCGGGTCGTGATGGGCACGAACAACGTCGACTCCTGCAACCGCACCTGTCACGCCCCGAGCGTCGCGGGCCTGAGCGCCGCCTTCGGTTCCGGCGGCGGCACCTCCTCGTACGCGGAGGTCGAGGAGACCGACCTCATCGTGATGTGGGGCTCCAACGCCCGCTTCGCACATCCGATCTTCTTCCAGCACGTGCTGAAGGGGATCAGGAACGGCGCCCGGATGTACGCGGTCGACCCGCGCCGCACGTCCACGGCCGAGTGGGCGGAGAGCTGGCTCGGTCTGAACGTCGGCACCGACATCCCGATGGCGCACGCGATCGGCCGCGAGATCATCCACGCGGGCCTCGCCAACCACGCCTTCATCGAGCGGGCCACCAGCGGCTTCGAGGAGTACAAGGCGCTCGTCGAGCCCTGGACGCTGTCGCTCGCCGAGAAGGTGACGGGCGTACCGGCGGCGGCGATACGGCAGCTGGCGCACGCGTACGCACGGGCCGAGCGCGCCCAGCTGTGCTGGACCCTCGGCATCACCGAGCACCACAACGGCACCGACAACGTCCGCGCGCTGATCAACCTGTCCCTGCTGACGGGGCACGTGGGCCGCCACGGCTCCGGGCTCCAGCCCCTGCGCGGGCAGAACAACGTGCAGGGCGGCGGCGACATGGGCGCCATCCCCAACCGCCTCCCCGGCTTCCAGGACATCCTCGACCCCGAGGCGCGGCTGAAGTTCGAGTCCGCCTGGGACACCGTCATCCAGCCGCACTACGGGCTGAACCTGACGGAGATGTTCGAGGCCATGGAGGAGGGCACGCTCAAGGCCGTCTACTGCATCGGCGAGAACCCGGCGCAGTCGGAGGCCGACAGTGAACAGGCGGTACGGCGGCTGGGTGCCCTCGACTTCCTCGTCGTGCAGGACATCTTCCTCACGAAGACGGCCCAGTTGGCGGACGTCGTGCTGCCCGCGACCGCCGGGTGGGCGGAGACGGAGGGCACCACCACCAACAGCGAGCGGCGTGTGCAGCGGGTACGCGCGGCGGTGACGCCGCCCGGTGAGGCCCGCGAGGACATCGACATCCTCTGCGACCTCGCCGCGCGCCTCGGGCACGACTGGAAGTACGCCGGCGCCGAGGCCGTCTGGAACGAGCTGCGGTCGGTGTCGCCGGACCACTACGGGATGACGTACGAACGTCTGGCGGAGCACCAGGGCATCCAGTGGCCCTGCCCCGACATCGGGCGGATCGAACCCACCTATCTGCACGGCCGGTTGTGGGCCTCGGACCCCGCCGAGCGCGGCCGGCTCGCGCCGTTCGGGATCGTCCAGCACGACCCGCCCGTGGATCTGACGGACGAGGAGTATCCGATCCGGCTCACCACCGGGCGGCGGCTCGACTCGTACAACACCGGGGTGCAGAGCGGCGGTTTCGCCTCGCCGCTGCGGCGCGGCGAGTATGTCGAGCTCTGCCCGGAGGACGCCGAGCACTACGGGGTCGTGGTGGGCGAGGAGGTCCAGGTCTCCTCGCGCCGCGGATCCGTCGTGGCACCGGTGTGGATCGACACCGCGCTGCGGCCCGGCCTTGCGTTCATGACCATGCACTTTCCCGACGAGGTGGACACCAACCAGCTGACGATCGAGGCGAACTGCCCGATCGCGGGGACGGCGGAGTTCAAGGCGTCGGCCATCCGGATCGAGAAGCTGCCGGTCGCGACTCAAGTGAGGTGATGTGGTGGATCTGCACTTCGGTGACAGCAAGCCGACGGACGAGGAGCGGGCGGCGATCGACGCGCTGCTCGGTCCTCCGGAGTCCTCGTGGGAGGGCGCCGCGCGCGATGAGATGAGGGCCGCCGACCTCAGGTGGGCGCGCGGCGGCCGGGAGGCGCGCGAACGCCGCGACCTGCTGTTGCCGGGGCTGCACGCCGTCAACGACCGGATCGGCTGGATCAGCGAGGGCGCGCTCGACTACCTGTGCCGCCGGCTGACCGTGCCGCCGGCGGAGGCCTACGGGGTCGCGACCTTCTACGCGATGTTCTCGGTGAAGCCGCGCCCCGCGACCGTGCTGCACGTGTGCACGGACCTCGCGTGCGCGGCGGCGGGCGCGGCGGAGCTGTGCGCCGGGGTCGAGGCCCGCCTCGGGCCCGGCAGCGGCGTCGGCGTCGAGCGCAGCCCCTGCCTGGGGTTGTGCGAGCGCGCTCCGGCGGCCCTCGCGGTCAGAGCGGGCGATCCGGTGCGTACGGCCGTGTCGGCGCCCACCACCGTCGCGCGGGCGGCGGAGGCGGCGAGCGCCCCCGACTCGGCGCCCGAGGAGCCGCCCGCGGCCTTCGCGGTGCCCCAGGCGGGCGATCCCTCCCTCGTGCTGCTGAGCCGTGTCGGTGTGGTCGACCCCGCCTCGCTCGACGACTACCGGGCACACGGCGGGTACGCCGCGCTGCGGCGGGCCTTCGCACTCGGGCCGGCCGGGGTCATCCGCGAGGTCACCGACGCGGGCCTGGTCGGGCGCGGCGGCGCCGCCTTCCCCACCGGCCGCAAATGGCAGGCCACGGCGTCCCAGCCCGACCGTCCGCACTACCTGGTGTGCAACGCCGACGAGTCCGAGCCGGGCACCTTCAAGGACCGGGTCGTCATGGAGGGCGACCCGTACGCCCTCGTCGAGGCGATGACCATCGCGGCGTACGCCGTCGGGGCGCACAAGGGTTACCTCTATCTGCGCGGCGAGTACCCGCGCGCCCTGCGCCGCATGGAGCACGCCATCGGGCAGGCACGCGCGCGTGGCCTGCTCGGCGAGGACGTCCTCGGCCAGGGGTACGCCTTCGACATCGAGATCCGGCGGGGCGCGGGCGCGTACATCTGCGGCGAGGAGACCGCCCTGTTCAACTCGATCGAGGGGTACAGAGGAGAGCCGCGTTCCAAACCGCCCTTCCCTGTGGAGAAGGGTTTGTTCGGCAAACCCACTGCCGAGAACAACGTCGAGACCCTGGTGAACGTCCTGCCGATCCTGACGAGGGGGGCCGAGGCGTACGCGGCGATCGGCACCCCGGGCTCCACCGGCCCGAAGCTGTACTGCGTGTCGGGCAGCGTGGACCGGCCCGGAATCTACGAACTGCCGTTCGGGGCGACACTGAGCGAGCTGCTGGAGCTGGCGGGCGTGCGTGAACGGCTGCGTGCGGTGCTGCTGGGCGGCGCGGCGGGCGGCTTCGTACGGCCCGACGAACTCGACATCCCGCTCACCTTCGAGGGCACCCGGGCGGCGGGCACGACCCTCGGCTCGGGTGTGGTCATGGCCTTCGACGACACGGTCCCGCTCCCCCGCCTCCTGCTGCGCATCGCCGAGTTCTTCCGCGACGAGTCGTGCGGGCAGTGCGTGCCGTGCCGGGTCGGGACCGTACGGCAGGAGGAGGCGCTGCACCGGATCGCCGAGCGGACCGGCGCGGCGGCCGCCGACGACATCGCCCTGCTCAGGGAGGTCGGCCGCGCGATGCGGGACGCGTCGATCTGCGGTCTGGGGCAGACCGCGTGGAACGCCGTGGAATCCGCGATCGACCGCTTGGGGGCCTACGAATGACCGCGATACCGCTGGGAGTGCCGCGTCGGCTCGTCGAGTTCACCCTCGACGAGCAGGAGGTCAGGGTTCCGGAGGGCTCGACGATCCTCGACGCCTGCCGGGCGGCGGGCAAGGACGTCCCCACCCTCTGCCAGGGCGACACGCTCACCCCCAAGAACGCCTGCCGGGTCTGTGTCGTCGAGCTCGAGGGCGCCCGGACCCTCGTCCCGGCCTGCTCCCGCAAGGCGGAGGCGGGCATGGAGGTACGGACGGACACGGAGCGCGCCCGCCACAGCCGCAAGGTCGTCATCGAGCTCCTCGCCTCCTCGGTCGACTTGTCGACCACCCCGGAGGTGGCCGGGTGGATCAAGGAGTACGAGGCGAAACCGGACCGCTTCGGCCCCGACGCGGCGCGCCTCGACGAGGAGCCGAAGATCGACAACGGCCTCTACGTCCGCGACTACGACAAGTGCATCCTCTGCTACAAGTGCGTCGACGCGTGTGGCGACCAGTGGCAGAACACCTTCGCGATCTCGGTCTCCGGGCGCGGATTCGACGCCCGGATCGCCGTCGAGCACGACGCCCCGCTGACCGACTCGGCGTGCGTGTACTGCGGCAACTGCATCGAGGTGTGCCCGACGGGGGCGCTGTCGTTCAGGTCGGAGTTCGACATGCGGGCGGCGGGTACATGGGACGAGTCGGCGCAGACCGAGACGACGACGGTGTGCGCGTACTGCGGTGTGGGCTGCAACCTCACCCTGCACGTGCAGGACAATGAGATCGTGAAGGTCACCTCCCCGCACGACAACCCGGTGACCCACGGCAATCTCTGCATCAAGGGCCGCTTCGGCTACCAGCACGTACAGAACCGGGACTGATCAGGACATGGGACGAGTCACGGAACGACGCAAGGTGATCCGCATCCGGGAGGGGGCCGTCTCCACCCGCCCCGACACGCTCGTCGCCGAGGAGCCACTGGAGATCCGCCTCAACGGGAAACCGCTCGCGATCACCATGCGCACCCCGGGCGACGACTTCGCGCTCGCGGCGGGCTTCCTCGTCAGCGAGGGGGTGTTCGGCAGGGCCGACGAGCTGCAGAACATCGTCTACTGTGCGGGCGCCACGGTGGACGGGTCGAACACGTACAACATCGTGGACGTCCGGACAGCGCCGGGCGTCGTGCTGCCCGACATCACGCTGGAGCGCAACGTCTACACGACCTCCTCCTGCGGCCTGTGCGGCAAGGCGAGCCTGGACGCGGTCCGTACGACGGCCCGCTGGGCCATCGACGACGGCGCCGACGCTCCCCCGGTCCGGCTGGAGCCCGCTCTCCTCGCCGGCCTCCCCGACCGGCTGCGCGAGGCCCAGCGGGTCTTCGACCGGACCGGGGGTCTGCACGCCGCGGCCCTGTTCACGGAGGACGGGGAGATGCTCGACGTACGGGAGGACGTGGGCCGGCACAACGCGGTCGACAAGCTGGTCGGGCGCGCCCTGCAACGCGGCGACCTGCCGCTCTCCCGCACGATCCTGCTGGTGTCGGGGCGGGCCTCCTTCGAGCTGGCGCAGAAGGCGGTCATGGCGGGCATCCCCGTACTGGCGGCGGTCTCGGCACCGTCCTCGCTGGCGGTGGACCTGGCCGCCGAGACCGGGCTGACCCTGGTGGGCTTCCTGCGCGGCCCCTCCATGAACGTGTACGCGGGCGAGCACCGCATCGCCCTGCGGGCCGCGGCCGCCCAGGGCTGACCGGCTCCCCGCGGCACGGCGGCGGGGCCCCGACCGGCGGGGAGCGCCCCCTGCGCCGTAGGGGCCCCGCCTCAGCCCGCCGCGACCGGGCTCACGGCTCCTCGGCCCGCGCCGGGTCGGCGAGGGGGGCGAGCCGGGCGAAGGCGGTGATCAGGGGCGAGCGTCGGCTCGCCTCCCAGGCGAGCAGCACCTCGTCGCGCTCCGCGTCCGGCACCGGTACGTAGGTGATGTCCGGGCGCGAGTACTGCTCGGCGACGGACTCCGGTACGAGCGTGATACCGGCCCCGCTCGCCACGGACTCGAACTTCTCTTCGATGGTGCGGATCGGCAGCTCGCCGGGACGGGGGTCGGCGTACCTCAGGCGCGGTTCGTCCGCCAGGTCGGCCAGCGCGAGTTCCGGTTTGCCCGCGAGCCGGTGGTCGGCGGGGAGCATCGCCACGCGCGCCTCGCTGAACAGCGGCAGCAGCGTGAGGCCCTGCTCGCGGATCGGGCGGCGTACGTAGGCGAGGTCGACGGTTCCGTCGAGGATCAGCCGCTCCTGGTCGTCCCATTCGACGCGGCGGGCGAGCGCCACGACGTCCGGGTGGGCGGCCCCGAAGGCGCGCAGGGCGCGGGTCACGACGACGCCGGCCCGGAAGCCGACGACCAGCCGGCGCGGTCCGCCGGCGGCCCGGCGCACCCGGAGCCTGGTGGCGTCCGCGGTGGCGAACAACTGCCTGGCGTCGTCGAGGAGTTGACGCCCGGATGCCGTCAGGGTCACACCATGGCTGTCGCGTTCGAAAAGCGGTGCGCCCAAGTCCTTCTCCAGGGCGCGGATCTGACGGCTCAGGACCGGCTGAGCGATGTGCAGTCGCTCCGCCGCGCGGCCGAAGTGGAGCAGCTCGGCGACCGCCACGAAGTAGCGGATCTTCCGCAGGTCGAGGTCCATGGCCGCCCCTTCCGTCGTCCCGGTGGCGATGCCTTCAGGGTATCGCCCCCGGCGAAGGAGGTCTTGGACGGTCAGGTACGGCGCACCGTCGATCAGGAAGGGCGGTTCCATCGTGCTCACCACGGGCACCGCGGGCCGGCGTCCGATGCCGGGCACGACCGTGGCGGCCGGCCTGTGCGGGGCGATGGAGTCCCTCACCCGCGTACTGGCACTGGAGCCGGCGCCGATCCGGGTCGACGTGGCCTCCCCCGGTGTGGTCCGCACCGAACTGTGGCGGGAGCTGCCGGAGGCCGACCGCGAGGGCCTGTTCGTGTCCGCCGCGCGGTCGCTGCCGGTCGGGCGGGTCGGGGAGCCCGAGGACGTGGCGGAGGCGTACCTCTACCTGATGCGCGGCCGGTTCAGCACCGGTTCGACCGTCGTCGTGGACGGCGCCACGGTGCTGGTGTGACCGCGCGCGATCCCCTGCCCCGCTCCGCGCCTCAGCCCGCGCTGAAGTGCACCTGCGCGGTGGTCACGACCGTGCCCAGGCGGGGGAAGTCGAGGCGGACCGACGCCTCGTGTTCGGGCGCGGTGAGGGCCGCCATCGCGTCCTCGGCGAACACGAGGTCGTAGCCGAGGTCGCCGGCGGCGCGGGCGGTTGACTCCACACCGAGGTTGGTGGCGATCCCGCCGAACACCAGGGTGGAGATGCCGCGCTCCCGCAGCCGCTCGTCGAGACCGCTGCCCTGGAACCCGCCGATGGTCCGCTTCACGACCTCGAGGTCACCCGCCACCGCGAGCCCGGCGACGAGTCCGCTGCCGGGCGGCTGTTCGGGCAGCCCGGGCCGTTCGCCCCGGACGAGCACGACGAGTGCGCCCGCCTTGCGGAAGGTGGCCGCCAACTCCTCGGCGGCGGCGAGGACCTCGGTGCCCTTGCGGGGTTCCACGGGCAGTCCGACGATGCGCTCCATCAGATCCACGAGCACCAGGGCGGTGCGCGCGGGGTCGAGGGCGAGCCGGGGTTCGGTTTCGGGTGCGGTCATGACGGAACGTTAGCCTTCATCAGCCGTCCGTACCGGAAATCCGGATCAACAAGCCCATGAACTGCTCCCGCTCGGCCTCCGAGAGCGGCGAGAGGAGCGCGTCGTTGGCCTCGCGCGCCGCCCGCTCGCAGCGCGCGAGGAGGCGTGCGCCCTCCTCGGTGAGGGACACCGCGTTCTTGCGACGGTCCCTGGGGTCGGGTTCACGCAGGACCAGGCCCGCGCCCTGGAGGTCGTTGAGAACACCGACCAGGTCCTTGGGGTCGAGCTGGATGCTGCGGCCCAGTTCGGCCTGGGCGACGGGGCCGAGATCGGAGACGGCGGACAGCACCACGTGATCCCACATCTTCAGGCCCTCGGCCGCCAGCGCCTCGGCGACGAGGGCACGGCCGCGGGCGGCGGTGCGGCCGAGGAGCCAGCTGGGGAGGGAGCGGATGGCGGACAGGGGGGCGGAGGCGGACATGGGGCCAGCTTATCGAATAACCGTTGGTCCACCCAATGAATCTGGGATACCGTTGGGGATCCCAACGACCCGAGGGCTCGCCCCCCTCACCCCCTCACCCCTGGAGGTGCGATGCGTCGCGTCCGATACGAGCACACCGGCGGCCCCCTGTTCCTGGAGGACGTCCCCGCACCCGCCGCCAGGCCCGGCGAACTGCTGGTGCGCACCGAGGCGATCGGCGTCACCCTCCCCATCGTCCGCAAGGTCACCGAGGCCGCGGAGCCGATCCCGCTGGGCGGCGAGATCGCGGGCGAGGTCGTCGCCGTCGGCGCGGGCGTCACCCGCTTCGCGGCGGGCGACCGCGTCACCGGACTCTGCTTCGGGCACGGGTACGCCGACTACGCCCTGCTCAACGAGACCATGGCCTCCCCGGTTCCGGCGGGTGCGAGCGCGGTCGACGCCGTCGCCCTCGTCCGCAGCGGGCTGGTCGCGCTCGGCGCCCTGAAGGCAGCGCGCCCCGCACCCGGCGAGGCGGCGCTGATCACCGGCGCGGCGAGCGGGGTCGGCCATCTCGCCGTCCAACTCGCCCGGCTGCGGGGCGCGTCACGCGTCGTCGGGGCCGTGTCCGCGCTCACCCTCGGCAAGGCGGAGTTCGTTCGGGGGCTCGGCGCGGACGACGTGATCGCGTACGACTCCGAGGACTGGGGCGAGCCCGTCGACTACGTTCTCGACGCGGTCGGCGGCGACCTGCTCACCCCGGCCGTCGCCGCCCTCGCCCCGGGCGGGCGGCTCGTCGCGTACAGCTCGGGCGGCGGGAACGTGCGGGCGTACGACCTGCTGGTGGGCGCCAAGTCCGTGATCGGCTTCCAGATGGCCCGGATCGCCCGGAACGAGCCGGGGCGGTACGAGCGGTGGCGCGAGGAACTGTGGCGACTGTTCGCGGAGGGGGCCCTGCGGCCCGCCGTGCACGGGGAGTTCGCCCTGGAGGGCGCGGCGAAGGCGCACGCGGCGATCGAGTCACGGAGCAACCTGGGGAAGGTGGTGCTGCGCCCCTGACAGACGAGTTCAGTTTTGGCGTGAACACGACCGGTGCTCGCTTCTTGTGGGGCCACTGAGAGCCCAAGTAGCGTCTGTGGCACGCACATTGGACGTCGGATGTCGGATGTCGGATGTCCAGATCACCCTGGTTGCCCAGACACACGAAGGGCAGGTCGCACCATGTCGGCACGTCTGCGCGCACGTCTCAGATCGACCCTGACCGCCGTCCTCACGGCCACCGCACTGTGCGTGCTCGCGCTGCCGAGCCCCGCGAGGGCCTCCGCGGCCGACGCGTCCGGGGCATCCGGTGTATCCGGTGCGTCCGGTGCGTTGTTCGAGCAACAGGTGCTCTTCAGGGCCTCCCAGGATCCCGGCTACGCCTGCTTCCGCATCCCGGCCGTCGTGCGGAGCACCCACGGCACCCTGCTGGCGTTCGCCGAGGGGCGCGTGCACGACTGCGGCGATGCGGGTGACATCGACATCGTCGTCAAGCGGTCGACCGACGGCGGCCGGACCTGGGGGCCGCTCCAGGTCGTCAACGAGGGGGCGGGCGACACCCACGGCAACCCCGCCCCGATCGTGGACCGCGAGACCGGTCGCATCGTGCTGGCGGAGACGTACAACACGGGCCGCACGGACGGGCGCGGTTGCGACGTCCCCTGCGACCGCACCCCGCATCTCCAGTACAGCGACGACGACGGCCTCAGCTGGTCCGCACCGCGCGACCTGAGCGCTGAGATCCTCCCGCCGAACTGGAACTCCTGGTACGCCACCGGCCCCGTGCACGGCATCCAGCTGACCCGTGGCAGGCATGCCGGGCGGCTCGTCTTCGGCGTCAACACCGAGACCTGGAACGGCAGTCGGGTCACCGCCAACAACGCCGCCCTCATCACCAGCGACGACGGCGGCGACCACTGGCGGATCGGTGCGAGCGACTCCTGGCCGATCGCGGAGGACGGCACCTTCCGTCAGAAGCCGTCCGAGCTGACGCTCACGGAACGCGCCGACGGGTCCGTCCTCGTCAGCGGGCGCGAGCAGGACGGCACCGACCTCGGCCACCGCACCCAGACCGTCAGCCGCGACGGCGGCGACAGCTTCACGGCGCCCTTCCGCGACCTCCCCGGCCTCTACGCACCCCAGGTCCAGGGCTCCGTACTCCGCCTCGGCGACCGCATCCTGCTGGCCTGCCCCGGCGACCCCGACCGCCGCAGGACCATGATGATCCGCTCCTCGTACGACGGCGGGCGCACCTGGGACAGCGTGGACCGCGGCACGGTCGTGACGACCGACTGGTCGGGCTACTCCGACCTGGTCGGGATCGGCGGCGGCGCCGTGGGGCTGCTGTACGAGGGCGGCGCGGTCGACGCACGCGACGAGGTCCGCTTCGCCCGCTTCACCGAGGACTGGCTCACCCCGCGCCGCGGCCCTGACCCGACGACCGCCGACCTCGCCCGGCACGCCGAACCGGCCGCGGTCCTCGGCGGCGCCCAGGAGACGGCGGGCGTGCGCGGCGGCGCGCTGGAGTTCGACGGCGCCGACGACGCCGTACGTCTGCCGTATCAGGACCGACTCCCGCTCGGGACGAAGGACTTCACCGCGTCGCTGTGGTTCCGCTACACGGCCATCGGCGGGGAGCAGCCGCTGCTGTGGATGGGCGGGATCGGGACGACGCAGCCGCAGGTGTGGATGCGCGCCGAGCCCGCGTCCCACCGGATCACCGCGCTGATCACCACCAGGAGCGGAGCAGCGGCCCCGACCTCCGCCTCCGTGCGCACCGCGAGCGCCTACAACGACGGCCAGTGGCATCATCTGGCCCTGCGCCGGGGCGGCGGACTGCTCACGCTCTCCGTCGACGCTACGGCGGTCGGCGCCGCGGACGTGCCCGGGTCGGTCAGCCGCAACTCGCCGTTCGGGGTCCATGTCGGTCAACGGATGGACAGCCGGGCGTACTTCACGGGAGCGATCGACGAAGTACGCGTCTACGACCGGGTGTTGAGCGACGACGAGCTGGCCGCGCCGCCCTCCCGGAAAGTGACCCGGGACACCGTCCTGTATCTGCCCATGGACCAGGTGCGCGGCGGCCACTAACGTCCCGTCCGTGCCCGACGACGCACGAGCACGACGACGGCGGACCGGGGCCGGCCTCGGTGTCCTGCTCGCCCTGGTCTGCGCGGCCGTGCTGCTCACCGCCCTCCCCGACCACGACCGGGAGGGCGGCGGCGCGTGCGCGGCCCGTACGCCGCGGTCCTGGAGCGCGGACGCGCGGCTCACGGGCGAGTTCGCGCGCTACGGCGACGACGCGAGCCGTGTCGACGACTGGACCGGCGGCGACGGCACGCACTCGGTGCGGCTGCCGGACGGGCGGGTGCTGTGGCTGTTCTCGGACACGTATCTGGGCCAGGTGCACGCGCCGCCGAACCCGGTCGGCGAGTCGTACGCGTGGCGCGACACGAGCGCGCCCCTGGTGCGGAACTCGGCCGTGGTGATGGCGAAGGACGGGCGGCTGGAGACGACACTGCCGACGCCGGTGTTCCCCGACCCGGGGCCGGGGCGGTGGCGGTGGCCGGTCGCGGCCCGTGTCGAACCCCGCTCCCCCGGCTCCTCCGAGCAGGTCGTCCGCGTCCTGCTGTGGACCCGTACCGCCGGCCAGGCTCCCTGGATCTACGGCGTGCCCACGTCCACCGAGGTCGCCACGCTCTCGCTGCCCGACCTGCGGCTGGAAGGCGTCACCACGGTCCTGGACCAGAGTTCCGTGGCGGATCCCTCCCGGCGGGTGCTGTTCGGCACCTCGACGGTCGACGCGGGCGCGTGGACGTACGTCTTCGGCGGCGACGACGGCCAGGCCGCCTCGCGTCCCGCCTCGCAGGCGTACGTGGCGCGGGTGCCGCGCGGCCGGCTCGGGCAGCCGGCGGCCTGGGAGTACTGGGACGGCAGCGGATGGGCGGTGCGGGCACGGCCGGGGCCGGTGCTCGGGGACGAGCGGCGCACGGGGGTCGGCAGCGCGTTCACGGTGGTGCGGGACGGCGGGACGTACGTCCTGTTCACGATGGCGGCGGGCACCGCGGGCCTGACGACGATCACCTCGTACTGGGCGTGCGCGCCGACCGGCCCCTGGCACGGGCCCACCCGGAGTTTCAGTCCGTCCCTGCCGCAGGGGCAGGTGGCCGCGTACAACCCGCAGGTGCACGCGGCGCTGAGCGACGGCGACCGGCTCGTCCTGAGCTATGACGTGAACTGGCTGGACACGACGGGCGGTGTCTCGGCGCAGGCGAACCTCAGTCGGAACGTGGCGCTGTACCGACCGCGATTCGTGACGCTGCGACTGGGGGAACCGGGGTCGTAGCCACCTCAGGGTCGTGGGCGCGGCGCTTGGCGATCACCGCGCACACCATCAGCTGCATCTGGTGGAAGAGCATCAGCGGCAGCACGGCGAGCGAGGCGTGCGCGCCGAACAGCACGCCGGCCATGGGAAGTCCCGAGGCGAGGGACTTCTTCGACCCGGCGAACTGGATCGCGATGCGGTCCTCGCGGTGGAAGCCCAGCGCCCTCCCGCCGTACCAGGTGAGCGTCAGCATCACCGCGAGCAGCACGGCCTCGACCGCGAGCAGGCCCGCCAGTCGCACCGCGCTCACCTGGTGCCATATGCCCTGCACCATGCCCTCGCTGAACGCGGCGTAGACGACGAGCAGGATCGAGCCGCGGTCGACGTACCCGAGAACCTTCTTGTGACGCGTGATGAATCCGCCGATCCAGCGGCGCAGCACCTGCCCGGCGAGGAACGGGACCAGCAGCTGCAGCACGATCTTGACCAGCGAGTCCGCGGAGAAACCGCCGCCGCTGCTGCCCAGCAGTGCCGCGGCAAGCAGCGGGGTGACGACGATGCCCGCGAGGGAGGAGAAGGAGCCGGCGCAGATCGCGGCGGGCACGTTGCCGCGGGCCATGGAGGTGAAGGCGATCGACGACTGGATGGTCGAGGGGACGAGTGTGAGGAAGAGCAGACCGGTGTAGAGGTTGTGGGTCAGGAGCACCGGTTCGAGGCCGCGGGCGGCCAGGCCGAGCAGCGGGAAGACGACGAAAGTGCAGGCCAGGACGGTGACGTGGAGCCGCCAGTGCTTGAGGCCCTCGACCGCCTCACGGGTGGAGAGCCGGGCCCCGTAGAGGAAGAAGAGGAAGGCGATGGCGGCCGTGGACGCGCCCGACGCGACGTCGGCGCCCGTACCCCGTGCGGGGAGCAGGGCCGCGAGGCCCACTGTCCCGAGCAACAGCACGATGTACGGGTCGATCGGCATCCAACTCGGCCACTGCAGGCGTTTCACGGTGCTCCACTGCTCAGACGTCGTACGGGGCGGCCCCGGGCAAGGGTGGTCCCGGGGCGGGTCGTGCCCTCTCCATCGTCCTCTTCCAGCCCGCGATCGGGAATCCGTCATACCGTTCTGACTGTCATCGCGAATCGCGATAACGTGTGGGTGTGTACGACCCCTCCCAACTGCGTACCTTCCTGGCGGTGGCCCAGACCCTGAGCTTCACGCAGGCCGCACGGCGGCTCGGGCTGCGCCAGTCCACCGTCAGCCAGCACGTGCGCCGGCTGGAGGACGCGGTGGGACGGCAGCTGTTCTCGCGGGACACGCACTCCGTGGAGCTCACCGAGGACGGTGAGGCGATGCTCGGCTTCGCGCGCCGCATCCTGGCGGTGCACGAGCAGGCGACCGCCTTCTTCACGGGCACCCGTCTGCGCGGCCGGCTGCGCTTCGGCGCCTCCGAGGACTTCGTACTGACCCGGCTCCCGGAGATCCTGGAGGGCTTCCGGTACGACCATCCGGAGGTGGACCTGGAGCTGACGGTCGAGTTGTCCGGCACGCTGCACGAACAGCTCACGGCGGGCAGGCTGGACCTGGTGCTGGCGAAGCGGCGGCCCGAGGATCCGCGCGGCGAGCTGGTCTGGCACGACCGCCTGGTGTGGATCGGCGCGGAACGCCTGCGGCTCGACCCCGACCGCCCGGTTCCCCTGATCGTCTACCCGCCCCCGGGCATCACCCGCGCCCTCGCCTTCGAAGCCCTGGAGCGCCAGGGCCGCGCGTGGCGCATCGCCTGCACCAGCGGCAGCCTGAACGCCCTCGTCGCGGCGGCCCGCGCGGGCCTCGGCGTGATGGCCCACTCGCGCGGACTGATCCCTCCCGGCCTCGTCCGCGTCCCGGACCGCGCGGGCCTGCCGGAACTGGGCGAGGTCGACTTCGTCCTGGTGCACGGGCAGCGGCGTACGTCCGCGCAGGGCGCGGCGGACGCCCTCGCGGCCGCGATCCTGGGCGGCGGGGACCGACTGCTCCGGGGCGGCGGCCCTAGCGGGTCGGTCTCGCGTACGTGAGTTGCTTGACGCGGCGCAGGAACGGGGTCGTCTCGACGTGCTGGACCCCTTCGAGGGTGCCGAGGCGGCCGCTCAGGTAGGCGTAGAGGCCCGCCGTGTCACGGGCGACGGCGGTGACGACGATGTTGGAGGGGCCGGCCGTCGCCGCGGCGAAGGCGATCTCGTCGTGGGTGGCGAGGGCCTCGCCGACGGAGTGCAGGGCCGCCGGGGCCGCGGTGATCCACAGGACGGCGGCGCAGGCGTAGCCGAGGGTCTCGGAGTGGTACTCGACGTCGACGTACACGGCGCCGGAGGCGAGCAGCGCGGCGAGGCGGCGCTTGACGACGGACTCGGAACGGCCGGTGGCGCGCTGGAGTTCCGGATAGGTGGCGCGTCCGTCGCGTTCGAGCGCGGTGACCAGCGGCTCGTCCTCGGGGTCGATCCGGACGGGCCCCGAGGGGTCGGCGAGTCGCGGCCGCAGCGCGGCGATCTGCTCGTCCGTCAGCGCGTCGAACCTGCTGACCCAGCCCGTCGGTCCGCCGAAGAAGCGGTTCAGGATCTGGTGGGCGCGGATCTCCATGATGCTCGGGGTGCGCGGCAACTTGCCGAGCAGCAGGTCGTCGTGGTCGCCGGGGCTGCGCGGCCGGGTCATGCAGACCACCTCGGTGCCGCCCGAGGCCAGTCCGATCCACGCGGTGTCCGGCCGCTTGGCCAGCGCCTCCGCGATCGTCTCCGCGCTGTCGGGCGCGCAGCGCAGCCGTAGCATCCACTGGCTCTGGCCGAGCCGTTCGGCGTCGCGCACCGCGACCACCCGCAGCCCGCCCTCGGCGGAGAGTCTGCGGAAGCGGCGCGCGATCGTCTGGTCGGAGACGCCCAGCACCGCCGCGATCCGGCTGAAGGCCGCGCGGGCGTCCAGTTCCAGCGCGGCCAGCAGTTGCAGATCGAGCTTGTCGAAGGTGTGGGATTCCATCTCCATGGGGGCCGTCCTTGTCGGATTCCGGCGATCCGGGGCCCGAGGCCACCGCGATCACCCCTCGGGAGCTCATCGTACGGAGGCATCCGCATCCGCGGCACGGGGTTCTGGAGGAGTTGAGGACATGCGTACATGGGGGCCGCTCACGGCGGTGTGCCTGGGGACGTTCATGTTGTTGCTGGACGTGACGATCGCGGTCGTCGCGCTGCCGGACATGGCACGGGCGCTGCACGCGTCGCTGAGTGATCTGCAGTGGGTGATCGACGGGTACGCGCTCGCGCTCGCCGCGCTGCTGCTGGGAGTGGGGGCCGCCGCCGACATTCTGGGACGGCGCCGGGTGCACGTGGCGGGCGTGGTGCTGTTCGCGGTGGCGTCGTTGCTGTGCGGGCTCGCCTCCGGGCCCGGGATGCTGGTGGCCGCGCGTGGGCTGCAGGGGGTGGGCGCGGCGGCGATGTTCGCGACGACCCTGCCGCTGCTCGGCTCGGTCTACCAGGGGCGGCAGCGGTCGACGGCGCTCGGGGTGTGGGGCGCGGTCAGCGGCGGCGCCGCGGCGGTCGGGCCGGTGCTCGGCGGGCTGCTCACCGAGGGGCCGGGCTGGCGGTGGATCTTCTTCGTGAACCTGCCGGTGAGCGTGGCGTCGGTGTGGCTGACGCTGCGGGTGGTGCCGGAGTCACGCGGACCGCGGGGGATGCGCATCGACTGGGCGGGCACGGTCGCCTTCGCCTGCTTCGCGGGGGCGACGACGTACGGGGTGGTGCGGGCCGGGGCGGACGGCTGGACGTCGGGGGTGGTGACGGGATCGTTCGGGACGGCGGCGCTGGCGCTGGTCGCGTTCGTCCTCGTCGAGCGGCGGGTCGCCCACCCGCTCCTGGACCTGTCGCTGCTGCGCAAGCCCGCGTTCGTGGGCGTGATGGCGGGCGCGCTCGCCTTCAACGGGGTGGCATTCGGTGTGATCCCGTACCTGTCCATCTGGATGCAGACCGTGCTGGGCATGAGCCCGGTGCGCGGCGGCCTCACCCTGCTCCCGCTGACCGGCGCGACGATGGTGGTCGCGATCCTCGCCGGGAAGCTGCTGCACGGGGTTCCCGCGCGGCTGACGATAGGCGGCGGGCTGCTCCTGGTCGGCTCGGGGGCGTTCTGCCAGGCCGTGCTGGACGCGGGTACGAGCTGGACGGTGCTGGTGCCGGGCCTCGTCCTGGTCGGCATCGGCACGGGCTTCGTGTCCCCCGCCATCGCGGGCGCCGCGCTCGCCGCCGTACCGCCGGAGCGGGCGGGCATGGCGGGCGGCGCGGTGAACACGGTCCGCCAGCTGGGGTACGCGCTCGGTGTCGCCGTCTTCGGCACGGTGCTGACCTCCCGCATGCAGGACACGCTCTCGCACGACGCGGCCCACACCCTGGCCGGCGGCGGCGCCGGGGCCCTGCGCGGCCCTCTCTCCGAACACGCCCTGCGGGCCGCGTTCGCCTCGGGGCTCGACTCGGCTTCGGTGGCGGCGGGCGTGACGGGGATGGTCGCCGGTGCGCTGGTACTGGTGTTGGTGCGGACGCCGCGCGCTGTGACGGACACGGCCGAGACACCGGCGAAGCGGGCGACGGCGTCCCGCGCATGACACCGGTGAGGGCCCGGTCATGACACCGCCGGAGCCGGTCCCGGAGCCACCGGGACCGGCTCCGGCGGTAGCCGCGGGGCGCGGAAGCGGAGCCTCCGCGTCCGGTATTCGGTGCCCCGCGCCCCGTAGCCGGGTCGTACAGATTCCGTGGAGATTGCGGGGCCGAAACTTACGCGAGCGTAGGGAAGATGTCCGGTCCCTTCCCCTTGTGCGGGCATTTTCTCGACTGACCAGTGCATATGCCGCACCCTCCGGCGCTTCGACCCCTCTCCCGCCCGGCCGCTGGGTGGGGTAGCTTCCAAGGCGCTGTGCGGAGCGCCACTAGGAGCGGGATTGCGCGAGTTCACCAACCCCCCGTTGGCGTCGGCGCCGCCGGTGGGCGGCCTGGCCGACGTCGTGTTCGACCATGCCCAGGAGGACCCGCTGCGGGCCGCGTTCGGCCGCAAGGACGAGAACGGACAGTGGCGCGATGTGACGGCCGCCGAGTTCCGTGACGAGGTCCTCGCCCTTGCCAAGGGACTGCTCGCCCAGGGAATCCGATTCGGCGACCGGGTCGCGATCATGTCCCGTACCCGCTACGAATGGACACTCTTCGACTACGCATTGTGGACGATCGGCGCCCACGTCGTCCCCATGTACTCGACATCCTCGGCCGAGCAGGTCTTCTGGATGCTGCACGACGCGCAGGTGTCGGCCGCGGTGGTCGAGCACGAGGACCACGCGATGACCATCGCCACGGTGATCGACCGGCTGCCCCAGCTTCACAAGCTCTGGCAACTGGACTCGGGCGCGGTGCAGGAGCTCTACGAGGCGGGCGCGGGCATCGACGACGAGGTGGTGCACCGGCACCGGCGCGCCGTCACCCCCGAGTCGATCGCGACGATCATCTACACCTCGGGCACCACGGGCCGCCCCAAGGGCTGCGTCATCTCGCACGCCAACTTCATGGCCGAGGCGAGCACGGTCATCGGGCTCATGGAACCGATCTTCACCTCCAAGCGCGACAACGGGGCGTCCACGCTGCTGTTCCTGCCGCTCGCGCATGTCTTCGGGCGGATGGTCCAGGTCGCGGGCGTCCTCGGGAAGGTCAAGCTGGGCCATCAGCCGCAGATGCACGCCGCCGTGCTGCTGCCCGACCTGGCCGCGTTCCAGCCGACGTTCATCCTGGCGGTGCCGTACATCTTCGAGAAGGTCTTCAACGCGGCCCGCCGCAAGGCCGAGAAGGACGGAAAGTCCGGTGCCTTCGAGAAGGCCGTGGAGGTCGCGGTCCGCTACGCGGACGCGATCGAGGCGAAGGCGTGGGGGATCGGCGCCGGGCCGTCGGCGAGCCTGCGGATGCAGCATCAGTTCTTCGACAAGGTCGTCTACACCAAGATGCGCGCCGCCATGGGCGGCCGGGTCAGACACGCGGTGTCGGGCGGCTCCGCGATGGACCGTCGGCTCGGGCTGTTCTTCGCCGGCGCGGGCATCCAGATCTACGAGGGATACGGGCTCACCGAGACCACCGCCGCCGCGGTCGTCACCCCGCCCGAGCGGACCCGGTACGGGACGGTCGGCCAGGCCATTCCGGGCATGACCGTGCACATCGCGGACGACGGAGAGATCTGGCTGCACGGCGACAACATCTTCCAGGGCTATCTGAACGACCCCAAGGCCACCGACGCCGCACTGCACGACGGCTGGCTCGCCACCGGCGACCTCGGCACCCTCGACGAGGACGGCTTTCTCACCATCACCGGGCGCAAGAAGGAGATCCTGGTGACCTCCGGCGGCAAGAGCGTCTCGCCGGGCGTCCTGGAGGAGCGCGTGCGTGACCATCCGCTGGTCGCCCAGTGCATCGTGGTCGGCAACGACCGGCCGTACATCGCGGCGCTCGTCACCCTCGACTCCGAGGCCGTCGAACACTGGCTCCAGATGCGGGGCAAGACGCGGCTGTCCCCGTCCGACCTGGTGCGCGACCCGGACCTGGAGACCGAGGTGCGGCGGGCGGTGGTCGCCGCGAACACCCTGGTCTCGCAGGCCGAGTCGATCCGTACGTTCCGGATACTGGCGAACCAGTTCACCGAGGAGCACGGGTTGCTGACGCCGTCGCTGAAGTTGAAGCGGAAGGCGATCGAGAACGCGTACGCGACGGAGGTGGAGGCGTTGTACCGGGCATGAGCCCGCCGCAACGCCTCGGTCCGGCTAGTTGATGCTCACCTTGAAGATCTTGTCCGAGCCGTCCGCAGCTCCTCCGTTGTTGTCGCAGTTGGTGGTGGAGAGCCAGAGCTGGTCGGCGCCGGGCACCTTGGTGACCGTGCGCAGGCGGCCGTAGGTGCCGACGTAGTACGCCGTCGGCGTGCCGACGTTCTCCGTGTCGCCGGTGATGGGGACGCGCCACAGGCGTTCGCCGCGCAGGGACGCCATGTAGACGACGTTGCGGACGATCGCGATGCCGCTGGGTGACGCCTCGGAGACGTTCCAGGTCGCCTTCGGGTTGGTCATCCCGGAGACGCTGCAGCTGCCCTCGCAGGTCGGCCAGCCGTAGTTGGCGCCCGGTTTGATGAGGTTGAGTTCGTCCTTGGAGCTGTTGCCGAACTCCGCTTCCCACAGGCGGCCGTTGCGGTCGAAGGCGAGGCCCTGCGGGTTGCGGTGCCCGTAGCTGTAGACGTAGTTGCCGAACGGGTTGCCGGGGGCGGCCTTGCCGTCCGTCGTCATCCGCAGGATCTTGCCGTTCAACGACGTCTTGTCCTGGGCCAGTTCGGGTGTCTGGGCCTCGCCGGTGGAGACGTACAGATAGCCGTCGGGGCCGAAGGCGAGGCGTCCGCCGTTGTGGTAGCGGTTCTTCTTGATGCCCTGGAGGAGGATCGTGTAGTTGGTGAGGGAGCTGCCGTCGTAGGTCATGCGGACGACGCGGTTGCCCTCGGAGGCCGTGTGCATGAAGTACACGTAGTGGTTGGTGGCCCACTTCGGGTCGACGGCCACGCCCAGCAGTCCGCCCTCGCCGTTCGTGGTCACGGCGTTCGGCACGGTTCCGACCTGGGTCCTCGTGCCGTCCTTGGTGACCTTCCAGACCCGGAAGTCGTCCCGCTCGGTGACCAGCGCCGTCTGTCCGTCGGGCATCCAGTACGTGCCCCAGGGGATCGTCCAGCCGCTGGAGACGGTCCCGATGGACGAGGGGACCCCGCCGTCGGTGGCACAGGCCTTGGTCGTGAACGTGACCGTGTTGCTCTGCGGCGACACGTTGCCGGCCGCGTCGCGCGCCACCACGTTCAGCGTGTACGGGCTGTTGCAGGCGAGCCCGGTGAGCGTGGTCGACGTACCGGTGACGCTCTTGTAGACCGTCGTGTCGCTGCGCACGTCGTAGCCGACGACCGCCTTGTCGTCGGTCGAGGCGCCCCAGCTCAGGTCGGCGCTGGTGGCCGTGACGTTCGAGGAGGTGAGGGTGCCGGGTTTGCCGGGCGGGGTGGTGTCGGAGCTGGGCCGTGTCGTGCAGTCGACGACCGGGCTGGCCTGGGAGGCGTTGCCGGCGGCGTCGCGGGCGATGACGGTGAGGTTGTAGGTGGTGTTCGGACTCAGGCCGGTGAGCACCTTGGAGGTCGCGTCACCGGCCGCCTCGCCGAGCTTGTTGCCGTGCTCGTAGAGGTCGTACGCGGCCACGCCGACGTTGTCCGTGGAGGCGCCCCAGGAGAGGGTGAGGCCGTCCTCGCCGATGGCCGAACAGCTCGGCTGGCCCGGCCGCGAGGGTGCCTGGGTGTCGGCGGCGGTACCGACGCTCACACGGTCGAGGTTGGGGCCGCCGTTCGCCGTGGTGGCGGTCGCGCGGATCTTGTTGGAACCCGCGTCGAGCTGGACGTTCACACTCTTCGTCGCCCAGGTGTTCCAGTCGGTGGTGGCCGGGAAGGAGACCCCGGAGGCGACGACCGTGCCGTTGACGGAGAGGTCCATCGGGCGGTCGACGCTCGTGCCGTTGGCGTAGCGCAGGGCCAGCGAGGAGGTGCCGGCCGTGGCCGCGCTCACCGTGAACTCCACGTACGAGCCGGTGATGTTGGTGTAGTCGACGAAGCCGGTTCCCGTGTAACCGGTGTGGTTGGTGGCGACGGCGCCCTGCGAGATCGTGGCGTCCTCGGCCTGGTAGTCGGTGGCCGCCTGCGCCGCCGTGCCGGTCAGTGCCACGAGCGGCACGGCCAGGACGAGCGAGAGGCACCAGGGCAGCGCTCTGTTGAGTTTCATGGGTTCGTCCCCTCAGCCCGTGTACTGGGCGAAGACCTTGAGGAAGTCGTACGGCTGCTGCGACACGCCGCTGCAGGAGTCACCGTCGGAGCCGGAGCCGCAGGCCCGGTCGCGGTTCACGGACCAGTAGGTGAGGCGCCCGATGTGGTGCTGCTGGGCGTAGGCGAGCATGGTCTTGAAGTCGGCGACACGGACCAGTTCGCCGGAGTCGTCGGTCTTGCCGTTCATGGACGACAGGCCGATGTGCGCGTACGCCGTCGCGTCGCTGTATCCATAAGCCGACTTGACCCGGGCCTTGAGGCCCTCCATGGCCTGGGTGGTGAGCGTGCCCATGTTCGTGGTGCCGCCGCCGAAGTCGAACGGCATGATGCACCAGATGTCGTTCACGAGGCCCGAGGCGGCGCCGCGCTTGATCATGTCGACGCCGGTGGAGTCCGGACCGCTGGTCGTCGTGCCGAAGGTGATGATCGTCTTGAGCCCGGAGTTGCCGGCCTTCACGATCTTCAGCGCGTCGATCACGCGTTGACGGACGGTGGCGTTGCTCCACTCGGTGTTCTCGATGTCGATGTCGATGACCTTGAGGCCGTAGGCGTTGATGACCTTCTGGTAGGCGCCCGCGAGCGCCGAGGCGCTGGAGCACTTCTCGCCGAGCTTGGCGCCGCTCCAGCCGCCGATGGAGACGACGACGTCACCGCCGGCCGCGCGGATCGCGTTGATCTTCGACTGGTCGTTGCCGCCGGTCAGCGGGCGCGAGCCGTCCCACTTCGGGTTGCAGGAGCCGTCGGAGAGGACGAACGCGAGCGTGAACCACTTCACCCCGGTGGCCGACATGACCGAGGTCGGGTTCTGCGGGCTGCCCCAGCCGAGGTACTCGTAGGGCGCCACCGCCATGCCGGGTGAGGCCGCGGCGGTCTTCAGGGCGGTGCTCACCGGCTTCACGCGGATCAGGCGCGTCTCGCCCGGGCGCAGGGTCGCGCTGTACGAGTCGGCGATCGTGCCCTTGTGGGAGCCCGACCACAGGTCCGTGACGTCACCGGAGCCGGTGAAGCCGACCTGCGACCAGTTCACACCGACCGTGGAGTTGCCTGACGTGCCGGTGTTGAAGAGGGCGACGACGTACTGGCCGTCGCTCTCCTTCTTGCTCCAGACCTGCTTGACGCCGCTGTTCACGATCCGTTTCGCGGCGACGCCGTCCTGATCGACACCGATGAGCCGGTCGTTCGTGAGCATCGGTTTGTCGACGGAGTCGAGGTTCGTCAGGTCCGTGCCGAGGAGCAGGGGCGCGCCCGCCATCGCCCACAGGGTGAAGTGCGAGCGGCGCTGGTCGGCGGTGAGGCCCGCCCGGTCGCCGTTGCCGATCTCCAGCGAGTCCAGGTCGTTCCAGCCCCCCGGGCCCGCGTACTGCTGCCAGTTGGCCGCCGAGGTGAAGCGGGCGGAGACGTGCGACCAGTCGGTCAGCGGATAGCCGCTGCCGTTGTCGCCCGAGCCGCAGTAGCACTCGACATCGCCCTGGGTGCGCCAGCTGTTCGCCAGTGACTTCCAGGTGGAGGCGCCCGCGATCGGCAGGTTGTTGGAGAGGGCGAAGGTGATGGGCCGTCCGGTGGCGCGCAGCGCCTTGTCCCAGGCCTGGACGTCGGGGATGTCGGCGCTGCCCACCCCGTCGATCTTCAGGTAGTCGACTCCCCAGGAGGCGAACTGCTTGGCCCATGAGTTCACGAACTCCTGGGCGCCCGGTTTCCCGTAGTCGATGTAGTACATGTTCTTGCAGTTGTAGTTCTTCTCGGTCTTCGAGGTGTCCGCGATGTCGGCCGCGTGGTACGAGGTCCCCTCGATCGGTGTGTTCCTGGTGACGGCGTTCTTGGCGATGCCCGGCGTCACGTAGAAGCCGAACTTCAGCCCCTTGGAGTGGATGTAGTCGGCCAGCGCCTTGATCCCGGCGGGGAATTTGGCGGTGTCGACGGTCCAGCGTCCGTAGGAGTCGACGACGAATCCGTTCGCGTCGCACTTCTGCCAGAAGTCGTCGAGGTTGATGTACACGAAGCCGTGGTCCTTGAGCCCGCTCGCGACGAGCGCGTCGGCCTGGGCCTTGATCTTCGCCTCGGTCGGCCAGCGGCGCACGAAGCTCCAGCTGCTCCAGCCCATGGCGGGGCGGAGGGCCTGGCCGTTGTCCGAGTACGTGTGGACGGTGGCCGCCGGGGTGGCGTACGACGTGCCGATCCAGGCCTCGTCGATCCGCAGCCGCTTGTAGCGGGTGGTGTCGGTGGACGCGGCCCAGGTGGTGTCGACTTCGAGGCGTACGTATCGGGCGTTGGCGGCCGTCAGGTCGATCCCCTGGATGCCCCGCCGACTGGCGAGCTGACCGGTCTTGACCGCGCTGCCCCAGGTGGACCCGTCGTTGCTGAGGAACACCTTGTAGTCCTTGATACGTGCGGACTGCTCGGTGTCGGAGCGCGCGTAGGCGACGGAGTCCTCGCGCTGGTTGAGGCCGATGTACTGGACCTTCTTCGCGCTGCCGAGGTCGAAGGTGAGGTTGACGGGCAGCGTCTTGTTGCTGTCCCAGTAGGTGAGGTAGTCGCCGTCGCCCGCGGCCGCCGCGCCGTGACCGCTCGCCGAGGCGCTCGCGGACATCGTGACGCCGGACGCGATGCCCTGGCGGCCGGCCGTGGTGACCTTGAAGACGGTGTCGTAGGGGTCCCAGTTCGCCAGGCCGGTCAGGGTGAGCACGCCGCCCGACTGGGACCACGAAACAGCCGCTCCCGTACGGAGGTCGGTGACGGAGGCGATGCGGTAGCCGTTGTCGCGGATGCGCAGGGTGCTGGTGCTGGGCGGGGTCAGTACGTGGATGTACTGCAGGTCGGGGTCGGTCTTGCTGACCGTGGTGACACCGTGGGCCCCGTCGTTCCAGAAGCCGGGCTTGAGGCCGCCGTACATGTAGCCGCCGCCCTCGGTGCCGTGCAGGGACTGCCAGATGGGGCCGAGATAGGAGTTGGCGAAGTTGTTGAAGGCCTCCTGATTCGACGGGAACTTACCGTTGACCTGCGCGGTCTCGGCCATCAGCGCCTTCACGGACGAGCCCGCGTTGGTGATCAGCCGGCCGAGGGTGAGCATCTTGTCGACGGAGGGGTTGGAGCCGTCGTACCACCACGCCCCGCTCGACGGCAGCTTGAAGTCGGCTTCGGTGAGGCGGGGCCCGGCCGTGTAGACGGCCTGGGGGTAGTCGTAGGACGGGGTCATGCCCGTCTTCTGCTCATTGCTGATCATGTCCATGATCGGCGTGTCTTCGTTGTTGTTGCTGAGCGTGTACTTCGGGCGCTTCTGCTGGATCTGCGCGTAGAGGTCGTGGCTCTCCCAGTACGCGTTGTCGTTGTCGATCCAGAAGCCGCCGAGGTCCGGATAGCGGTCCATGACCTCGAAGAAGTTGTCGTAGCTGAAGCGGCCGAAGCCGTCACGGGTGGTGAGGTCGACATCGGTGCCCTTGTAGGCGGAGTACGCGGCCGAGTCGAGCCACTCGTGGCCGCCCTCGTTGTGCCACTGGGGGTCGTCGGTCATGTAGAGGACGACCTTGAGGCCCTTGGCCTTGGCGGCGGTGATGAGCTCGCCGAGGAAGTCCCGCTTGGTGGAGCAGCTGCCGGGGATCTTCGAGGGCCAGGGGCGGGCGTAGCCGAGGCGGCTGTGGAAGGTGGCGAGGACGAGGTACTGGGTGTGCAGTTTCTGGGCCTCGTTCACCCAGTAGTCCGGAGTCCAGCCGCCGTTGGTGACGTCGTTCTCCCAGGCGGTGCAGCTGGTGTGGGCGGGGGCGGTGCGTTCGCCCCAGTGCAGGAAGAGTCCGCCGACGGAGCCGCGCAGGAAGGCCTGGCGGGGGTTTTCGAGGTCGAGCGGTTTCACACCTGTGTGCGGCCGCTGCACGGCTGTGGTCGCCCTCGCCGTGCTCTTGGCCGCCGTACCGCAGGTCTCACTGGAGCCGCTGGTGGAAACCCTCAGCGCGCCGCCCGAGGTGTTGTGACTGTCCGTCAGGCAGTAGCCGGTGACGTTCTGGAAGCCCATGTCGTGGGGTGAGTTGCTCCCCCGCTGGGCCGTGAACCGGGTGAACCTGATCCCGTTCGCGGCGTTCGCGATGACGGCCGGGCGTCCGTCGTCGGCCGCGTACCTCACCGAGCTGTCGGTGAAGGTGACGTTGTCGGCGTTGTGGACGTACCAGCCGTAGGCGGGCCGCGTGCCGATGGCCTTCGGGTTGTAGTCGCCCGGGTCGTTGCTCGGCACGGCGGTGGACATGGTGCCGTTGCCGCCGGGGACGGTGATGTTGACGTTGGTGAAGGTGACCCCGTTGATCCGGTGGCCGCTCTCGCCCCACAGCGTCGGGCTGAAGGACGGACTCACCCCGGTCGCCGTGATGTTGTCGTACGTGACGTTGCTGATCGAGCCGACGCCGGGACTGTTGCCGCAGCGCTTTCGGGTACCGATCTTCTGCATGATCGGCGAGTGGACGCCGGTCATGGTGATGTCGCGGTAGTGGACGTCGGAGATCTTCGCGCCGTCCATGGAGACCATGCCGAGCCCTGACTTGTTGGAGCCCTCGATGCGGATCTTGGCGAACTGGTAGTCGGAGAAGTCTCCACAGGTCTCGGACCCGAACATCAGGGCGTTGCAGCACACCGCCGACAGATATGAATCGCTCACCCGCACATGGCCGTTGGGGAGCTTGGCGCCGAGCGCGTAGTCGCTCTTGAAGACGAGGGCGTCGTCGTTGGCCTTGATGTTGGCGTTCGTGACCGTGACGTTGGTCGTGCTGATGATGTTCCAGCCGTCGCGGTCGCTCGCCGTGTCGATGGTCAGATGGTTCGAGGTGACGTTCGTACAGCCGTTGATGAGGGCCGCGAAGTGGCCGCCGCGCCGAAGGGTGAGGCCGTCGCCGAGGCGCAGGCCGTCGCAGCGGGTCAGCGAGAGGATCTTGTCGGCCTCGCCGGACTTGGGGTTGCCGGTGATGAGGTTGCCGAGGCCGTCGATGACACCCTCACCGACGAAGCCGATGTGTGTCAGCCGGTCGCCGTAGATCATCGCGTTGTGGAAGTGGCTGTGCCCGTAGTCCTGGTAGGCGTCGTTGGGGTTGGTCTCGGGTGGGTCGTAGGTGTCCGCGCTGGAGCCCTGGATCGTCGCGCCCTTGTCGACTTGAAGAGTGACCTCGCTCTTCATGTGGATGGTGTTCTTGGACTTGTACTGGCCGGCGGGGAAGCGGACGGTGCCGCCGCCCGCCGCGTTGGCGGCGGTGATGGCCTTGTTGATGGCGGGGGTGTCGTTGGTGGAGCCGTCGCCCTTGGCTCCGTAGTCGTGGACGTCGAAGACGGCGGCGTCGGGCGCTTTGGCGGACGTGGACGTGGGTGCGGTGCCGGTTCGGGGGGCCGCGAGGGCCTCGGGGTGGGTCAGGCCGAGTACGACGGCGAAGGCGAAGAAGACGCTCGCCGCCCAACTCCGTTTTCTCATGGGGGGTTTCATGGAACGGCTCCTCATACCAGTTGGTAGCCGCGCAGGTTGGTCAGCAGCAGGTAGCAGTCCTGCAGGGACCCGGAGGTGTCGCCGAGGGACCGGTAGATGCCCCACTTGGGGCGCACCCGGTCGGCGAGGAAGGTGTCGACGCCGGACTTGGACGCGTCGATGACGGTGGTGGAGCCGTTCTTGAGGATCCAGCGGATGGTGCCCGCGGAGCCGTTGCCGACCTTGATCTGGAAGTCGACGTCGATCCATTTGTTCTGCAGCGGCTCCAGATCGGTGCGGCCGACGAGGATGTCGTCGATCGCGAGCTTCAGCTCAATGGTCTGCACCCCGTTCACCCGCCGCAGTGACTGCACGACGATGGGCGAGGTGCCGGTGCCGGGCTGCTTCATCTGCATGATGTGGGTGAAGGTGGTGGTCGCCTTCAGCGAGCTCGGGATGTACATCGAGTACGTGACCCGCCAGGTCTGGCCCACGGTCCACTTGAGGTAGTCACTGCCGCTGCCGTTACGCAGGCCCGTGACTTCTTGGCGCTGGCGGTCCGTCGAGGTGTCGCGGTCGACCGTGTGCATGTTGAAGCGCCAGTTGTCGCCGGTGGCGAAGATGTGCGGCTGCCCCGCGGGGTGCGAGTCGGCGCGGTCGTCCTCGATCGTCTCGAAGGCGCCGAGCTTGTCGCCGCTCGCCGACGGCGACCACTTCAGCGTCCAGGAGGCGGCGTGGGCGGCGGTGGCCGTCGCCGGGATGCCGACCGCGGCTCCGGCGGCGCCGCCGAACGCCGCGCCGAGCAGGGTCCTTCTGGTGGTGCCCATGGCTGACTCACCTCGTCCTGAGTGGGTGGGCTGTGAGCTGTTCGTTCATGATCAGAAAGGCGCCGAGGCCGTGGAAGTCGTTCGTGGCCCGGTCGCGGGCGATGTAGTACGCGTAGTCGCCGACATTGGTGCCGATGGAGATGTCGGTGAGGTTGGTGCGGCCGTCGGAGCCGACCGAGATCCTGGCGAGGACGCCCTGGTAACCGCGTTGCGCGACCGTCCCGTAGTGCGGATCGAGGTAGCCCTGCTGGGCGCCGCGTGAGAGGGCGTAGGTGAACATGCTGGAGCAGGACGTCTCGGTCCAGTTGTCGCTGCGGGCGCCCTTGTCGATCACCTGGAACCAGCGGCCGGTGGCCGGGTCCTGGTACTTCTCCAGGCCGGCGGCCAACCTCCTGAAGATGCCGACGAGTTGGGGCCGTCTGGGGTGGTTGACCGGGATGGCGTCGAGCACGTTGACGATCGCCATCGCGTACCAGCCGACCGCCCGGCACCAGTGCTCCGGGGCGAGGCCGGTCGCCGGGTCGGCCCAGCTCGCCGTCTTCGACTCGTCGTAGGCGTGCTTCAACAGGCCGTTCGCCACCTGGAGGTGGTTGCCGTAGACGTAGAGCTGCTTGGCGGCCTCGTCGTTCGCGTAGGTCGCGTCCCCGAACTCCTTGCCGTACTCGACGAGGAACGGGTTCACCATGTAGACGCCGTCCGACCAGAGTTGGTGGGCCCGACTGCTGGTGTCGGCGTGCCAGAAGCCTCCGTCGGAGGTGCGCGGGTAGGTGTTCAGACGGTTCCGGATCTTCAGGGCCGCCTTGCGGTAGCGGTCCTGGCCCGTCTCGTGGTGAAGGATCGTCAGCAGCCGGCCCGCCTGCATGCTGTCGAGACTGTTGAAGCTCTGGCCGATCGAACCGTCGCTCGACACGAAGCGGTCGACATAGCTCTTGATGTAGGTGAGATAGCGGGCGTCGTGCGTGCGCTGGTACGTGAGGTACTGGCCGTAGAGGTACAGCCCGACCGGGTACGACCAGCCGCCGATCGTGCTCGGGGTGTAGCGGGCCATGGTCGAGTCGATCAGGGCGACGGACCAGTCCTGGGCGGCGGCGGGCCTTCCCACGGGCGCTCGGGGTAAAGGTGTCGGGGGTGCGGTGGCGGCCACCGTGGTCAGGCCGGCGGTGGTGAGCACGCCCGCCATCAGCGCTGCCCGCAGTCGTCGTCTCATGTTCCTCCCTCTCGGTAGGCGTAGGCGGAGTTCCTGAGCGGGGCCTCGTCGACGAGCGCGCGGACGAGGTGGTGATCGGGTGCGTGGCGGCAGGCCGGGTCGGTGCGGGAGGCGTCGCCGGTGAGCGCGTACGCCTGACAGCGGCAGCCGCCGAAGTCGGTCGTGCGCAGGGCGCAGCCGCGGCAGGGGTCCGGCATCCAGGCCTCGCCCCGGTAGGCGTTGAAGGCCTTCGACTCGCGCCAGATCCAGTCGAGCCGGTGTGCGCGCACGTTCGGCGCGTCGAGTGCCGGGAGTGTCGCGGCGGAGGGGCACGGGAGCGCGGTGCCGTCCGGGGCGACGGTGAGGGAGACGGCGCCCCAGCCGCCCATACAGGGTTTCGCGGTGGCGTCGAGAAGGTCGGGGGCGACCCAGACCAACTCCAGGGAACCGGTGAGTTGTTCGCGTCGGCGGCGCACGGTGACGCGAGCCTGTTCGACCTGGTCCCGGGTCGGCAGCAGGGCGGTGCGGTTGCGGGCGGCCCAGCCGTAGTACTGCGTGTGGGCGAGCTCGATCCGGTCGGCGCCCCAGGCGAGGGCGAGCGTGATCAGGTCGTCGACGGCGTCGATGTTGGCCCGGTGCAGCACGACGTTCAGACCGAGCGGCAGCCCTGTCGCCCGCACCAGCCGTGCGGCGCGCTCCTTGGCGGTGAACGCGCGAGCTCCCGCGATGCGTTCGGCGGCCTGGGGATCGGTGTGCTGTACGGAGAGCTGGACGCTGCGCAGTCCCGCGGCAAGCAGCTCCGCGAGCCTTCGCTCGTGCAGGCCCACACCGCTGGTGACGAGCTGGGTGTAGAGGCCCGCGGTGTCGGCGGCGGCGACGATCCGGGCGAGATCGCGTCTGAGGAGGGGTTCGCCGCCGGACAGGTGGGTCTGGACTACGCCCAGGTCAGCGGCTTGACGAAAGACGTCGGTCCATTGTTCGGCGGTCAGCTCTCTTGACCGACTGATCAGTTCGACGGGGTTGGAGCAATACGCGCAGCGCAGCGGGCAGCCGTGGGTGAGTTCGGCCAGCAGCGCCCAGGGGGGATCGACGGTCGAGGTCATCGCAGCCAGCCCTCCTCGTGCAACGCCGAAAGGAATCGGGGTACTTCGTCGGCGACCGGCGCGCCGGGGAACCGTTCGGCGAGCGCGGCGACGATCTCGGGCACCTCGCGCCTGCCGTCACAGAGCCGGACGACACTCCCGGCGTGGCCGCGCAGGACGACGACGCGTTCGGGTATGAGCAACAAGTCGGTGTCACGGACGGGATCATGACGGAGCATCACAGGGCGGGCGAGAACGGGACGCCAGGTCATGACGGGCCCCCTGCGGGGCCGGGCACCACCGGGGTGTCCGTCTGCACGGGTGCACCGCGGCGGCGGCCCGGGATCTTCGTCGGCATCGACGCACCCGAGGTCCGTGCCTGCGCCGCCGCGCCCGAAGCCCCGGAAGCCACGTCGCCGCCGGCCACGTCCCGCACGGCGCGGGGACACCCCTGCGCGGGCCCGCGCGCACGCGAAGTCGCCACCGAATCCGACAGACCCGGCGAGGCGCCTCCGGGCGAGACATCCCCTGACGCCGACTCAGACACGAGGTGTGAGACATCCCCTGATGCCGAATCAGACATGAGGGGCGAGGCATCTCCGGGCGCACCCTCAGACACCAAGGACAAGGCATCCCCCGATACGCGCCCAGGCCCGAGGCCCGAGACATCCCCCGGCACATGCTCAGACACAAGGGGTGAAGCATCTCCGGGCACACCCTCAGACACCAAGAACAAGGCATCCCCCGACACGCGCCCAGGCCCGAGGCCCGAGACATCCCCCGGCACACCCCCGGACACGAAGAGCGAAGCATCTCCCGGCGCGCCCTCGGGCACGAAGGGCAGGACATCCCCCGGCGGGCACCCTGACACGAGGCCCGAGGCATCTCCCGGCACACGCCCGGACGCGAGGCCCGAGGCATCCCCCGGCACACCCTCAGCCACGACGGGCAACGCATCCCCCGCCACCCCGCCGGAGGCGCCCGGAAGGTGATCCGAACCGCTCCCCGACCCACCCCGATGGCCGCGACCCGGTGTGCGCCGCAGGGTGCCCGGTGGTGCGGCGGCCGGGTCGCCCCGAGAGGTACCCCCCGACACCCGGTCCGACGCGCCCGTCGGAACGGAGTCGCTCGCTCGGTCCACCGCGTCCAGGAGCGCCCACAGCACCTCGCACTTGAACGTCAGCGCCGCCACGGCCCGTTCCTGCTGCTCACGGGTGCGGGCCCAGCCCTGGACCAGGGCGAGCGCCTCCTCGCTGTCACGGCCGCCCTGCCCGATGCGGGTGCGGAAATACGCGAGCCCCTCTGCCTCGATCCAGGGGTAGTACCGCTCGAACGCGGCGATCCGCGTGCGCATCAGCCCCGGTGCGGACAGCTCCGTGAGGGAGGCGGCGACCGCGTCGAGCGCGGGGCGCAGGCGGCAGAAGTTGACGTAGCCCTCGACCGCGAGCCGGACACCGGGCAGCACCCGGGCGGTGTCCCACAGCGCCGGCCGTTCGAGGCCGGCGGCCTCGCCCAGCCGCAGCCAGCGTTCGATGCCGCCCTGCCCGACGGCCGTGCCGTCGTGGTCCTGGATCCTGCGGACCCACACCCGCCGCAGTGCGGGATCGTCGAACTTGGCCAGGATCAGGGCGTCCTTGACGGGGATGTGGCGTTGGTAGTGGAAGCGGTTGATGATCCAGCGGCGCAGCTCGGCCGGGGTCAACTCACCTCTGTGCATACGGACGTTGAAGGGATGACGGTCGTGGTAGCGGTCCTCGGCGACGGCGCGCAGCCGCTCGGTGAACTCGGCGGTTCCCCAAGGGGCCGCGGCACCGTCGTCGCGCACCGGTGTCGCGGTCATGGCCCGACAACCGTGGGGCTAGGCCGTACGTGCCAGGTGCGGCCCGGCGGTTGCCCGTTCGGTGACCGGGCCCAGTCGCTCGCCGAGGGCGTACGCGGTGACCTCCAGGGCGGTCTCGACGACCAGATAACCGGGGGTCTCCCAGACCCTTTCCTCCGATGTTTCCCGAATGACCTGCTCCGCGCGGCGGCCTTCGAGGGCGCTCTTGTTCATGTGCGCGTACCTGCTTTCCTGATGGGTGGGGGGTGTAGAGCCCAGACAGGTGCTGGTGTTCACATGCGTGCACCGGGTTCATGAACCCGTTCGGTGACGCCCTACAGAGTGGTCGGATGACGGAACTCGGTCAATGGTCCGGACCGATAAGGTCGGATCCATTTCCGGCCAATCTCCGACCCTCACCAGGAATCCACAGCGAATCCGCCGGTCAGGAATGCATAACGCCCGGTGATCGTTGACCATGGGAGTACCACCCGACGACTTAAGGATCGAGAGCTCGTGAGCAAGGTCCCCCCGATCATCCTGAACAACGGCGTCGAGATGCCGCAGCTGGGCTTCGGTGTCTGGCAGGTCCCGGACGACGAGGCGGAGCAGGCCGTCGCCACGGCGCTGGAGTCCGGATACCGCAGCATCGACACCGCGGCGATCTACGGCAACGAGGAGGGCACGGGCAAGGCCATCGCCACCTCCGGCATCCCCCGTGAGGAACTCTTCGTCACCACCAAGCTCTGGAACAGCGACCAGGGGTACGACTCGACGCTCCGCGCGTTCGACACCTCCCTGGAGAAGCTCGGCCTGGACTACCTCGACCTGTATCTGATCCACTGGCCGCTGCCGTCCCGGGGCAAGTACATCGACACGTACAAGGCCTTCGAGAAGCTCTACACGGACGGCCGGATCAAGGCCATCGGTGTCTCCAACTTCTACCCGGAGTACCTGGAGCAGCTGATCGAGGCGACGTCCGTCATCCCGGCCGTCAACCAGATCGAGCTGCACCCGCACCTCCAGCAGCACGCGGCCCGCGAGTACCACGCGCAGCAGGGCATCGCCACCGAGGCCTGGTCCCCGCTCGGCTCGGGCAAGGGCCTGCTGGAGGTCCCGGCGATCGTCGCCATCGCCCAGAAGCACAACCGCACTCCGGCCCAGATCGTGCTGCGCTGGCACATCCAGCTGGGCAACGTCGTGATCCCCAAGTCCGTGACCCCGTCCCGGATCAAGGAGAACATCGACGTCTTCGACTTCTCGCTCGACACCGAGGACATCGCGGCGATCAGCGCGCTGAACGAGGACCGTCGCCTGGGTCCCGACCCGGCGACGTTCGACATGGGCTGAGCCCGGCCCCCGTCGGCTGACCTGCCCCGACCCCGTCGCCGGCCCGGACGCGCACCGCGTGTCCGGGCCGGCGACGTCTTCCCCCACACGCATCGACTTCCCCCACACGCGTCGACACGCATCGACACGCCCTCACGCCGGTTTCAGCCCCTGGACCGGACCAACTCCACCCGAGGGCTTGACGCGGTCATGCAAGAGGGCCACCTTGTACGGCAACCTGGTAAGGAAACTTTCCTAACAGAAGGGTCCCCCACAGTGCGCTCTCGAACACTGACCCTCGCGGCCGTCGCCGGTGCCGCGCTTCTCGCCACCGCGGCACTCCCGGCCAGCGCGTCGGGCTCCGTCACCCCCCGTTCCGCCCAGGAGGGTTCGGTCAGCGCGGCCGACCTGCTCGCCAAGGTGACGTCCTGTTCGCAGATTTCGAACGGCAAGTACAAGACCGACGACGAGACCTCGGCCACCATCCCCGTGTGCGGCAAGAACGGCGCGGTGTTCTGGAAGGCCGACATGGACATCGACTGCGACGGTCAGGTCACCGGCAAGTGCAACGGCGACGCCGACCCCTGGTTCCAGGACGACACGGCGTTCCACCAGTCCGACGGGAAGCCGCTGCGCGCCGAGTCACTGCCGTATGTCGTCGTGCCCAGCACCAGCAGCATCTGGAAGTACACGAGCTACGGCATCAAGGGCGGCGGAGTCGTCGCCGTGATCTACAACAACAAGGTCGAGTACGCGGTGGTCGGCGACACCGGGCCCACGAAGATCATCGGTGAGGCGTCGTACGCCACGGCGAAGGCCCTCGGCATCGACCCCGACCCTGCCACGGGCGGGGCCGACTCCGGCGTGACCTACATCCTGTTCAAGAACTCCCAGGTGTCGCCGATCGAGAGTCACAGTGCGGCGGTGTCGCTCGGGGACTCGTTGGCGAAGCAGTTCCTGCGGAACAACTGAGGCTTCCGCAACGATCGAGGTTGCCGCAACAACCGAGGCGCCCGCGGGTCCGACGTCAGTTGGGCTGGCCGATCGGACGTACCACCACGGTGTTCACATCGACGCCCGAAGGCTGTCCGATCGCCCAGACGATCGACTCGGCGAGCTGGTCCGCCGTCAGCAGATGACCGGGTGGCAGACTCCCGTAGCTGTCCCAGAACGGGGTCTCCACCCGGCCCGGCGAGATCAGGGTCACGCCGACACCGAACTCGGTCACCTCGCGGCGGGCGTTCTCGGCGAGCCCGGTCACGGCCCACTTGGTGGCCCCGTAGATGTTGCCGGGGCCGTGGACGTGGCCCGCCACGCTCCCGACCAGCACGATCCGGCCGCGCGTCTCCTTCAGGGCGTCGATGGAGGCCCTGATCAGCAGCGCGGGACCCAGTACATTGGTCAGCACCATCTCGGACCAGCCCGCCGGATCGCCCTCGGCGACGGTGTCGTGCGTGGCGAAGCCGGCGTTGGCCACGACGGTGTCGAGGCGCCCGAACTCCTTGAGCGTCAGCTCGACCGCGGCGCGCACCTGGTCGTACTCGGCCGCGTTCCCGACGACCGTCAACAGGCCCTGCGGACGCCCGAGTTCCTCGGCGAAGGCACGCAGCCGCTCCGCACCGCGGCCGGTGACCGTGACCCGGTGGCCGGCATCGAGCAGTCGCCGCGCGACCGCGGCGCCGATACCGCTTCCGCCACCGGTGATGAGTGCGACAGGTGAGTCGGTCATGGATACCCCCGTATGTGTACGACAACGAGCGGGAGTACATCACTTGAAGCGCCCTCGAAGTCAAGGCCGGGGCCAACGACCTCCCTCAACACGTGTGCCGGTAAGGCACGTCGGGCAGATATCTGCGCCACTCGGCCCGGGTCGCCCCGCCCCCCGCCCGGGCGCACACCTCGCCCGCCGCACGCTCCGGCGTCAACTGCGCCGAGCGCAGGGGCAGATGAGCTGTCGCGATGCGCAACTCCCTGGCGTCCGAGGTGAATCCGATCGCGAGGACCGGTCCGTCGCCGGTCGGCAGGGTCGCCCCCTCCAGTCGCGGGGACGCCGTCTCCCACACGCGGACCGAGCCGTCGGCCCGGCTCGCGGCCAGCAGCGAGCCGTCGGCCGAGAAGGCCAGGGCGGGCCGCTCGACGGTGGAGTCGGCGGCTGCCAGAACGGCGATCCGGTGCTGCCCGCCCGCGTCCCACAGAGTGAGGCGCCCTTGGGTGTCGGCGGCGGCCAAGTAGCGTCCGTCCGGGCTGAAGACCGCGGTCGGCAGGAGATCCTCGCCCTGGAGTCCCTGTCTGCGACCGCCCGTCGCGACGTCGATCAGGACTCCCTCGGCGGTCACGACCGTACGCCCGGCCGGGTCGATCGCGGCGGGGCCTTCGCTCCGTCTTCCGACGACGTGGGAGACGGGGTGCGCGCCCTGACGGGTGACGAGGATCCCGTCGCGGGTGCTGACGGCGGTGTGCACCGTGCCGTCCGCGGCGACGGCACGCACCGCGGGCCGCATGGCGGGTTCGGCGGGCTTCCCGTCGGCGTCGAACGCGGCGTCGGTCCGCGCCTTGTTCCGCCACGCCGGGCTGATGAGCCCGTGCAGCGAGAGGGTGCGTACGACTCCCGCCTGGGAACCTTCGCGGTAGCGCAACACGCCCTCGCCCGGGTCGATCCGGATGTCGGTGACGGCGGGGGTCTCGACGGGGAACGTGATGAGCGGTCGGCGCGGCCCGCCGTCCGCCGGGGCCGGGCTGTCCGTACGCCACAGGGCAAGGCCGGCCGAACCCCAGGTGAGGACGTAGGCGCCGGTAGGGTCGAACTCCACCGAGTTGACGCCCTCGCCTGGCATCGGCAGCAGGGGACGTCCCCGGTCGGCGTGGAAGTCCCAGGTGACGACGCCGTCAGCGGTTCCCGCGGCCAGCGCGCGGTTGTCGGGGGTGAAGACCGGCTCGTCCGACCGGCACAGGAGCCGCTGCGTCCGCGCGGGCGGCTCGGTCGCGACCCGGCGCCGCTCGACGACGTCCCAGACGCGCAGTCGTTCCCCGTCGTGGGTGCACCAGGCGAGAAAGCGGTCGTTCGGGCTCAGAACCGGCAGCGGTCCGTCCCGGTCGCCTCCTGGATGTCGCAAGAGGACCCGCTCCCGTCGTACGTCCCACACCTCGACCGTGGCCCCCTCGTCTCCGGCCCCCCGCCCCTCGCGCCGTACGACGAAGGTGCGTCCGCTCGGCCCGAACGCCCCGCCGGTGTCGGTCCAGGATCCCGGCGCGACGCTGTGGCTCTCCCCGTTCATCAGGTTTCTGACCGTCGCGCCGTCGCGGCCGCGGTACGCGATCCAGCGGGCGTCGGCGCTGACGTCGATGATCCCCTCCGAAAGACCGGGCAGCGCGACCTCGCGCAGGAGCCGCTGACGGCGTACGTCCCACTGAACAGCCCTGTCCCGTACGACCGTTGTCAGGATCCGGCCGTCCGCGCCGAGCCAGTGCGGCGCGTCGGGGGCGCCGAGCTGTGCGGGCTCGGTGAAGGCGGCCTGGTCGCTCTGGGCGGCGGCCGTCCGGACCGCCTCGCGGGTCTCGGGCAGGTCCGCGGTGCGCCAGGCCGCGAGCGCGAGGCGCATCGCAGTGCGCGGATCCGTCGGCCGGAGCGTGTCCGCGAAGGCGGCGACCCGCCGGGCCTGCGCCTCGTCCCGCTGCCGTGCGCTGACCCCGCTCTGCCGCCAGGCGGTCGCACCCGCGACGACGGCGAGACAGAGCAGAACGGCGAGGGACACGGTCAGACCCCGCAGACGGCGGGCCGCGCGGGCGGCGGCACGACGACCCGACTCGTACGCCGTCACGCTCGCGGCCAGGAAGTCCCGTTCCAGCGGGCTCAACTCGCCCAGCCCGGAGCCGAATTCCTCGCGCGCCGCCGTCAGTCGCACCCCCCGGTAGAGGGCTCCGGCGTCCCGGTCCAGCTGCTGCCAGGTGCGCGCCGCCTCGGTGAGCCTACGATGCAGCCGCAGGCGTTCGCGGTCCTCGTCCACCCAGCCGCGCAGCCGGGGCCAGGCACTGATCAGGGCCTCGTGCGCGAGGTCGACGGTGTCGCCGTCGACCGTCAACAGGCGTGCCCTCACCAGCTGTTCGAGCACCCGCGCCGTGGTGTCGGCATCCCCCAGCTCGTCGCGAAGGACGGGCCTACGGGTGTCCTCGGCCCCGTCACCGGGGTTCACCAGCCGCAGCAGCAGCGCCCGTACCGCGGCCGCCTCGACGGGGGTGCAGCGCGCGTACACCTCTTCGGCGGTGTGCGCGACGGCGCCCTGGACGCCGCCGATCGCCTCGTACGCGGCCAGGGAGAGGGTACGGGCGCTGCGGCGCCGCCAGATCTCGCGCAGCGCGTGGGCCATCAGGGGCAGACCGCCCGGCTCGTCGGCCACGTCCGCCACGATGCGCGCGGTGAGGGCGCGTTCGACGACGACCCGTCGTGCGACGGCCGGCCGGACGACCGCCTCGCGCAGCCGCTGCGGGGTCATCGGCCCGACGAGCAGGGTGGAGTCCCGCAGCGCCTCGGCGAGCGGACCGTGTTCGGCGCACCGTCCGTAGAAGTCGGCGCGCACCCCGATGATCACGCGCAGTCCGCTGTCCGGATCCAGCGCCGTGAGCAACCGCTCGATGAACAGGGCCCGTTCACCGGGGTCGGCGCAGAGCGCGAAGAGCTCCTCGAACTGGTCGATGACGAGCAGGGTGTCGCCGGGCGCGTCGTGCGGGACGAACAGCGCGCCGTGGATGCGGGCCGGGTGGGCGCCGGGGGTGAGGATGCGGATGGCGGCGGGGGCCGGAGGGTGAGTGGCGGACAGCGGGGAGGGGACGGCGGGCGGAGCGGGCTCGGTGGCCGTGGTCCCGAATTCGGCCACGGGGTAAGCGCGTTGTCCGGGGAGCGACGCGCGCGTCCGCACCGCGGCGGCCGGCTCCGCTTCCCCCGTACCGGCCGATGTGCGCAGCGCCGGTATCAGCCCCGCCCGTAAGAGGGACGATTTGCCGCTGCCCGAGGCTCCGACCACGGCCGACACCCGCCTGCGGCCGACGAGTCGCAGCAGTTCGGCGATCAGGTCGTCGCGGCCGTGGAAGCGGTCCCGGTCGGCGGGCTCGAAGCGGGCGAGTCCCGGGTACGGGCCCTCGGCGTCGTCCGGTGCGGGCGTGTCCGCCTCGTCCGCGAGCGCCGCACGCCAGCGCCGCTCCCACACGGAGGTGTCCCCTCCGCACGCGCTGACGTACGCCAGGAGCACCGGCAGTGTGGGCAGTTTCTCGCCCGCCGCCGCGGCGGACAGGGTGGGCCCCGAGTAGCCCGCCCGGCGGGCCATCGCGCGGTAGGTCGGGGCGCCCGCCTCGTCGCGGAGCCCCCGCAGCTCTAAGGCGAACCGCGCCACCGCGCCCTGCGCCGGATCCAACGGCTTCTCTCGGCGTCCCACCGGTGACTCCCCCCGTCCGCGGGCGGACCGATCCGTCGGCACCGCTCCCCACCTGCATTGATAGGTGCCCCGCGACGGGGCTGCCCATCAATCGTCCGGCGGCTGGACTCGACGGTGCACGTCCTCGGGGTCCCTCGAAGGGGACCGCGAGGCATCGACCACGCGCCGGAGTCAGCCATCGCCACCACACACACTTCCAGACCGCCGCTCGCCCCCGCACGGTTGTCGTCGCCCGCCCCGCACACCCCACTGACGGTCTACGCTCCCGCCCTGCTCTCGCTCGCCCTCGGACTGTGGGGCGTTCGGCGCGGCGGCGCCCTGTGGCGGGACGAGGCGGTGACCTACGACATGGCGCGGCGGTCCCTGCCCGACCTGTGGTCGACACTCGCCGACGCCGACGCCGTACACGGTCTGTACTACCTGCTCATGCACCTGCTGTTCGAGGTCACCGGCGGGCTCGACCCGCTCCTGGTGCTCCGGCTCCCGTCGGTCCTCGCCACGGCCGCGGCGACGGGAACGCTGGCCCTCCTCGGACACCGGCTGGCCGGACCCCGCGCGGGTCTCCTCGCGGGATCCGTCTTCGCACTGCTGCCGCAGGTCCAGCGGTACGCGCAGGAGGGCCGGTCGTACGCGATCGTGTGCGCGCTGGTCGTGTGGGCGACGTATCTGCTGGTGCGGGCGGTGGCGGGCCGGGACGGCCGGACCTGGGTCGCCTACGCCGCGGTGCTGGTGGCCGCCGGGCTGCTGCACGAGTTCGCCGTACTGGCGCTCACCGCGCACGCGGTCGCCGTGCCACGCGCCGCCCGCCGGGCCTGGGCCGGGGCGGCGGCGGTGGTCCTCGCAACGGTGGCGCCGCTCGCCGTGCTGAGTACGCGGCAGTCGGATCAGGTGTCGTGGATCGGCAGACCGGGCGCCGGAGCGCTCGCGGGGTTCGCGGGAACGGCCGTCCTCGCCCTGGCCTGCGCGGCGGTATGCCGGAACCCCACTTCGCGCGTACTCCGGGGCGTCCGGCTGCCCGCCCTCGCGCTCGGGCTCCTCGTCCTGCCCGCCCTGCTGCTCCTGCTGGTCTCGCTGGTCACACCTCTGTATGTGGACCGCTATGTCCTCTACGGCCAGAGCGGCACCGCCCTGTTGACCGGCGCGGCGCTGGACCGCCTCACCCGGGCCCGGCGCACCCGCGCGGCGGCGCTGACCTGCGCGGGCGCCGCCGTTCTCGCGCTGCTCCCCGTCACCCTGCAGCTGCGTACACCGCAGAGCCGGGTCGACGACGTGGGCGCGATCGCCCGGGCCGTCGCCGAGGCCGGTGCGCCGGGTGACGGGGTCCTCTACCTGCCGGCGCGGCGCCGGGTGTGGTCCCTGCCCGACCCCGGATCCCTGCGCGGGCTGCGTGATCTGGCCCTCGACCGCGCACCGGCCGCCTCGCACACCCTGTACGGCACCGAGGTTCCGGCGCCGGTCGTCCGCGCCCGCATGATCACGGCGACCCGTATCGTCGCCGTGAGCGATCCCGCGGGGCAGCCGCTCGACGGGACCCCGGGAGAGATCGTCAAACGGCGGGTCCTGGCCACGTACTTCGAGAAGTGCGGCACACGCCGGGTCCAGGGTGCCCGGGTCACCGTGTACGCGCGCCCCGGCACATGCTGACCGGACGGGACTACTCCGGCTTCACCGCGACGTGCACGGTGTGCGCGGTCAGCAGGAACACGTCCGGCCGGTGGTACACGCTCGCCTTGTCGTCCGGGTCGAGGAGACGGTCGAGGGTGGCGAGGTCGTCCGCGTCGAGGCCGGGGGCGAGGGAGTCGCGGCGGTGGGTGAGCGAGGTGACGACGAAGGCGCGCGTCTCGTCCGAGACCGGGGCGGGAAGGTCGACGAGGAAGGTGCGGGTCGCCGTGTGGCGCAGGCCGACGGCGGTCATCAGGGCGGGCCAGTCCTCCGTCTCTCGCACCGCTCCGGGCAGCTCGTCCCGCATCCGGCCGAACCATTCGTCGTGGACCGCGTCGACACGGGACTGAAGGCCGGGACGGCCGATGCCGATCTCGCGCGGGAAGTAACGCATGGGCAGGCCGCCCTCCATGAGGGCGAGGGTGCCGCCGGGCGCGAGTGCGCGCGCGAAACCGGCGAGCGCGGCGCGCTGGTCGCCCACGTGATGCAGGGACCTGCTCGCCCACAGCAGGTCCGTCGGGTACTCCAAGTCACCCAGTCCGCCGCCGAGTTCGGCCCGCAAGGTGCTGAAGCGGTCGCCGACGCCGAGCCGGTCGGCGCGGGCGCGGGCCCGCTCCAGCAGAGGTTCCACCTCGTCCACGGCCACGACCCGCGCCGCGGGGAAGGTGTCCGCGAGGAGACAGGAGATGACACCGGGGCCACTGCCCGCGTCCACGATCAGCCCGGTCTCGGACCGCTGGTCCCGCAGCCAGCCCGCCGCCTCGGCGTAGAGCGGGCTGAACAGCTCCGCCTCCTGCTCCAGCATGGGGATCATCTGGGCGAAGTCCATGTGGGTGTGGTCATGAGCGTGCTGGGCGTTCTCGTGGTCGTGGTGGTCGTGTGCCATGGTGGTCCGCCTCTCGTCCGGGTGCGTACACAGCGTGCTCCTCGGCTCCCGGAAACAGCCAACGATGTTGCGCGAACAGCAAAAACGGCGGTCGGAAAACCTGATGCGCCCGAAGCGGCCGGTCCCCGAGCATGGCCCCATGGACGACGAGATGGTGGAACGGTTCCTCGAGGACGGGTTCGTGAAGATCGAGGGCGCCTTCCCGCCGCGCGTCGCCGAGAGCTGCGCCCGGCTGCTGTGGAAGGAGACGGGGTACGACCCGGACGACCCCGGCACCTGGAAGGACCCCGTGCACTGGGTGAGCAGCATGGCGCAGGGCCCGTTCGCCGCCGCGGCCAACTCCCCCGCTCTGCACCAGGCCTTCGATCTGCTGGTCGGCGAGAGACGCTGGGAGCCGCGCTACGCGCTGGGCAGCTTCCCGCTGCGGTTCCCGCACACGGAGGAGCCGGACGACGCGGGCTGGCACATCGAAGGCAGTTACCTCCCCGACGGTGAGGCGCTCTACCACTCCAACCTCCACTCGCGGGGTCGGGCCCTGCTGATACTCTTCCTGTTCAGCGAGGTGACCGAGGACGACGCCCCGACCCGTATCAGGGTGGGCTCGCACCTCGACGTGCCGCCGGTCCTGGAGCCGTACGGCGAGGCGGGGGCCTCGTTCCTCGAACTCGGTCCGAAGGTGGCCGAGGCCTCCGCGCACCGCCCGCTCGCCCACGCCACCGGCCGCCCCGGTGACGTATTTCTCTGCCACCCGTTCCTGGTGCACGCGGCGCAGCCGCACCACGGCACGCGCCCGCGGTTCATGGCGCAGCCGCCGCTGTATCCGGCGGTGCCCTACGAGCTGGAGCGGGCGGACGGCGACTACTCGGCGGTGGAGTTCGCGATCCGCCGGGGGCTGGCCCAGGAGGCCTGACCCCGGCGGATCACCAGGTCGGACGCCCTACAGCGGCGGATACGCGTTCGTCATCAGCTGCTGGAACTGCGCCGAGAACCAGTGCCCCGACAGCGGGGCGTTCGGCAGCGCGCCGGACATGTTGTTGTTGTTCCGGGGGTTGCCCGTGTAGGTCGGGTCGCACATCCGGTCGAAGCCCTTGCCTTCGTCGTTGGCGATGGCGGAGCTGGAGCCGTCGGACTCACCCGGGGGCTTCATCCAGACATAGGCGTCGATCCCGGTGGCCGGGGAGGCCTGCGGGCGCTCGCCGAGACCGGCACCGGCCTGGTTGCACCAGTTCCCGACGTGGATACGGCGGTCGTAGCGCCCGCCGTCGACGTAGGTGTCGACGCTGGTCGTCGCGCCGGGACCGGTGGGCCGGGCGGTGCCGCCCCAGCCGTTCCTGGAGGTGTCGATCAGCATGCCGATGCCGGAGTTGAAGCCGACGGACACGAGCTGGTTGCGGAAGGCCTGGGCGAAGGACAGCTCGTCGACATAGCGGTTCCAGTCGACCCACTTGGACTGGCGGACGGAGGTGCCGTTCACCGTGTCGTTGATGGTGAAGTTGTTCTCCTTCAGGGCGCTGTAGTTCGCCGTGTTGGTGATGAACCCGGCGACGTCGTCGACCGTGGCGCCCTCGCTGGTGGCCGCCTGCTTGAACAGGGTGGCGGACGCTCCGAAGTTGTCGTCCCAGCCGATCCAGCCGTGGTGGCCGGCGTCGAGGTAGTTGTAGACGTTCGGGATCGCGCCGAGCTTGGCGAGCGCGTAGCCCACGCCCTTCACGTAGTTGCCGTTGGCGAGCATGGTGTCGCACTGCGGGGTGGCGGTGGCCCGGCTGCCGGTGTTGGTGACGAGGTTCGGCAGCGAGTCGATCTCGATGGTCGTGACGATCCGCAGCGAGGCGTACTTGCTGTCCGCGAGGATCGCCGCGATCGGGTCGATGAACTGCGTCTTGTACTTGTCGATCTCCGTCGGGCCGAGCTCTCCGTTGGAGGCGAGGGCCGCGCAGTCACGTCCGGGCAGATCGTAGACGACCAGCTGGACGACCTCTTCGCCGCTGCCCTTCTGCGCGAGCGCCGCGTCGAGGTGGGCGCGCAGGCCCATGCTGCCGCTCGCCCCGTTGATCGCGGCGATCCGGTCGAGCCAGACACCGGTGGGCTGGTTGGAGATCCGGCTGCCGCCGGTCTCCGCCGCCGCCTTCGCGGACCACTCCGGGTTCACGTACACCTTGGCACCGGCGTACGGGTTGTCGACTCTCCCGGAGGGGTCACTGCCCCCTCCGCCGCCTCCGCCACCACTTCCGTCGTCGACGTTGCAGGTCACCCCGTCAAGGGTGAAGGAGGTGGGCAGCGCGTTGGTGCCGCTGTAGGAGGCGTTGAAGCCGAAGCTGACCGAACCGCCGGTCGCCAGCGTCCCGTTGTAGGTCTCGTTGGCCGCGGTGACGGCGGTGCCGCTCTGGCTGATCTTCGCGTTCCAGCCCGAGGTCACCTTCTGGTTCCCGGCGTACGCCCACTTCACCGCCCAGGAGGTCTTGGCGGCGCTGTTGTTGGTGACCGTGACGGCGGCGGTGAAGCCGGTGTCCCACTGGTTCTGCACCTTGTAGTCGACGGTGCAGGGGATGGCGGCGATCCCGGCGGGGTCCGCGGGAACGGCCGCCACGGCGGTTCCCGAGGCGCCGGCGAGCAGGACGAGCGCCCCTAAGAGCGCGGATTTGGTACGACTCATGAGTGCGGGTTCCCATCTCTTCTTGTGCGGGTGTCCGTTGACTTCTTGCGCGGGTGTGCGTCTGGTTCCTGCGCGGGTGTGCGTGTGATTCCTGCGCGGATGTGCGTCTGATTGCTGCGCCGGCTATCCGTTGAGGGCGCGCAGATGATCACGCAGCCCGACTCCGTACGACGTCGGAGTGCCGTCGTAGTCGGAGATCAGGGAGGGACCGGAGGAGCAGTCCCAGGTGTTCCAGGTCCAGCCGAGGTAGGAGAGCCCCCGGTCGTCGAACCACTTCATCGCGGTGTCGACGAAGCCGTGGGAGCAGGTGTTCTCGCCGATCTCCCCCGCCACGAGCGGGACTTGGGCCGCCACCGGGGCGAGCGTCGAGTTCCAGCAGCTCTCACTGGCGCACGTGTTGAAGTTGTAGGTGTGGAAGGCGGCGACGAGGTTGCCCGTCGGGTCGCTCGGCTTGTACGTCAGCCACTGGCTCAGGTCGTTGGAGTACGCGAGTCCGCCGGCCAGGATCAGGTTCCTGGCGCCGGTGCCGCGCACCGCGTCGACCAGGTCCTGCATCCCGGCGACCTCGTAGCCGATGCCCGGGCAGGTGCCGCCGTCCTTCCAGCAGGCCCACGCCTGGGCGGTGGTGGAGGTCGCGCGGTCCGGGTAGGGCTCGTTGAACAGGTCGAAGGCGACGGCCTGGTCGTCCTTGAACGTACTGGCGACCGAGGACCAGAACGCCGGGCTGTACTGCGCGTCCGGCATCGGCTTCTGGCAGGTGGCGTGCACGTCGGAGCAGCCCGCCGAGTTTCCGGTGTACTGCCCGTAGTTCCAGTGCAGTTCGACGAGCGGGGTCATCCCGTGCGCCTCGACCTTGGCGACCAGGTCCTTGACGGCGGAGATGTAGTTGGCGCCCGCGTACTCCGGTTTGATGTTGGACAGGCCGAGCCAGCACTCCTCGTTGAGCGGAATGCGGACCGTGTTGGCCTTCCAGTCGGCGATCGCCTTGACCGAGGCGTCGTCGACGGGGCCGTCGAAGATGCCGTACCCCTGGACGCACATGAACTCGCCGCCGGAGCGGTTGACGCCGAGCAGCCGCCGCGTCGTGCCGTCGGCGTCGACGAGCTTGTTGCCGGAGACGTGCAGCTTGGGTGCCGTACCGGTCGTGGGCGGCGGATCCGTCGGGGTCGGCGACGGCTCCGTGTCCACGTTGCACGTGGTCCCGTTGAGCTTGAACGTCGTCGGTACGGCGTTGCTCCCCGACCACGAGGCGAGGAACCCGGCGCTGACACTGGCCCCTGAGCCCAGCGAACCGTTCCAGCTCTCGTTGGCCGCGGTGACCGTCGTGGCGGACTGGGACCACTTGGCGTTCCAGCCCTGACTGACCTTCTGACCGTTCGCGAAGTCGAAGGTGAGACTCCAACCGCTGAGCGCGGCCCTGTTGTTGGTGATCTTCACGGCGCCCTGGAAGCCGGTGTCCCACTGGCTCGTGACGGAGTAGTCCACCGTGCACGCAGGTGTGGCTCCCGAAGCCGTGACGACCGGCGCGATCGCGGTGCCCACGAGGGCGACCGCGGCGCCGACCACTAAAAGTCCTGAACGCGGAGGGTGTCGCATGAGCGACTCCTTACAGCTCGGGCGCGTCGTGACGGACGCGTCGACTGATGGAACCGCTCCCACTGGTGCGGATGAAGTTAGCGCCAAGTGCTGGTAAAGGACAGAGGCGTCGCACTGTTGATCAATCGAACAATTTCGACTCTTCAAGCACCTTGACCCCTTCGACCCCCCTCTCCAATATGGGAGCGCTCCCACTGGTTCAAGGCTTGTTGCTGCTCCGCCCCCACTTCTCCGAGCCGCAAGGAGGAACCAGGACATGCACCCAAGTTCCAGAAGCAGACGCCGGAGGACCCGGCGTCTGTGGACCGCCGTGGCGGCGGCCCTCGCGCTTCCGTTCACCATGCTCGCGAATGGCTCAACTCCCGCTCAGGCGGCGGGAGTTCAGTGCAGCGTCGACTACAAGACCAACGACTGGGGCTCCGGCTTCACCGCCGATCTCACGCTCACCAACCGGGGCACGGACCCGATCAACGGCTGGACCCTGACGTACGACTACACGGGCAACCAGACACTGACGAGCGGCTGGAACGGGACCTGGTCGCAGTCCGGCAGGACGGTCACCGCGAAGAACGCCTCCTGGAACGGGACGATCGCCGCCGGGGCAGCGGTCTCCACCGGCGCGCAGTTCACCTACAGCGGCACCAACACGGCGCCCGCCTCCTTCGCGATCAACGGCACCACCTGCACCGGCGCCCACCAGCCGCCGGTCACCGTGCTGACCAGCCCGGCCGCGGGCGCGGTCTACACGCAGGGCGACGCGATACCGCTGGCCGCGACCGCGGCGGCCGCCGACAACGCGACGATCGCCAAGGTCGAGTTCTACGACGACACGACCCTGCTGGGCACGGACACCAGCTCCCCCTACACACTGTCGACCTCCAGCTTGACCGTGGGCGGTCATTCGCTGGTGGCCAAGGCGTACGACAGCCTGGGCGCCTCCGCGGCGTCCACACCGGTCGGCATCACGGTCGCCTCAGGTCCCGCCGTGGTGGCCTCGCCGACGCAACTCGGCGTCCAGCAGAGCAAGTCGGGAACGTTCGCAGTGCAGCTTTCGAAACAGCCGGCCGCGAACGTGACGGTGACAACCGCCCGTACGGACGGCAATACGGGACTGTCCGTGACCGGCGGCGCCTCGCTCACCTTCACCCCGGCCAACTGGAACACGGCACAGAACGTGACCGTCACCGCCGACGCCTCCGGGACCGGTGCCGCGACCTTCACGGCCTCGGCGACCGGGTACGCCAAGGCGACGGTCACCGTGACGGAGCTGGCCGCGTCGAAGGCGTACGACGCGCGTTTCCTGGACCTCTACGGCAGGATCACCAACCCGGCGAACGGCTACTTCTCGCCCGAGGGCATCCCCTACCACTCGGTGGAGACGCTGATCGTCGAGGCGCCGGACCAGGGTCATGAGACGACGTCGGAGGCGTACAGCTATCTGATCTGGCTGCAGGCGATGTACGGGAAGGTCACCGGCGACTGGTCCAAGTTCAACGCCGCGTGGACGACCATGGAGACGTACATGATCCCCACCCACGCCGACCAGCCGACGAACTCCTTCTACAACGCCTCGAAGCCCGCGACCTACGCGCCGGAACTCGACACCCCGAACGAGTACCCGGCCAAGCTCGACACCGGTGTCTCCGTCGGCTCGGACCCGATCGCGGCCGAGCTGAAGAGCGCGTACGGCACGGACGACGTGTACGGCATGCACTGGCTCCAGGACGTCGACAACGTCTACGGCTACGGCAACGAGCCCGGCAAGTGCGAGGCCGGACCGACCGCGACCGGACCGTCGTACATCAACACCTTCCAGCGCGGCGCGCAGGAGTCGGTGTGGGAGACCGTGCCGCAGCCGACCTGCGACGCCTTCAAGTACGGCTCCACCAACGGCTATCTGGACCTCTTCACCGGGGACTCCTCGTACGCCAAGCAGTGGAAGTACACCGACGCGCCGGACGCCGACGCGCGGGCCGTGCAGGCCGCGTACTGGGCCGACGTATGGGCCAAGGCGCAGGGCAAGGGCGGCGATGTGTCCACGACCGTCGGCAAGGCGGCGAAGATGGGCGACTATCTGCGCTACGCCATGTACGACAAGTACTTCAAGAAGATCGGTAACTGTGTCGGCCCGTCGACCTGCGCGGCCGGCACCGGAAAGGACGCCTCGCACTATCTGCTCTCCTGGTACTACGCCTGGGGCGGCGCGACCGACACCTCGGCGGGCTGGGCCTGGCGCATCGGCTCCAGCCATGTCCACGGCGGCTACCAGAACCCGCTGGCCGCGTACGCGCTCAGCTCGTACGCCGATCTGAAGCCCAAGTCCTCGACAGGGGCGGCCGATTGGAGCACCTCCCTCACCCGGCAGCTGGAGTTCTACCGCTGGCTGCAGTCCAACGAGGGCGCCATCGCGGGCGGCGCGACCAACAGCTGGGCGGGCCGTTACGCGACCCCGCCGACCGGGACGCCGACCTTCTACGGCATGTACTACGACCAGCAGCCGGTGTACCACGACCCGCCGTCCAACCAGTGGTTCGGCTTCCAGGCCTGGTCCATGGAGCGGGTCGCCGAGTACTACCAGCAGACGGGGAACGCGAGCGCGAAGGCGATCCTCGACAAGTGGATCTCCTGGGCGCTGTCCAAGACCACGATCAACCCGGACGGCACCTACCAGATCCCCTCCACGCTCCAGTGGTCCGGCGCACCCGACACCTGGAACGCCTCAAGTCCCGGCGCCAACACCGGACTTCACGTGACCGTCGCCGACTACACCAACGACGTCGGTGTGGCCGCCGCATACGCCAAGACCCTGTCGTACTACGCCGCCAAGTCCGGCAACGCCCAGGCGAAGACGACGGCGAAGGCACTCCTCGACGGCATGTGGAGCAACTACCAGGACAGCCTGGGCATCGCCGTCCCGGAGACCCGCGCCGACTACAACCGCTTCGACGACACGGTCTACGTACCGTCCGGCTGGAGCGGCAAGATGCCGAACGGCGACACGATCAACTCCACGTCGACCTTCACCTCGCTCAGGTCCTTCTACAAGAACGACCCGAACTGGTCGAAGATCGAGGCCTATCTGGCGGGCGGAGCCGCGCCCTCCTTCACGTACCACCGGTTCTGGGCCCAGGCGGACATCGCCCTGGCCATGGGCTCGTACGCGGAGCTTCTCGAATAGTCCCCGCCGAGCGCTCCGCGGGTCGGGCGGTACTTGAGCTGCGGGCCGGTTGTGGCCGGTCGCGCAGTTCCCCGCGCCCCTGTCGGGGCGCGGTTGCCGGCCGCGATTCATCGGAACCGCTTGAAGGCTCCGCGTGCGTGGTCTCGTCACCTGACGACGGGGCCGCCTGGCCGGGCGGCCCCCACCCGCACTGGGGGCCGCCCGGTCGTCATGCCCTCCTTCAGAGAGGACCCCACCGTGCGAAGAACCCGTATCCTCACGGCCGTACTGGCACTGGCCGCCGGCCTGCTGGCGGGCAGTCCGTCCGCCCTCGCCGCGAGCACCCCGACAACGACGCTCGCCGCCGACACGTACACCTGGAAGAACGCCCGGATCGACGGCGGCGGCTTCGTCCCCGGCATCGTCTTCAACCGCTCCGAGAAGAACCTCGCCTACGCCCGCACGGACATCGGCGGCGCCTACCGCTGGCAGGAGTCGACGAAGACCTGGACCCCGCTCACGGACTCGATCGGCTGGGACCGGTGGGGCCACACCGGGGTGGTCAGCCTCGCGTCCGACTCCGTCGACCCGAACAAGGTGTACGCGGCGGTCGGCACCTACACGAACAGCTGGGACCCCGGCAACGGTGCCGTGCTGCGCTCCGCCGACCGGGGCGCGAGCTGGCAGAGGACGGACCTGCCCTTCAAGCTGGGCGGGAACATGCCGGGCCGGGGCATGGGCGAGCGCCTCGCGATCGACCCCCGCAAGGACAGCGTGCTGTACCTCGGCGCGCCGAGCGGCAAGGGTCTGTGGCGGTCCACGGACTCGGGTGTCACGTGGTCGCAGGTGACCAACTTCCCGAACGTCGGCACCTACGTGCAGGACGCGACCGACACGAGCGGCTACGCCAGCGACAACCAGGGCATCGTGTGGGTGACCTTCGACGAGTCCACGGGCACCTCCGGAAGCGCCACGCAGACGATCTACGTCGGGGTCGCCGACAAGGACAACGCGGTCTACCGCTCGACGGACGGCGGCGCGACCTGGTCCCGGCTCGCCGGACAGCCCACCGGCTACCTCGCCCACAAGGGCGTCCTCGACGCCACGAACGGCTACCTCTACCTCGCCTACAGCGACAAGGGCGGCCCGTACGACGGCGGCAAGGGCCGGCTGTGGCGGTACGCGACCAGGACCGGGACCTGGACGGACATCAGCCCGGTCGCGGAGGCCGACACCTACTACGGATTCAGCGGACTGACCGTCGACCGGCAGCATCCGGGCACGGTGATGACCACGGCGTACAGCTCGTGGTGGCCGGACACCCAGATCTTCCGATCCACCGACAGTGGCGGCACCTGGACGAAGGCCTGGGACTACACCTCGTACCCGAACCGCTCGAACCGCTACACGATGGACGTGTCGTCCGTGCCCTGGCTGACGTTCAACGCGAACCCGTCGCCCCCCGAGCAGTCCCCCAAACTCGGCTGGATGACCGAGGGGTTGGAGATCGACCCGTTCAACTCCGCCCGGATGATGTACGGAACGGGTGCGACGATCTACGGCACCGAGAACCTCACGAACTGGGACAGCAACAGCCAGTTCACGATTCGGCCGATGGTCCAGGGCCTGGAGGAGACGGCCGTCAACGACCTGGCCGCTCCCCCCTCCGGGGCCACCCTCCTCAGCGCCCTCGGTGACATCGGCGGCTTCCGGCACACGGACCTCACCAAGGTGCCGTCGATGATGTACACCTCGCCGAACTTCACCACGACGACGAGCCTCGACTACGCCGAGACCAACCCGAACACGGTGGTGCGCGTCGGCAACCTCGACTCGGGCCCGCACATCGCCTTCTCCACGGACAACGGCGCCAACTGGTTCGCGGGCACCGACCCTTCGGGCGTCAGCGGTGGCGGCACGGTCGCCGCGGCGTCCGACGGCAGTCGTTTCGTGTGGAGCCCGGCGGGCGCGGGGGTGCAGTACACGACCGGCTTCGGTACGTCGTGGTCGGCGTCCGGCGGCATCCCGTCCGGGGCGCTCGTGGAGTCGGACCGGGTCGACCCGAAGACCTTCTACGGGTTCAAGTCCGGTCGTTTCTACGTCAGTTCGGACGGCGGCGCGACCTTCACCGCCTCCGCCGCCACCGGCCTGCCGAGCGGTGACAGCGTGCGCTTCAAGGCGCTGCCCGGCGCGAAGGGTGACGTGTGGCTGGCGGGCGGCGCGAGCGACGGCGCGTACGGGCTGTGGCACTCCACGGACGGCGGCGCGAGCTTCACCAAGCTGTCGAACGTCGACCAGGCCGACACCATAGGCTTCGGCAAGGCGGCGACCGGCGCCTCGTACCAGACGCTCTACACCAGCGCGAAGATCGGCGGGGTGCGTGGCATCTTCCGCTCGACGGACAAGGGCGCGAGCTGGACCCGCATCAACGACGACGCCCACCAGTGGGGTTGGACCGGCGGCGCGATCACGGGAGACCCGCGGATCTACGGACGCGTCTACATCGCGACCAACGGGCGCGGAATCATCTACGGCGACAGCTCCGACACCGGTGGCGGGGGTGGCGGTACGGATCCGACGCCCCCGCCGACGGGCGCCTGCGCGGTGACGTACAAGATCACCAACCAGTGGTCGGGCGGCTTCCAGGCCGACGTGGCGCTCACCGACACCGGCACCACCGCCTGGAGCGGCTGGTCCCTCTCCTGGGCCTTCGCGGACGGACAGAAGATCACCCAGGCCTGGAACGCCGACGCCACCCAGTCGGGCACGACGGTCACAGCGAAGAACCTGACCTGGAACGCGAACGTGGCGGCGGGTTCGTCGGTGAGCTTCGGCTTCACGGGAAGTTGGACGGGGTCGAACACCACACCCACGTCCTTCAAGCTGGGGGATCAGACCTGCACGGTGAGCTGAGCGAGTAGGGGCGCGCCACACCCGGCACGCGCCCCTACTGCTTACGGCGTGTAGACCGTCGGCCGGGGTGCCGTCGTCATCCCGTCGCCGATGAAGAAGCTCGGGTGCGGGGGCTGGTTGTAGGCGGTGTTCTGCCAGGCCAGGGCCGTGCGGTACTGGGTGTCGTGGAGGAGGGTGGTGATCCTTGTGGTCGTCTCGTAGGGGGTGGAGTAGATCCTGAGGGCCGTGTTGTCGGTCGTCGGCCAGACGACCTCCTCGCGCCAGTCTCCGAGGATGTCGCCGGACAGTGACGGAGTCGCCTTGGTGCTGTTGTTGGAGTGGACGCCCGAACCGGTCAGCAGGCGGGTGTCGGACGAGGTGCCGTACTTGTCGATGTGGGTGTCGTCGAGGAGTTCACGGACGGGGTCGCCGTCCCACCAGGACAGGAAGTTGATGCTGCCCGGCTTGCGGGTCGCCACCACCGTGCCCTGCGGGTTGCGGACGCCGTCGGCGTGCGAGGACCAGGACTCGGCGCCCGCGCTGCCCGCCCAGATGTCACCGGAGACGCCTCGGCCGTTGTCGCCGTTGGCCGCCGTGGACCAGAGGATCGCGCCCGTCCTGGCGTCCGCCATCCAGGACGCCGGTTTCGAGGAGTCCTCATCGACCTTGAACTCCTCCAGGCCGGGGCGGGAAGGGTCGAGGTCGCCGACGTGCAGGGCGTCCCCGTGTCCGTTCTTGGTGGTCCACAGGCCGTTGCCGTTGTCGTCCACGGCCATCGAGCCGTACACAATCTCGTCCTTGCCGTCCCCGTCGACGTCCGCGACCGACAACTGGTGGTTGCCCTGGCCGTCGTAGCCCTTGCCGCTGTTGGTCGAGGAGTTGGTGTCGAAGGTCCAGCGCCGGGTGAACGCGCCGCCCCGCCAGTCCCAGGCGGCGATGACGGTACGGGTGTAGTAGCCACGCGCCATGACGAGGGAGGGCCGGGAGCCGTCCAAGTAGGCCGTTCCCGCGAGGAATCGGTCGACGCGGTTGCCGTACGAGTCGCCCCAGGAGGAGACCGTGCCGCGCGCCGGGACGTAGTCGACGGTGCCCATGGCGGCGCCCGTCTGCCCGTTGAACATGGTCAGGTACTCGGGCCCGGACAGCACGTATCCGCTGGAGTTCCGGTAGTCGGCGGAGGAACTGCCGATCACCGTGCCCCGGCCGTCCGTCGTCCCGTCCGCCGTCTTCATGGCGACCTCGGCCTTGCCGTCGCCGTCGTAGTCGTACACCTGGAACTGTGTGTAGTGCGCGCCCGAGCGGATGTTCCTGCCCAGGTCGATGCGCCACAGGCGGGTGCCGTCGAGCTTGATGCCGTCGATGACGGTGTTGCCGGTGTAGCCGGACTGGGAGTTGTCCTTGGCGTTGGTGGGCTGCCACTTGAGGACGAAGTCGAGTTGGCCGTCGCCGTCGAGATCCGCGACGGAGGCGTCGTTGGCCTCGTAGGTGTAGGCGACTCCGTCGGGAGTGGTGCCGCCCGCGGGCGGGGTGATGGGCACGTCCTTGTATCCGGTGCGGAACTGGACGGCGTGGACGGAGTCGGCCTGCTCGACGCCGTTCACGACCGCGCGCACCGTGTAGTCGGCCTGGGCGGGCGCACCCGAATGGAAGTAGTTGGTGGAGCCGGTGATCGGCGACGAGTTGACCAACGTACCGGCGCGGTAGACGTTGAACGACACGTCGTTCGGGTCGGTGCCGAGCCAGCGCCAGCTGACCAGGTTGCCGCTGTCGGTGTGGACACTGACGACGCCCCGGTCGAGGGACTCCACCTGTCGGGCCGTGGCCGCATGGGCCGTTCCGGTGCCGAGGGCGGTGAGCCCGGCGGCGATCAGGGCGACCGTGGCCACCAGGGCCGAACCGATGACGCGTCTGCGGTGCTGCCTGTGCGGGTGCTGCACGATGGTTACCTCCTGGGAGGACAGACTGCTTCTGTCCCCTCAGTTGCCGTGGTGGGCAGAGGAGTTGCCGCCTTTGGACACCTGCGTGCACGTGCCTTCTACGCGTACAGGCGGGCCAGTGCCGCCACCGTGCGCGCGATGCGCTCCCTCAGTTCGGCGGGCTCCACCACCTCGATCGCCGCGCCCAGTCCGAGGAATGCGTCGTGGGCCTGGTCGATGGACTCGATGGGGACGGTGGCGCGGGTCCAACCATCCGTATCTGTACGGCCGTTGACCTCGGCGGCACGGGCCGCCGGGCCGGTGAGAACGGCTCCCGGCGCGATCCGGATCACGGCCTCGGCGCGGTGCAGCCGGTCGTGGAACTCCTGTTGGTACGCCGTCCAGTACGCGGCCAGGTCGAACGTCTCCGGGCGGCTGAACTCCTCCACTGTCGAGGTGAGTTCGAGAATCTGGTCGACGCGGAACGTGCGCGGACCGGGGCCCGCGACGACGTACCAGCGGCCCGCCTTCAGGACCAGGCCGTACGGTTCCAGGCGGCGCCGCACATCCGTGGGCTCGCGCCAGCGGCGGTACAGGACGTGCACCACCCGCGCGTTCCAGACGGCGTCGGCGACGGCGGGGAGGTACGGGGTGTCGTCGGCGTCCGCGTACCAGCCGGGGGCGTCCAGGTGGAAGCGGCCGCTGATCCGGTCGGCGTGCGTGCGCAGCTCGCGCGGGAGGGCGGCGCGCACCTTCAGCTGAGCGGCGGCCAGGACCGGACCGAGGCCCAGCTCGGCGGCGGGGCCGGGGACGCCGGCGAGGAAGAGGGCCTCGGCCTCCCCCTCCGTGAGGCCGGTGAGACGGGTGCGGTAGCCGTCGAGGAGGCGGTAGCCGCCGGCGTGCCCCGCGTCGCCGTACAGCGGGACGCCCGCCGCGCTCAGTGCCTCGACGTCCCGGTAGACCGTGCGCACCGAGACGTCGAGTTCCTCGGCGAGGTCGGCGGCGGTCATCCGGCCGCGGGTCTGGAGCAGCAGGAGGATCGAGACGAGTCGGCTGGACTTCACTGACATATGGTGTCAGTGAAGTCGGCCTAGCGTGCGCGTCATGGCCTCGACGACCTTTCCGAACTCCTCGAACGAACCGAACGACCCACGCTCCCGGAACTTCAGGGAGAAACTGCTGACCGTGCCGCCGCCCATCGAGGTGGCGGGGCGACGGATCAAGCGCTACCACGTCACCGCGGACCCGGCCGGTATCGCACCCGACGTCGAGGCGGCGGCGTACGCGATGCTGCCGAAACTGCTGCCGGAGCCCGACGGCACACCGCCCGCGACCTTTGTCGTACTGCACCGGGGCGGAGACGACGGCGCCTACCTCAACGCGTACAGCTGGGTGTGGGACAACGTCCTGCACTTCCGCGGCGCGTCGGCGGGCCAGCCGGTTCTGGGCTGCCCGGACCGGGACCCCACGCACTTCATCACACCCGACCTCCCCTGGATCGGCTGCGTCTGGGAGCTGCCGCCGATCCTGCACGAACGCGATGCCTGGGTACGGCACATGCTCGCGCCCGACGCCCCCGACCTCGACGCCTACCTCGCCGACACCCTCCCCGAGGGCACGACTGGAGACCGCTCATGAGCAGCCCGCACGACTTCGACTTCTTCCACGGCGAGTGGGACGTCCACCACCGGCGTCTGACCGACTTCCTCGATCCCGACAGCGGCTGGGAGGAGTTCGGGGCCACGAACCGCTGCTGGAGCCTGTTCGACGGCGCCGCGAACATCGACGAGATGACGGTGCCCGGTGAGGGTTGGCAGGGGCTCACCCTGCGGCTCTTCGACCCGGCGGCGCGGGTGTGGTCGCTGAACTGGTCGTCGAGCCGCAGCGGGAAGCTGTTTCCGCCGGTGGTGGGGCGGTTCGGGTCCGACGGGCGGGGTGCGTTCCACGGCGACGACACGCACGACGGGAAGGACGTGCGGGTGCGGTTCGTGTGGTCGGGGATCTCCCCGACCACGGCCCGCTGGGAGCAGGCCTTCTCCGTGGACAGGGAGATGACGTGGGTGACCAACTGGGTCATGGAGTTCGCGCGGCGGGGATCTTCCTGAACGCGCGGAGAGCGAACTGCGGGTCGGGGCGCGGGACTTCCTGATCGGGCAGCGCTTCGAGCAACGTGACGAAACGCTCGGTCAGCGGGTCGTCCGGGGCGATCCGGGTGAACCAGCCGCGGCGCAGGTCCGCCACCGTGCTGCGCGGGCTGCGGCCCTGGCCGTGGCCCCGGAAACGGGCCCGACCGGTCGGGGTGAGGCCGTGCTCGACGGCGTACGCCTCGACGTCCTCGGTGCGGTCCTGGGCGGGGCGGCGCGGGCGGGAGGCGAGTACGGCGTCGATGTCGCTGCCCACGTCGTGCGCGGCGGCCTTGTCGACGGTGGTGACGTACACCCCGCCCGGGCGCAGGACCCGCGCGCACTCGGCGACGATGGCGCGGACGTCCTCGGCGCCGTCGACCAGATGGAGCAGCCAGACGCTGGTGACGGCGTCGAACGAGGCGTCGGGGAAGGGCAGTCGGCGGCTGTCGGCGCGGACCACCGCGCCCGGGAGCCGTGCCGCCGCCATCCGGGCCATGCCCTGCGCGGCGTCCGCGCCCGTCACGCGGAGCGTCGGCCGGGCGGCGGCGAGGCGGCGCGTGACGATTCCGGTGCCGCAGGCGACGTCGAGCAGGGCCTGTACGTCGTCGGGGACGAGGCCGAGTACGGCGTCCGCGGCAGCGGCCGCTCTGGGCTCACCGCCCCTGCTGGCGTCGTATGCGTCGGCTTCCTTGTCGTAGTCCAGCATGCGGATCAGTGTGCGCCATGTCCCGGAGCGAGTGCCTCCACCCTGCGGGCGAGCTTGAGGTCGAGCTCGGTGACGGCGCCGCCGACGCTGTGGGTGTTCACGGTGAGGGAGATCGTGTTGTAGCCGAGGGTGAGGTCGGAGTGGTGGTCGAGCTCCTCCTGTACCTGGGCGATGTGTACGACCATCGCGGTCGCGGCGAAGTGGGAGGGGAGGCGGTAGGAGCGGGCGAGGTGGTCGCCGTCCAGCGACCAGCCGGGCAGCTCCGCGAGCTGATCCTCGATCTCCTTCTGCGACAGGGGTTCGACGGGCATGATCTCGCTCCGTTCTTCGTGCGGTGGGGATGCGGTGGGGTGCGGTGGGGGCCTTTTCTCAGCCTGCCACAGTCCCTCGACCAGGGCTCTCCGGCGCTCCGGCCCCATCCCTGGGGGCTCCGCCCCCAGACCCCCGGGTGTGTGCTTCGACTGCGGGTGGGTGGGGGCTGGTCGCGCAGTTCCCCGCGCCCCCAAAAGCCCCGGCCGGCCGGCGTTCGAGGGCAAGGCCCATGCTCCACCCATGGCCTTCCTCGGTTACGGTCGGCGTATGTCCATCGTCGCCGCTGGTCCGACCAGGCCCTCAACCACCCCTGCCGGCAAAGGCGTCGGCCCGCTGCTGCGGGGCTGGCGGGAGCAGCGCCGGGTCAGCCAGCTGGAACTGGCGCTGCGGGCCGACTCCTCGGCCCGCCACATCAGCTTCATCGAGACCGGCCGCTCCCGCCCGAGCGAGGAGATGGTGCTGCGGCTGGCCGAACACCTCGACGTCCCCGTACGGGAACGCAACGCGCTGCTGCTGGCCGCCGGCTACGCGCCCCACTACCCGGAGACCCCCCTCGACGACCCCTCGATGGACGCCCTGCGCCAGGGCATGGAGCGGCTGATCCAGGGCTACGAGCCCTACCCGGCGCTGGTGGTCGACGCCACCTACACCGTGCTCGCCGCCAACCGTGGCATCACCATGCTCCTGGAGGGCGTCTCCGAGTCGCTGCTCACACCGCCGCTGAACGCGATGCGGCTGACCCTCCACCCGGAGGGCCTGGCGCCGCGGATCCGCAACCACCGCGAGTGGCGCGACCACCTGCTCGCGCAGATGGAACGGCAGATCGCCCTGGACCGCTCCGAGCCACTGCGTGCGCTCCACGAGGAGGTGGCGGCCTACCCGGTACCGGAGCAGGAACAGGCAGGGGAACTGGATGGTGGCGTCGAGCCCGTTCCCTATTTCGCGCTCCCCCTGCAGATCGAGCACGGCGGGCGCGTGCTGTCCTTCATCTCCTCCATCTCCACTTTCAACACCCCGATGGACGTGACCGTCGCCGAGCTGGCCATCGAGACGTTTCTGCCCGCGGATCCGGCGACGGTCAAATACCTTCAGTCACTGGTGTCTTGACGGAGCGTCGCCGATCCGTTTGAGTGGTGGCTTCGGCGCTTGGGGAGGGCGTGGCGTGAGTGAGCGGCGGGCTGCGCCCACCGTGGGGCAAGTGGTGCTCGGGCGGCGGCTGCAGGAATTGCGGGAGGCCACCGGGCTGAAGCGGGAAGAAGCCGCGCGTGTCCTGCGTGTCGCCCCGGCGACGGTGCGGCGGATGGAGATGGCCGAGGTCGCCCTCAAGATCCCGTACCTCCAGGTGCTGCTGACGACGTACGGCGTGGCCGACGACGAGGTGGCCGCCTTCGTCGCGCTCGCCGAGGAGGCGAACCAGCCGGGCTGGTGGCAGCGGTTCCACGATGTGCTGCCGGACTGGTTCAGCATGCACGTCAGCCTGGAGGGCGCCGCCCGTCTGATCCGCTCGTACGAGCCGCACTTCGTGCCCGGGCTGCTGCAGACCGAGGAGTACGCGCGCGCCGTGCTGGAGGCGGGAACGGTGGGCCAGACGGGCCCCGAGGCCATCGAGCGGCATGTGACGCTGCGCATGACGCGGCAGCAGCTGCTGCTGGGGCGCGAGCACCGGCCCCACCTCTGGGTGATCATGGACGAGACCGCGCTGCGGCGTCCGGTGAGCATCCGTGGCGAGGTCATGCGGGACCAGATCGACCGGCTGCTGCGGGAGATGGAGAGCGACGACATCTCCGTCCAGGTCGCCGAGTACGCGAGCGGCCCGCATCCGGGGACGTACACCTCCTTCGCGCTGTTCCGCTTCGCGGAGCCGGAACTGCCCGACATGGTCTACAGCGAGTACCTGACCGGTGCCATCTACCTCGACTCGCGCGCCGAGGTGGCCATGCACCTGGAAGTGCTGGACCACATGTCCGCCCACGCCGCCTCCGTGCCCCGCACCAAGGAGATCCTGCGGGAGATCCGGGACTCCTACTGAGAAGTTCCCAGGGAGGGGCTCTTGGCGGGGAGTTCCCAGGGAGGGGCTCTCCTCGAGCCCCTCACCTCGAGGGTCCTTACGCCGCGCCGCCCCTCGTCTCCCTCTCGTCGTCCACGATCTCGGCGTCCACCACACCCTCCTCCGCCGCCGTGGTGTGCTCGGCGGCCGGCTCCTCCCGGGGCGTCTGCTGGGCCTGGGCGTACATGGCCTGGCCCATCTTCTGGCTCACCGAGGCCAGATTCTCGACGCCGCCGCGCAGGGCGGCGGTGTCGGTGGCGGAGTCCTCCAGGAGGCGCTTGAGGTCGGCGACGGCGGACTCGACCTCGGGTTTCGTCCCGGAGGGGATGCGCTCCTCGTTGTCGCGGAGGAACTTCTCGGTCTGGTAGACGAGTTGTTCGGCCTGGTTGCGGGTCTCGGCGGCCTCGCGGCGCGCGCGGTCCTCCTCGGCGTACTGCTCGGCCTCGCGCATCATGCGGTCGATGTCGTTCTTGGGGAGCGCGGAGCCACCCGTGACGGTCATCTTCTGTTCGCGCCCGGTGGCGAGGTCCTTCGCGGAGACGTGCATGATCCCGTTGGCGTCGATGTCGAAGGCGACCTCGATCTGCGGGACTCCGCGCGGCGCGGGCGGCAGCCCGGTGAGGTCGAAGACGCCGAGCTTCTTGTTGTACGCGGCGATCTCGCGTTCGCCCTGGTAGACCTGGATACCGACCGAGGGCTGGTTGTCCACGGCCGTGGTGAAGATCTCCGAACGGCGGGTCGGGATCGTGGTGTTGCGCTCGATGAGCTTGGTCATGATGCCGCCCTTGGTCTCGATGCCGAGGGACAGCGGGGTGACGTCGAGGAGCAGGACGTCCTTCACGTCCCCCCGGAGGACACCCGCCTGGAGGGCCGCGCCGAGCGCCACGACCTCGTCCGGGTTGACGCCCTTGTGCGGGTCCTTGCCGGCGAGTTCCCTGACCAGGTCCGTGACGGCGGGCATCCGGGTCGAGCCGCCGACCAGGATGACGTGGTCGATCGCGGCGAGCTTGACGCCCGCGTCCTTGACCGCCTGGTGGAAGGGGGTCTTGCAGCGGTCGAGCAGATCGGCGGTCAGCTCCTGGAACTGGGCGCGGGTCAGTTTCTCCTCGAGGTGCAGGGGGCCGTCGGCGGTGGCGGTGATGTAGGGCAGGTTGATGGTGGTCTCGGAGGAGCTGGACAGTTCGATCTTGGCCTTCTCGGCGCCCTCGCGCAGCCGTTGCAGCGCCATCTTGTCGTGGCCGAGATCGATGCCGTACGAGGCCTTGAAGCGCTGTGCGAGGTGTTCGACGATCCGCTGGTCCCAGTCGTCGCCGCCGAGCCGGGTGTCGCCGTTGGTCGCCTTGACCTCGATGACGCCGTCGCCGATCTCCAGGAGCGAGACGTCGAAGGTGCCGCCGCCCAGGTCGAAGACGAGGACGGTCTGCTCCTCGCCCCGGTCGAGGCCGTAGGCGAGGGCGGCGGCCGTCGGCTCGTTGATGATCCGCAGCACCTTCAGGCCCGCGATCTCGCCCGCCTCCTTGGTGGCCTGGCGCTGGGCGTCGTCGAAGTACGCGGGCACGGTGATCACGGCGTCCGTGACGTCCTCGCCGAGGTAGGCCTCCGCGTCCCGCTTCAGTTTCTGCAGGACGCGCGCCGACAGCTCCTGGGCGCGGTAGCGGGTGCCGTCGACGGAGCCCTTCTCCGGGAAGCGCCAGCTCGCGTCGCCCATGTGGCGCTTGACCGAGCGCGCGGTGCGCTCCACGTTCGTCACCGCCTGCCGTTTGGCGACCTCGCCGACGAGCACCTCGCTGTTCTTGGCGAAGGCCACCACGGAGGGGGTGGTGCGCGCACCCTCCGCGTTGGTCACGACGGTGGGGTCGCCGCCTTCCAGGAGGGCCACCACCGAGTTCGTCGTACCGAGGTCGATCCCGACCGCACGTGCCATGTCCGTCCCCTTCCGCCAGGGCGCTGCCCACCTTCAAGCACAAAACTTGAGTGCGTTCTTGTCAATGGGGCGGACATGACAGCGCCGCGGGCCCTGCGCGGGGACCGCGGCGCCGTACTGCTCCCGGACGTCAGGCCAGCTTGGCCGTCAGGGTGATCGTCGTGCCGGTCAGCGCCGCGCTGACCGGGCAGTTCTTCTTCGCGTCCTCGGCCGCCGCGACGAAGCCGTCGTTGTCGAGGCCCGGCACCGTGCCCTCCACGGTCAGGTGGATGCCGGTGATGCCCTCGCCGGGCTGGAAGGTGACGTCGGCGTTGGTGACGAGCTTGGTGGGCGGGGTGCCCGCGCCCGCGAGGGCGTGCGACAGCGCCATGGAGAAGCAGCTGGAGTGGGCGGCGGCGATCAGCTCCTCGGGGCTGGTCTTGCCGTTGGCGTCCTGCGCCCGCGACGCCCACGTCACCGGCTGCTGGCCGATGCCGGAGGAGTCGAAGGTGACGACGCCGCTGCCCTCGAGCAGGTTGCCTTCCCACACGGTGTGCGCGGTGCGCGTGGTTGCCACGATGATTCCCTTCGATGGGGTCCCGTTTTCGGGGTCCGTGCGCACCATCCGATCACACCTGCGCGCGACTCACCCAGAATGACGGCTCACCGAGACCGCGAAGACGGTTCACCGCACCCGGAAGACGGGTCCCCGCGCCGTGAACGGGAGCCGCGCGCCCTGCGGAATCAGATACGCGTGCTCGCGCCGCACCCGCAGCACGTCGCACCAGCCGTCCGTGATGACCAGCAGCGGCGCGCCCGGCGGGAAGTCGTCCGCGCGGTGCAGCAGATCGATGCCGGGCTGCAGCACCGTACCGCCGCGCCCGTGCACCCGTACGCGACCGGCGATCTCGGTGACCGGAAGATAGCCCGCGTCGTGCGGCGCCGCGTCGCAGAACACCACCCGCGCGGCCGGTACGTCCCGGGCCTCGGCGTACGAGGCGATGGCGCCCAGCGCCTTGCCGAGCAGCGTGCGGTCCATGGAGCCGGAGGTGTCGAGGACGACGCCGAAGGTGCAGCGGGCGATCTCCTCGGGCGGGAAGTACCGTCCCGCGCGCGGGATGTCGGGGGTGGACGCCTGACGGCGCGAGGGGCGCGCGTACGTCCGTACCGGCTCGGGACGGGGCACGAACTCGTCGAACCAGCGGGCCAGGCGGGCGTCCCAGGGCAGCGGCGGATGGTCGAGCGCGCGGATCTCCTCGACCAGACCGCCCGGCAGATAGCCCCGCTCCAGCTGCTGGTGCAGGTCGAAGCCGTGGCTCAGGCCTCGCCGGTAAAGCTCGTCCAGGTCCACGTAGTCGCGCGGGGAGCCGAGCGGGGCGCCGAGGATGTCACCCGCGCCCTTGCCGCGCAGCGTGGACAGCCGGCGCATCCGGCGCAGGTCCTTCGCGATCCGGTCGTACACCTCCTCCGCCGAGAGGTCCTTCAACTCCGCGTCGTACAGGAGTCCTTCGGGCATCGTGCCGACCTGCATCTCGCACAGCCAGCCGTTGATGACGTAGTCGGCCGCGATGTTGAAGAGGTACGGGTCGCGGGCGCCGCAGCGGTCGCCGTGCCGCAGGGCGGCGTGCAGCATCTCGTGGGCGAGGACGAACCGCCATTCCTCGTCCTCCAGTTGACGCAGCGGGTTGATGTAGATCTCCCCCGCCTCCGCGTTCACGGCGGCGACGGAGATGTCGTGGGCGCGGGCCAGCTCGGCGTCGGCGACCAGGGTGATGCCGGCCGCGATGCCGCCGAGCAGCGGGTAGGAGGAGATGAACCAGCTCAGCGCCCGCTCCCAGGGCTGCAGCCGGGTGGGCCCGCCGCGCATCGAGCCGCGGCGGCCGCCGGCCATGTCCATCGCCGTGGCCACGGTGCGGGTCAGGGCGTGCGCGAACTCGAGCTGCCAGTCCGGGGCCTGACCGCCCTTCCAGGTGTCCCACGGCACCAGCAGCTGGTCCGGCTCGCCGCCGGCCGTACCGCAGCGCTCGTACGGGGCCGGAGTGCCCTCGCGCCGCCAGCGGGCGGCGAGTTGCTCCTCGTCGCCGTCGGGGTATGCGGGCGGCAGGTCCTCGGGGGTGAGGCCGATGGGGAAGCCGAGCAGGAAGCGGTTGACGACCGCGCAGCGGGCGGCGAGGGCGTGACGGTCGGGCTGCTCGCGCGTCTTCGGCGCCGCCGGGACATGGCCGAAGCCCAGGTGGATGACGGCGTGCGCGACCGCCCAGGCCCACTCGACGGGTTCGGCGCGGCGGGTGGGGTGGACGTGCAGTACGCCGTTGGAGTCGACGCGGACGAGACCGTCGCGCGGCGAGTCGGGGCAGTCCTCCTGGCGGCAGGTGCTGAAGCCGATGGCGGCGAGCGCCCGGTTGGCCCGCACCAGCCGCATCCCCTCCGCGAAGGCCTCCGCCGCCAGGTCCTTCTTCGGCTGTCCCTTACTACGGCTCGTCGAGGTACGGCTCACTGCCGCGCCTCGACCAGCCGGGGCATGTCGCGGGCCGCCTCGACCAGGAACCAGGCGGGCAGGAGAGGATTGCCGTCGGTGTCCGGGGCGATGACGCTCTGCGCGACCTCCACGGAGATCTCGGCGAGCTGCACGAGCAGCGACTTGGCGCGGTACGCGGTCTGCTGTCCGCTCGCCGAGAGGTGCTCCTTGCTGGCGGGCAGTTCCTTGACGAGCCGGCCGCGGAAGGACTCGGCGAGGTAGTAGAGCAGGTCTCGGTCCTCGGGGCGGTGCGGCCAGCGGGCGTCGCCCTTGACGATCGCCTCGATGCCGAACTGGCTGCGCACGATCTTCACATAGCCGCAGAAGGCGACCGCGTGCGCGGGCGTCAGCGTGCCGTGCGCGATCACCTTCAGGGTCGGCTCGTCGAGGGCCGGTCCGAAGGAGTGCAGCGCGTCGGAGAGCATGTGCCAGGAGCGGGGCGTGGAGAACGGCTCCTCGGTCTTCGGCGGCTTGGACCACAGGTGGTCGGGCCGGTCGGTGAGGTGGTCCACGACCCAGGGGTGAATGCCGTTGCCTGCGGCCCAGCCGAGCCAGTCCTTGGAGGAGGCCTCCAGGTGCACGTGCGTGAGGCGGTTGATCAGCGCGGAGGCGATCGGGCGGGCCAGCGCGTTGTCGGTGGCGCGGTTGCCCGCGCCGATCACGATCGAGCCCTTGGGCAGCTCGTAGTTGCCGATGCGGCGGTCCAGGATCAGCGAGTAGAACGCCTTCTGCACATCCGGCGTCGCCGCGTTCAGCTCGTCCAGGAAGAGGCAGTACGGCTCGTCCCGGGCGATCGCCTCCGGCGGGCAGAACACCGAGCGCCCGTCGCGGATCTGCGGGACGCCGATCAGGTCCTCGGGCGCGAGCTGGGTGCCGAGCAGGCTGACGCACTCCAGTCCCAGCGACTCGGCGAACTCCCTCACCAGGGAGGACTTTCCGATGCCGGGGGCGCCCCAGAGGAAGACCGGCCGCACGGTCGCGAGACCGAGCAGCAGTTCCGGTATACGGGCGGGGGTGACGGTCACTACTGCCTGCACGCAGCATCCTCGGGGGTCGGGAAGTGCCCCGCGGGTGCGCGGTGCTCCATGCGAACAGTGTGTGCGCGGGGCTCGCCGACCGCAGCCCATTTTCCGCCGCCACCGACCGGGGCCCGTCCGCCGCCACCGACCGCAGCCCGTTTTCCGCCGCCCCGGCCCCGCCCCCTGGCCGTGGCTCAGGCGGCGCGCTCGTCCGCGGGCGCCGCCAGCGGCACCTGGGGGCCGTCGCACTCGCGCAGCCAGCGCCGCAGTACGCGGTGCACCTGCTCCGCGCCCACGAGATCCGCGTCGTCCTCGACCGGCACGGACAGGGCCACCGGTGACAGCAGGAAGGGGCGTGCCTGGGCCCCGCCGAGTCCGCCGTGCGAGCCGATCTGCTCCTCGAAGGCGAGGACCTCGCCCTCCTTCGGGTCGTACGAGGAGTTGACCATGATGTCGGCGACGTGCGGGAAGGAGTGCGTACGTCGTACGGCGTCGGCGGCGCCGGGGCCGAAGTCGGCGAGCGGACCCGGGCGCGCGTCGTCGAGCCTGTCGACCGGCGCCTCCGCGCCGTTCGCGCCCAGCACGAGACCGCCGTGCTCCTCGCTGCGGACCAGCACGAAGCCGACGCCGGGGTGGTTGGCGAGGGTGGACAGCAGCGCGGGGTGGCGGCGGTCGATCTCCTCCCGGCTCATCCGGTGCGGCACGTCGGGGAAGGAGACCAGGCCGAGGTTGCCGGAGGCCAGCACGATGGGCTCGGAGCGGCGCGAGGGACGGTGACGCTCGCCGCGCTCCTCGACCGGTCTGCGCAGCGCGGCCCGCACCGCCGCCCGCGCCTCGGTGCCGCTGTGGGTGCGCTGCGCCTTGCGCGGCACGGGCAGGCCGCAGCCGGCCCGGACCAGGTTGCCGAGGCTGAGGCCGTAGCGGGTCAGGAAGGTCTCGCCGGGGCTCTGGCCGTGGTCCGACAGCACCACTATCCGGTAGGGCCGCGGGGCGTGTTCGGCGACCTTGGCCACCAGGGCGAGGGACCGGTCGAGGCGCTCCAGGACCTTGTCGGCGTCCCGGCTGCGCGGCCCTGAGTGGTGGGCCACCTCGTCGTACGCCACCAGGTCCGCGTAGACCGCGTTGCGCCCGGCGAGCATGTCGCCGATCACCGCGGCGACGACGACGTCCCGCTCGACGACGGTCGCGAAGGCGCGCACGAAGGGGTACAGCCCGCCGCGCTTGACCCGGGGCCGCCGCTTCTTCATCCGGGCCCCCGTGGACTGGCCCATCTCGCGCAGCACCTCGGCGACGAAGGACATGGCCGTACGGACGGCGTTGGCGGGGTCGCTGAAGTAGGCGAAGTAGCCGGAGCGGGAACGGTTCTCCCGGCCCCTTCGCGCGGCCATGGACAGCACCAGAGCCAGCTGGTCGGCGCCGCCGCTGAAGAGGTTGCCGCGGCTGGCGCCGTCGACGGTGAGCAGGCCTCCGTCGCCGGTGTACTCGATGGCCCGGCGCTGGAGTTCGGCGGCGCTGGAGGGCCGGTTGCACACCATGACCTCGTGGGTGTCCTTCTCGTACCAGCGGAAGGCCGGCACGTCGTGATTGCTGCCGTGCAGGATGCCGAGCTGGCTGGCGCCGGTCTGGCTGGACCAGTCGGTGCGCCACGGGGTGAGGCGGTGGGTGGGGCAGCCGCCCTCCCCGGAGCCGTCGAGCCACTGCGCGACGGTGGGCATCAGCCCCTTGCCGACCGCCTCCTGCAGCACGTCGTGGCCGACGCCGTCGAGCTGGAGGAAGACGGCACCGGGGGTCGAGGGCCAGGCCTGCCCGTCGCCGCGCCTGCGGCGCCGGTCGGCGAGCCGGTAGAGCCTGCGCCGGTAGGCGTCGTCGTCACGGACGGCGAGGGCACCCCCGGTGGCCGAGGCGACCGCGGACATCACGGCGGCGACGACCACGGCGGTCTCGGGCGCGGCCTCGCCCTGCCCGGAGGGGTTGATGCGCAGGGCTATCAGCAGCAAGGAGCCGTTCAGGAAGAAGACGAGCAGACCGAGCACGAGGGCGGGCACCAGGAGCAGTGCCCGTACGAGCAGGGGCCACACGAGCGAGGAGAGCAGACCGAAGACGGCCGCGCCGACCCCGGCGGTGACGGCGATCCGCGTGGCGCTGTCGCCGTTGCTGGACTCCAGCTGGAAGTCGGGCAGCACACCGGCGAGGACGAGCATGGTGACCGTGGACACGGCCCACACCGCGATGCTCCGCCACACTCCGCTGAGAAGTCGCCGCCAACGCCTTCCGCCCACGCCCTGTCCACCTCACGTCCCGGCCCGCCCGGTGTGCGAGGCCGCTCCCACCCTGTCACAACGGTCGAGCGGCCCCCGGTGTCCCCCTCAGCGGCCGTCGTAGCCCGCGGTCGGCATCGACAGGCGGCGGTGGACCCGGGCCTTCATCTGGGCGTCGTACGACGGTTCCGCGCACCCGACCGTCTCGATCCGTACGCCGCGGCGGGCGCACTCGGCGGTGAACTCGTCCACGGAGGCGAGGGCGCGCTCCAGGACGCGGTGACTCGGCGCGACGAACAGGTCCACGAGGCCCGCCTCGACGTCCGCCCACAGGGTGCGGTGGTCGGGGCGCAGACCGCGGACGAGGAGTTCGCGGGTGACGACGTAACCGCGCTCGGCGGCCCAGCGGGCGCACATCGCGTACTGGCTGCGGGAGTCCACGAGGAAGGGATCCGCGTCGAGCTCCTCCAGGGGCGTCAGGCTCGCGATGGCCGTGACGCGGACCAAGGTCGGCACTGCGGAGGCGCTGCGCGCGTGTCCCATGGCGTCCCCCCTCACCTCCGGGTTTCGCGGCCGACCCTACTCCTGCACGTAGGCTCGGGGGGAGTCGCACGGAGGAGGCAAAGAAGTGCCGGTGGAGATCACCTGGTGGGGGCACGCCACTTGCACGCTGGAGGACTCCGGCACACGCGTCCTCACCGATCCGCTCTTCGCGCGCCGGCTCGCGCACCTGCGGCGCAGGCGCGGGGCGCCGCCCCCTCCCGAGGCGGCGGTCGCGGATGTGGCGCTGGTCTCGCATCTGCACGCCGACCATCTCCATCTGCCCTCGTTGCAGCGGCTCGCGCCGGGCACCCTGGTGCTGGTGCCGAAGGGCGCGCCGCGCGTGGTGCCGGCGCTGCGCAGGCTGGACCATCTGCGGTTCGTCGAGGTGGCGCCCGGGGACCTGACCGAGGTCGGTGACCTGGTCGTACGTACGGTGTCGGCGCGGCACGACGGGCGGCGACTGCCGGTCGGACCGCACCGCTCCCCCGCGCTGGGCTTCGTGGTGGAGGGCGAGGCCCGGACGTATTTCGCCGGGGACACCGGGCTGTTCGAGTCGATGGCCGAGGAGGTCGGACCGGTCGACGTGGCGCTGCTGCCGGTCGGCGGGTGGGGCCCGTTCCTCGGGGAGGGACACCTGGACGCGGGGCGGGCCGCCGAGGCGCTGGCCCGGCTGATGCCGAGGAGCGCGGTGCCGGTGCACTACGGCACGTACTGGCCCATCGGCATGGACAGCGTGCGCCCCCATGAATTCCATGCGCCGGGTGATGAGTTCGTGCGCCTGGCTGGGGAGCGTGCGCCCCAGGTGGCGGTGCACCGGCTCGAACACGGCGAGAGCGTGCGCCCGGAGGTCGCGCGGTGACGCCTCTGACCGCCATGGGCGCGGCCCCCGCGATATTCCTGTCCGCCAAGAGCACCGCCCCCGCCCTGTTCCTGTCCGCCACGGGCGCGGCCGTGTCACCGGAGAGCACGCAGCAGGCGATCGGCTATCCGTCGCTGTTCGTGCTGGTGCTGATCGGCGCGCTGGTCCCGGTGGTGCCGACGGGTGCGCTGGTCAGTTCGGCGGCCGTGGTGGCCTTTCACGAGACGGCGCCGTTCGCCCTGCTGCTGGTCTTCGCGGTGGGCTCGCTCGCGGCGTTCCTCGGTGACGTGGCGCTCTACTGGCTCGGCCGGCGCGGCATGGGATCCAAGAACGGCTCGCGCTGGCTGGAGGCGATCCGGGTGCGCGCCCCGGAGGACCGCCTCACCCAGGCCCAGGAAAAACTGGACGACCACGGCGTCGCCGTCCTCGTCCTGTCCCGCCTCGTCCCGGCGGGCCGCATACCGGTGATGCTCGCCTGCCTGCTGGCGAAGATGCCCCTGCGCACCTTCGCCCGCGGCGACATCCCCGCCTGCCTCGCCTGGGCGGCCACCTACCAGGTCATCGGCATCCTCGGCGGCTCCCTCTTCGACGAGCCGTGGGAGGGCGTGGTGGCGGCGGTGGTCCTGACTCTGGCGATCAGTGCGGCGCCGGGGGTGTGGCGGAGGGTGCGCGGAACCGCGCCGCGATAGAAGCAGCGCCCGTGTAAGGGGCGCGAGGACTGCGCGAGCAACCACAGCCCACCCGCAGGCACCCCACCACCGCCATCACCCCAGGACCCGAGAGCCCCCCACCGCCAGATCCCACAGATTCCCCCGCTCCAAGCCCACCCGCTCCCAAGCCGCCTTCACCCGGGTCAACGGCTCGAGCACGGGCTCCGCGGACAGCACGAACGTCCCCCAGTGCATCGGCGCCATCCGCCGAGCCCCCAGGTCGACAGCCGCCCGAACAGCCTCTTCCGGGTCGCAGTGGACGTCACTCAACCACCACCGGGGGTCGTACGCCCCGATGGGAAGCAGGGCCAGGTCTATCCCCGGGTACCGCTGCCCGATGGCCGCGAACCAGTGCCCGTACCCCGTGTCCCCCGCGAAGTACACCCGCTGTCCTTCGGGCGCCGTCAGCACCCAGCCGCCCCACAGCGTGCGGCAGGTGTCGGTGAGACCGCGCTTGGACCAGTGGTGCGCGGGGACGAAGTCGAAGCGCACGCCGTTCAGTTCGACCGCCTCCCACCAGTCCAGCTCGGTGACCCGGGTGAACCGGCGGCGCCGGAACCAGCGCCCGAGTCCGGCCGGCACGAACACCGGTGTGTCGCGCGGGAGTCGGCGCAGCGTCGGCGCGTCCAGATGGTCGTAGTGGTTGTGGCTGATGACGACCGCGTCGACGCGCGGCAGCGCGCTCCAGGCCACGCCGACCGGGGTGATCCGGGCCGGGGTGCCGAGGATCTTGCGGGACCAGACCGGGTCGGTGAGGACGGTGAGCCCGCCCATGCGGATCACCCAACTCGCGTGCCCCGCCCAGGAGACGGCGACGGTACGGGTGCCCACCCGCGGCAGCGGCCCCGGTTCGAAGGGCAGCACTGGAATGTCGGTGAGCCCCCCGGGCCCCGGCCGCAGCGCCCCCTCACGGGCGAACCGCGCGAAGGCCCGCAGTCCCGGCAGCGGCGCGGTCAGCCGGTCGACGAACGACCGCGGCCACACACGGCGCTCACCGAGCGGACGGGGTTCGGCGAGAGGTGGGGGCTCGACGAGCGGACGGAGAGGAACGGCCAGTGAGGAACGCCCCGCCGTCGGGGCCATGGCGGACGCCGGCTCCTCGGCGTCCCGCGTGTTCGTGGCCACGGACGTACTCGTGGATATGGACGTGCTCGGGGATACGGACGTGCTCGGGGACGTACTCGTGCTCGTGGTCGACTCGGACTGCTGCGTCATCGAGGAGGCTCCCATCGCTGAGCGTCGTCACGGAGATCGTCGAACGCCGACCCCAGGAGGGTCAACGCGCGTTGCACCTGTGGCAGTTCCAACGGTGAGGGTGAACTGAGGCATTCCGCCCGTTCCTCGTCGGTGGCGCCGAGCAGCGGTCCGGTCTCCAACCGCACGCGCAGCGCCTCGAGGTCGTCCCCGAAGCGGTGGCCGCCCGGCGCGGGCATGCCGAGCCGGGCGGTGAGGAAGTCCTCCAGTTCCTGTGCGTCCCCGACGCCGAGGGCGGTCAGCGCGGAGCTCAACGGGCCGAGATCCACGTACAGATGTCGGCCGGCCTGTGGCGGCCGTGCGAGGGCCCCCGACCCGACCACCGCGCGGTGCGCGGCGAGAGCCACGCGCGCGTGCAGACGTACGGCGGCGCTCACCCGCTCGGTGACCGCGTCCGGCTCGCCGAGCGCGTACGCGGCCGCCGCCGCGACCGGTTCGGCGACCCGGGCACCGAGCACGGTGAGCACGTCGAGGACGCGGGCGCGCAGCCGAAGGCCCTCGTCGGTGTCCGGGAAGCGGGCGACGGCGGCCGGCCAGCCCTGCGGCAGGAAGGCGCCCGCGAGGTCCGTCAGCACAGTGACCTCGCCGGGGAGCATCTCGGCGGGGCTGAGCAGCACGGTGTCGTGCGGCCGGTGCAGGGTGTCGCGCCAGGTCTCGTCGCTGACCACGTGCAGTCCCTCGCCCACCGCGGCCTCCACGGTCTCGTGCACCACCTCGGGCGGTGCGACGGTGGCGGTGGGGTCGTCGGCGACGGAGAGCACGAGCAGGCGCGGGTCGCCGCCCTCGGCGCGGACCCGGCGGACGGTCTCCAGGAGTGCGTACGGATCCGGCAGGCCACCGCACTCCGCGGGCGTCGCCGCGTGGAACACGGAGCGGCCCAGGAGGCGGACCTGCGGTGCCCACCAGGCGGCGCACGGGCGCGGCACCAGGACGTCGCCGCCGAGTGCGCCGGTCAGCGCGAGGAGCAGCGCGGGGGCGCCGGGGGCGGCGACCACCCGGTCGCGGTCGGCGGCCAGGCCCCGCCGGGTCCAGTAACCGCAGGCGGCGTCGAGAAGCGCGGGGCCGCCGCCGGAGGGCTCGGCGTGGGCGTGGCCCGCCGCGTCGGCGAGCACGGCGCGCAGCTCGGCCAGTACCGGCAGGCCCTGATCGGGAAGGGGCGGCCCGTAGCGGACCGGACCGTGTCCTTCCGGAACCGTCCGCCGCATCCGTGCCTCCGTGCAGTCCGTGGTGCCGTGCCCTGTCGTTACCCGGGCTCCCGCCCCGCCATGGGCGCCCGGCCGGGTTGCGCCCGTCACAGCGTCAGCGGTGGGGGGAGCCCTTTTGGCGCAGCCGGTGGGCGGCCGCGCCCAGCGCGCCCACGATGAGGACGCCGCCGGTGATCAGGGCCGGGACGGAATCGGTGAAGGTGCCGCCTTCGCCGCCCTGCACTCCGTACTGGGCACCGGTGGGGCGCTCCTCGGTGTCGTGCCCCGTGCCGGTGTCACGCCCGGTGTCGTGCCCCGTGCCGGTGTCACGCCCCGTGCCGGTGTCACGCCCGGTGCCGGTGTCGTGAGCCGCACCGGTCTCGCGCCCGGCACCCGTGTCATGAGCCGCGCCGGTCTCGCGACCCGTACCCGTGTCACGCCCCGTACCCGTGTCACGCCCCGTACCGGTGTCACGCCCCGTACCGGTGTCACGCCCCGTACCGGTGTCATGCGTCGCACCGGTGTCACGACCCGCGCCCGTGTCATGAGGCGCGCCCGTGTCACGAGGCGCGCCGGTCTCGTGCCCCGTAGGCGTGTCACGCCCGGCACTTGTGCCCGTGCCGGTGCCGATGCCCGTGCCGGTGCCGGCGTCGCGGGACACGGTGTACGAGGCGTTCCACGGCCGCTCCTGGCCACCCGGCGCGACGGGACACACGCCGTTGACGCCCCATTGGGCCTCACGGTCCCCGGCGACGGAATCGCTGTTGAACTGCTCGCCGGCCCCGGCTGCCCCTCCGAACCCACCGACCCCTCCGAACCCACCGACCGCGCCGGATCCACCAACCAGTCCGGATCCGCCGGAGCCGGCGTCGGAAGTCCCACCCGCCGGGATACGGGCCGTCCCGTGGTACGAGGTGGCGCCGCCCGTCTTCTCGTCGCCGCCGGTGACCCGGTGCAGCTGGACCTTGCCTCCCTCGAAGCCCTGGGAGTGCGCGTCGATGGACTCGGGCGGGGTGCCGCCGATCGCGTCGCAGGTGACGGAGACGGAGAGGAGGCCACCGGGGCCCACGGAACGGGGATCGACCTCCGCGCCCGGATCCGCGGACGCGGCCGTGGCGGCCGCCCCCAGGGCGGCACAGGCCAGGGCGGTGGCGGACAGGACACGGACGGTACGGCACATGGGTCGGGCTCCTTCGGACAGACACTGTCTGAAGGGGGCACGGCCGTCGCGCCCCCACCCCATCACAGCCCGCCCCGGCGCGGGGCGCGCGCGGCCGGACACCATTCGCGCGACACGGACGCCCGAGCGGGTGACGCGGGTGACAGCGGGGGCTCGGCCGACCGCGTCAGTTCGACAGGGAGACGAGCTCCCGTTCCAGGCCGCGTCCACGTTTGTCCACGACGGCCGAGGCCACGTCGGACAGTTTGCGCTGGGTCGCCTGCGAGACGCGGCGCAGTACGCCGAAGGCCGCGTCCGCGTCGCAGCCCAGTACGTGCATGACGATCCCGCACGCCTGGTCGACGACGGGCCGGGTGCGCAGCGCGGCGCCGAGCTGGTCGAGCTCGGTGAGCGCGGCCCGGTAGGAGCGGTCACGGACCAGGCAGGTGACGGCGAGGTCGCCGAGCGCGCGGGCGGGTCCGTGCGGGGCGTCCTCCAGGGCACCGGGCCGGAAACTGTAGAGGCTGAGGGTCACGGTCAGCCCGGAACGCCGGAAGGGAATCGTGACACTGGAGCGGACACCCGAGTCGAGGGCCATCGCGCGGTACGCCGGCCAGCGCTCCTCGCGCAGCAGGTCCGCCGAGTCGACGGGCTCACCGCGTTCCAGCGCGGCGGGGATCGGACCATCTCCGGAACGGAGTTGGACCGAGACGAGTGCGGCGAGGTCGGGGTGGGTGACCGCGGCGGGGCGTTCCGGGCCGCCCTCGGAGACCATGCAGCTGGCGCCGCAGCAGTCGGTGGTGCAGCGGGCGGCCTGCTCGGCGAGCTCCGACAGCCGCCTCCCTGGAAGCGTGGATTCCGGCGACCGCGTTCCCAGGTGCCCGAGTTGACCGCCTCGGGCGCCTCGACTGCCTTGACCGCTTTCACCGCCTTCACCGCCTCGACCGTGCCGATCGTTGTGACCGCGTTGCTCAAGTCGCCCCGCATTCAGCATGGTTCACCCCTCCTCCCTCCGCGCCTTCCCGCTCACCTGCGCGGAAAACAGGCCGGGCGGGTTACACCCCCGCCACCCCGGGAACCAACCCGTCGGGTTACGTTCCTCGCATGGCGCAGACGGACGAATTCGGTGAAGAACTCGCGGATTTCGTGCGCCGCGTGGCGGAGCTCAAGGCGGCTCGATCGGTACCGGCCGACGACCTGCCGACGGTGCTCGACGCGGCGATCTTCGAACTCGACCATGTGGCGGGCCAGTTGTGGCCCTGGTACGAGAGTCTGTCCTCGACGGGCCCGTCCGGCGTCGCCTCGGTCGACCGCCAGGAGCAACAGCTCCTCAAGGCGCTCTTCCAGCGGGTGCCGGTGCCTGTCGCGCTGGTGGACCGCGAGACGGTGGTGCGCAGGCTGAACTTCGCGGCGACCTCGTTCACCGGCGTACGGGCCGGCTACGCGACGGGCCGGCCGCTCACCGGTTTCCTCGCGCACGCCGACCGTGCCGCGTTCCGTTCGCAGGTGGCGGCGGTGGCGCGCGGCGAAGGCGACCGCAGTCTCACCGTGCACCTCCAGCAGCAGCCCGCGGTGCCGGTGCGGGCGACGCTCACCGCGCTGCGGCCCAGCGGCGAACCCCGCACCGCCGTCCTCGTCGTCCTGCAGCCCGCGGACAGCCGGGTGCCGTCCCCCGAGCGCGTGCCGGGCCCGGTAGCGACCCTGACCGAGACGACCCGGCACGCGGCGCTGATGGACCTGGTGGACGCCATGACCACGGCGCTGCTCAGCGGTCCGGTCGGCGATCCGGCCGGGGTACTGGAGCGGGCGGCCGGAGTGCTGCACGGGCGGTTCGCCGACTGGGTGGTGGCCGACGTGGCGGGAGCGGCGCGGCTGTCCCGCACGACGGTGCTGGCCCCCTCCGACAGCGTGGCGGGGGCCCGGGGCGTGGCCGCACAGGATCCCGCCGCGTGTCCGCTCGTCGTCGAGGCGGCCCGGGGCGGATCCACGGCGCTGCCGGTGCGCCCCGAGGATCCGGACGCCTTCGGCCGTGACACCTCGGGCGCCCCGATCCTCGTACGCGCGAACGTGACGTCGCTGCTGTGCGTGCCCCTGACCACCTCGCCCGGCCCCGTACAAGGCGTGCTGACCCTGTTCCGCAGCGGCGCCCGCCGGGCGTTCTCGATGGCGGAGGCCCAGGTGATGGACATGATGTCCCGCCACCTGGCCCTGGCGATGAGCGCGCCCCGGTAGGGCTACGCCGCGTCGCGCATCACCTGGTCGCGCAGCCGGTGGCAGCACCGGCTGATCAGCCGCGACACGTGCATCTGCGAGATCCCGAGTTCGTCGGCGATCCGGCTCTGCGTCATGTCGCCGAAGAACCGCATGTAGAGGATGATGCGTTCGCGCTCGGGCAGGGCCTGCAGCCGAGGTTTGACGGCCTCGCGGTCGATGACGACGTCGAGCGCGGGGTCGGCCGAGCCGAGGGCGTCACTGAGCGAGTAGCCGTCGTCGCTGCCGGAGACCTGGGCGTCCAGGGAGAGCGCGGTGAAGCTCTCCAGGGCCTCCAGGCCGGCCCGGACGTCCTCCTCGCTCATCCCGGCGTGCTCGGCGATCTCGGCGACGGTGGGCCTGCGGCCCGAGATGGTCCCCGAGAGTTCCTGGACGGCGAACCGCACACGGTTGCGCAGGTCCTGGACGCGGCGCGGCACGTGCAGGGTCCACATGTGGTCGCGGAAGTGCCGTTTGATCTCGCCGGTGACGGTCGGCACGGCGTAGCTCTCGAAGGCGTTGCCGAGCTCGGGGTCGTACCGGTCCACGGCCTTGACCAGACCGAGTGCCGCGACCTGGCGCAGGTCCTCCAGGCTCTCACCACGGTTGCGGAACCGGCCCGCGAGCCGGTTGGCCATCGGCAGCCAGGACTCGACGATCTGCTCGCGGAGCGTGTCGTGCTGCCGGCCCGGAGGGAGCGAGGCGAGCCTGCGGAATGCCTCCGTGGTGTCGGGGGCGTCGTCGTGCGGATGACGTTTCGCGCTCACTTGGTTTCGCATGATGCGTCGCAACTCCCTTGCAGGTGCCTTGGGTTGGACGGTCACCGTGGGAGCGCACGGGTGCGTCGAACGGCACACCCGTGGCGAGGGCTTCCCCGCTCCCACGGACGTGCCTCCTGTCCGAAGCACTTGAATTCCGCCTGCCCCGGCCTGTGCGAGGCAAACACCGAGGCAAACACCCGCGCCTGTCGGCGCCTTGGGCTCAGGGAAGGGCGAGCAGGTACTCGATCGCGGCGCGCAGCTCCTCGTCCTGGAGGAAGGCCTCGTAGTTCCGTTCCTGTGCCAGGCGGCCGTCGAAGCCCCGTACCGTCCGCAGTGCGGCGCGCGTCGCGGGGGTGAGGGTGCCGATCCGGGCCAGGGCTCGCAGCGCCTCTCCGAAGAGCCCATAGTCGTCGCCGCCGTCGGCCATCGGCAGGACGAACTCCGCCAGGACGGAGATGCTCGGCTCGGGCTCGCCCGTGCCCGACCAGAGGGCGAGCGCGGCCTCGATCCGGCGAAAGCCGTCGGTGTTCTCCATGATGTGCCGTACCCGGTCGGCGTACGGCGCGGCCGCGGGACCGAACTCGGTCAGCAGGTGGACGGGCCCATAGTAGGGACCCTCCTCGGTCAGCATCGCGTCGCCGATGAGCCGCAGCGCCGCCGTACGGTCTCCGCCCATCTGCGCGGCGGCCCATGCCGCGTTCCAGTGGTACCACGGCCGGTCGAGCGCCTCACAGGCCCGCAGGGCGGGCTCCGCGGACGCGGCGCCCGGCCCCATCGCCACCAGCACCTCGACGATCGAGAGCGAGCCCGTGGCGTCGTCCAGAAGCGCCACGACCTCCGGCAGCGCGGGCAGTGCGTCCGGCCCCCACGCCTTGAGGACCTTCAGGAAGGCGCCGGTCAGCGGGCCGTGGCCGCCGTTGTGCGCCGCGTGGTGGCGCATCACCTCCCGCAGGTCGGGCAGCAGGACGCCGGCATGCGCCCGCAGCGGAACCAGCACGGCGTCGACGTCCGGAAGTCGCGGGTCGCTGAGGCAGTAGCCACGTCCGTAGTGCTCCCGATAGGGCTCGTAGAGCCGCTCGACGAGCCCCGGCATCGCGCGCGGGTCGCCGATCCGGGTGAGCGCCCAGCGCGCGTAGTCACCGACGGTCCCCTCCAGACAGGGGTCCTTCCCCGGGTCGTCGAGCAGCGTGGCGAGCCGGTCGGCGTACCGGGCCGACTGCCGGCCGAGCACCGCCAGAAGGTGTGCCGCCCGCAGGCGCACGGGGTCGGCCCGGTCGCCCAGCAGCCGGCCCGCCACCGGCAGCAGCGCGGGCGCCGCGGACGGCCTGAGCACCAGCAGCCGCCATGCCTCGTCCAGCACCGCCTCGGACAGTTCGGTGTCCCCGGTGCGGGCCGCCGCGCCGGCCAGCCGGACCACGAAGGAAGCGGCCGTCCGGGCGTCGTGGTCGAACAGCTCGGCGGCCCAGGTGACGACAGCTTCACGGCTGAAGGGGTCCTCGACGCCCACCACGTACCAGATCTCCTCGAACCTGGGCCGTACGGCGAGGTCGGAAAGTGTCTCCACCAGCAGGTCGATCCGCCGGACCGGCTCCTGCGGGTCGAGCCGTGCCCGGGCGATCACGGCGGCGACCTTCATGACGGGCTCGCCGTCACGCAGGACGCCGTCGAGTACCGCCCGCACCTCCTCGACCGACCGGGCATCCGCTTCCGCCGCAGCGGCGGCTGCCCATCCCAGCCGCAGCAGCACCGGCAGACGTACCGCCGGGTTCGTCTCGGCCCGCCACCGCTCCAGAAGCGGTACGACACCGTCGGCGAGCGGAATGGCCTCGCGCCGCACATCGGGGTCCGGGTCCGCGAGCAGCGCCAGGACCGCGCCCAGGTGTCGTCTCCACGCCGCGGGCCACCCCTCGTCCACCAGGTCCGGCCGGGCCGTCCTGGTCGCGTGCTGGAAAGCCACCAGCAGTCCTACGAGGTCGACTCGCGCGCCCGCCCCCGGGTCGGCGGCGAGCACCACCACGAAGGGCAGGGCCGCGGTCGCCGCGGAGGGCACCCTGCCGTTGTCCGCGACCAGGCAGGAGTACAGCGGGTGGCAGTACTCCTCCGTCGCGGCCCCGCCCGCGAGCGCCAGCCGCCGCAGCGCGCGGGGCACCTCCTCGACCGGGTGCCGGGGCAGCGCCGACTCGAGCCGGTCCCACGGCACCGCGTCCAGGGCCTCGAGCGACATCCCCGTCACTTCCACCCCCATGACCTCGGAGAACCGGTTCTCCGGCCGTCATCATGCCGCCCGGCGGTGGAGCTCGTCGTGCCGTTTTCCCACGGACGTGTCGACCCCGGGTCCAGGGGTACGCGATCACCGTCCCCGATCCCCTGGAGGGAGTCATGCAACGAGGCAGCGACCGGCTGAGCGTCCACCGGGACGAAGAGATGAAACACGAACTGCGGGGCCTGCTCAGGTCGGGTCACCCCACCCGGACCGAGGAGTGGCAGGACCCGGAGCCGACTGCCGACGACGACCCGGAGATCGCGCGCGGCCCCGTGGCACCGAACCGCGCGCCCGACTCCATCGAGACGGTGCGCCTGGAACTGGCCCGGTTCCTGAGCCGTACCGCCTTCCCCGCGGGCCCCCGCGACCTGGCCGACACCCTGCGCGACAAACACGCGCCCGACCCCCTGGTCGAGGCCGTGGAGCGGCGCCCCCACAAGGCGCGCTACGCCACGGTGCACGAGCTGGCCGAATCGGTCGTACGCGACCGGCACACGCGGTGAACAGCGCCCCGGCGCTGTGCACCACCGCTCGGGGGCCGGGAAAGGAAACGGAGGAATCATGCGTATCGCGTTCCTGATGGCGCCCGAGGGCGTCGAGCAGGTCGAGCTGACCGATCCCTGGCAGGCGGTACTGGACGCTGGTGGCGAGCCGGTCCTCGTGTCCACGAAGCCCGGCCGGATCCAGGCCTTCCAGCACCTCGACAAGGCGAACACCTTCCCTGTCGACGAGGTGGTCGCCGACGTGTCGGCCGAGTCCTTCGACGGGCTCGTGCTGCCGGGCGGTGTGGCCAACCCGGACGTGCTGCGCCTCGACGAACGGGCCGTGGCGGTCGTCCGCGCGTTCTTCGAGCGCGGCATTCCGGTCGCCGCGATCTGTCACGCCCCCTGGACACTCGTCGAGGCGGACGTGGTCTCGGGCCGGGTCCTCACGTCCTGGCCGAGTCTGCGCACTGACATCCGCAACGCGGGCGGCACCTGGGTCGACCGGCAGGTGCAGGTGTGCGAGCAGGGGCCCAACACCCTGATCACCAGCCGCAAGCCGGGCGACCTCAAGGCGTTCGACGAGGCGTTCCTGGCAGCGTTCGCGCGGCAGGCCGCCTGACGGAGTGTCCGCCGCTACGGAATCCGTCACCATCCGGCGCGCCTCGGTTCACCGGCGACAGCGGGGACCGAGGGCGACGGGTGCGGGCGGCAGCAACGGGTTTGCGGGCCGGGCGAGTTCGACCCGACGTCGTCACCCGTGCCCTCCCTGACACCCCGACCCGTCATGTCGCCCCGACCCGTCGTTCAGCACTCCGCCGCGAGGCCCCGCTCCCGGGCCCCGTCGCGCGTACGGCCCGCGGCGATAGGGCGGCGCGGATGGCGGCGCAGGTACTCGCCCTCCAGCTGCGCCATGCGCAAGTTGTGGGTCCGCAGGGCTTCGTTCGAACCGTGCAGCAGTGTGTCGTGGCGGGTGCGGTGGATCGTCTCCAGCTCTTTCATCAGCTGCTGGTCGTCCAGCCGGTCCGGGTCGACTCCGGTCATGGTGGTACCCCGCTCGTCGTGTCCTGCGGCGCGGTCCGGGTGGCCGCCGGGCAGGCGCTGCCGTGCGCGGCGCCCGAGCGGCGTCCGGGAGGGAGCCGTGGATCTCGCGTCCTCACTCCACTCTACGAACTTCCCGGCCCCCGGTCCTCCGGGAAGCACCGGACGACCGGGACCGGGACCGAGTCCTGGCGGGCCCGAGTCCTACCGGGCCCGAGTCCTACCGGGCCCGCTCGACGCGCCGCTCGTCCCACACCGGCTCCGCCGTCTCCCGGATCCTGCCGTCCGAGCCGAAGACCAGATAGCGGTCGAAGGAGCGGGCGAACCAGCGGTCGTGGGTGACCGCGAGCACCGTTCCCTCGTAGGCCTCCAGGCCCTCCTGGAGTGCCTCGGCCGACTCCAGGTCGAGGTTGTCGGTGGGCTCGTCCAGCAGCAGGGCCGTGGAACCCTCCAGCTCCAGCAGCAGGATCTGGAAGCGTGCCTGCTGGCCGCCGGAGAGCTTCTCGAAGCGCTGCTCGGCCTGGCCGGTCAGCTCGTAGCGGCGCAGCCGGGACATGGCGGCGCCCCGGTCCTGGGAGTGCTCGCTCCACAGGATGTCGAGAAGGGTGCGGCCCTGGAGCTCCGGGTGGGCGTGCGTCTGGGCGAAGTGTCCGGGCACGACGCGCGCGCCGAGCTTCCACTCACCTGTGTGCGCGACGGTGTCACCGGCGAGCAGGCGCAGGAAGTGCGACTTGCCTGAGCCGTTGGAGCCGAGCACGGCGACCCGCTCGCCGTAGAAGACCTCCAGGTCGAACGGGTTCATCAGCCCGGTGAGCTCAAGTCCCTTGCAGGTGATGGCCCGTACGCCGGTACGCCCGCCGTGCAGACGCATCTTGATGTCCTGCTCGCGCGGCGGCTCCGGCGGCGGGCCGGCCTCCTCGAACTTCCGCAGCCGGGTCTGCGCCGCCGCGTACCGGGACGCCAACTCATGGCTGATGGAGGCCGCCTGCCGCAGATTCAGCACGAGCTTCTTCAGCTGGGCGTGCTTCTCGTCCCAGCGCCTGCGCAGCTCCTCGAAGCGGGCGAACCGCTCCTGTCGCGCCTCGTGGTACGTCGCGAAGCCGCCGCCGTGCACCCATGCATCGGCGCCGGTGGGGCTGGGCTCGACGCTGACGATCTTCTCGGCGGCACGGGACAGCAGCTCCCGGTCGTGGGAGACGAAGAGAACGGTCTTGCGGGTCTCCTTGAGCCGTTCCTCCAGCCAGCGCTTGCCCGGGACGTCGAGGTAGTTGTCCGGCTCGTCGAGGAGCAGTACCTCGTCGGTGCCGCGCAGCAGGGCCTCCAGCACCAGCCGCTTCTGCTCTCCTCCGGAGAGGGTGCGCACCAGGCGCCACTGCGCCTTCTCGTACGGGACGCCGAGCGCGGCCATCGTGCACATGTCCCAGAGCGTCTCGGACTCGTATCCGCGTACCTCGGCCCAGTCGGAGAGTGCCTGCGCGTAGCGGAGCTGGGCGGCCTCGTCGTCCACGGTCATCATGGCGTGCTCGGCCGCGTCGACGGCCTTGGCGGCCTCCTGTATGCGGGGCGGCGCCACGGAGACGAGCAGCTCCCGCACGGTCGTCTCGTCTCTCACGGACCCCACGAACTGACGCATCACGCCCAGGCCGCCGGTCACGGTGACGGTGCCCCCGTGCGGCTTCAGCTCCCCCGAGATCAGCCGCAGCAGCGTGGTCTTGCCCGCTCCGTTGGGGCCCACCAGCGCGACGACGGCCCCTTCCCCCACCCGAAACGACACATCGCCGAGCAGCGCCCTCCCGTCGGGAAGGTAGTACTCAAGATGTGCGGCTTCGAGATGTCCCATGGGGAGGCATTCTCCGGCCCCCCGGCCCACGGAGCAAACGCATATCCCCACCGAGCTCCCAGGCCCCGGGATCCGGGGCGCAGCCCCGCCCAGGGGCGCGGGGAACTGCGCGACCAGCCCCCCACCCGCCCGCAGCCGAAGAACACACCCAGGGGGGTCTGGGGGCGCAGCCCCCAGGTCGAGGATGGGACGGGTAGGGGCGGCGGGGGCGAGGAAACGGTGGTTCGGCGGGTACGGGGAGCTCATGACCGTCACTCCAGACATCGACCTCACCACCCGCACCCCGACCCACCACCCCCTCCGAAACCACCTCCTCGCAGCCGACTCCCGCCTCTTCGAAGCCATCGCGTCCCGCCACTGGCCGGGCTGCGACCCCCTCCTGCCCAAACTGAGCCGCAGCGCGAACCACGGCCTGCTGTGGTTCGCCACAGCGGCGGCACTCACGGCGACCCGCACACCCCACGCCCGCCGAGCCGCCGCGACCGGCCTCGCCTCCCTCACCCTCGCCTCCGCCACGATCAACACCGTGGGCAAGCGCTCGGTACGCCGCCCCCGCCCACCCCTCGCCCCGGTCCCCCCGGCCCGGCAGCTGAAGCGACAGCCGATCACCACCTCGTTCCCCTCGGGCCACTCCGCGTCGGCCGCCGCCTTCGCCACGGGCGTGGCACTGGAGTCGCACGGCTGGGGCGCCGCGGTGGTACCGCTCGCCACCGCCGTGGCCCTGTCCCGCGTCTACACCGGCGCCCACTTCCCGAGCGACGTCCTCGCGGGCGCGGCGCTGGGCACGGCGGTCGCGTACGCCGTACGAGGCCTTCTCGCACGCCACCACCGACCGTGACCCGTCCGGACACCTCACTCCCCGGGCAACACCCGAGCCTCACCACTCGACTTGTCCATATACCAAGACATGGGTCTCACCATGCGACATGCGGGCGTACGGTGATGCGCAACCGACGAGACGACGCGAAGGGGAAACGGTCATGTCGAAGCCGCAGGAGACCGCCGTCTACACACACGGCCACCACGAGTCCGTACTGCGTTCGCACACCTGGCGCACGGCCGCCAACTCGGCCGCCTACCTGCTCGACTCACTGAAGCCCCACATGAAGATCCTGGACATCGGCTGCGGTCCGGGCACCATCACCGCCGACCTGGCGGAACTGGTCCCCGAAGGCCACGTCACCGCCGTCGACCACGCCCCGGGAATCCTGGACCAGGCCCGCGCCGTGGCCGCCGAACGCGGCCTGGACAACGTCGATTTCGGGGTCGCGGACGTGCACGCCCTGGACTTCCCGGACGACACCTTCTGCGTGGTCCACGCCCATCAGGTGCTCCAGCACGTGGGCGACCCGGTGCAGGCGCTGCGCGAGATGTACCGGGTCACCAAGCCGGGCGGTTTCATCGCCGCCCGCGACGCGGACTACTCGGCGATGGCCTGGTATCCCGAGGTACCGGGCCTGAACGACTGGCAGGACCTGTACCTGCGCGTGGCCCGAGCCAACGGGGGCGAACCGACGGCCGGCCGCCGTCTCAAGTCGTGGGCACTGGCGGCCGGCATCAAGGACATCACGGCGACGTCGGACACCTGGACCTTCGCCACCGAGGACGAGCGGGAGTGGTGGGGCGGGCTGTGGGCCGATCGCACGCAGGCCTCGGCGTACGCGGAGCGCGCCACGGAGGGCGGACACGCGACCACCGCGCAACTGGGGGCCGTTTCGGAGGCGTGGCGGGAGTGGGCGCGGCAGGAGGACGGCTGGTTCTCCGTCCTGCACGGAGAGATTCTCTGCCGTAAGGAAGCGTGATCCACCCGCGGTTCTCTTCGGCGCCGGATTCAGCGGGTGCGGCTCAGCGCACGATCGCCGTCTCCACCAGCAGCCGCGCCGCCGCCGCGATCGACTCCGCGTCGATGCCCGCGGCGTGCAGTTGCTCGGCGGGGGTCGCCGAACCGGGCATCGTACGGACGGCGAGGCGGACCAGGCGCGGCACCGGACGGCCGTCGAGGAAGGCGTCGAGGACCGCGTCGCCGATGCCGCCCTCCTCCCGGTGGTCCTCGACGGTGACGAGGCAGCCGGTCTGTTCGGCGGCCTCGCGCAGGGTGTCGCGATCGACGGGCTTGACCGAGTAGAGGTCGATGACCCTGACCTGGATGCCCTCGCGGTCGAGCGACTCGGCGGCGGCCAGCGCCTCGTGCAGGGTGACGCCCGCGGCGACGAGCGTCAGCCGGTCCTCGTCACTGGCGCGCAGTACCTTGCTGCCGCCGACCGGGAACTCCTCGGTGGGGCTGTAGATCACCGGGGTGTCCCCGCGTGAGGTGCGCAGATAGCGGATGCCCTCGCGGTCCGCCATCGTGGCGACGAGCTTGGCCGTCTGGTTGGCGTCGCACGGGTAGAGCACGGTCGTGCCGTACAGCGCCCGGAACATCGCCAGATCCTCCAGGGCCATCTGCGAGGGGCCGTCCTGGCCGATCGAGACGCCCGCGTGCGAGCCGACGAGGTTGATGCCGGAGCCGCTGATCGCCGCCATCCGGATGAAGTCGTGGGCCCGGGTGAGGAACGCCGCGAACGTGGTGGCGTACGGCACCCAGTCGCGTGCGGCCATACCGACGGCGGCCGCGACGAGTTGCTGCTCGGCGATGTAGCACTCGAAGAAGCGGTCGGGGTGTTCCTTGGCGAAGAGCTCGGTGCGGGTGGAGTCGCTCACCTCACCGTCCAGGGCGACGACGTCACCACGGGCGGTGCCGAGCGCGGCGAGCGCCTGTCCGTAGGCGTCGCGGGTGGCGGCCTTGTCCCCGGTGTCGTAGCGGGGCAGTTCGAGGTGGCCGGAGCGGACGGCGTGCAACACCCTTGCCGGGGGCGGCTGTTGGACCTCCACGTGCAGGTTGCGCACTCCGCCGAGTTCGGCGATCGCCTCCTCGGCGTCCGACAGCGGTTTGCCGTGCAGGCCCTCGCGGTCCTGGACGGACTCGACGCCCTTGCCCTTGAGCGTGCGGGCGATGATCACGGTGGGCTGTCCCGCGGTGGACTCGGCCTCGGCGTACGCGCGGTCGATGGCGTCGACATCGTGTCCGTCGATCTCCACGGTGTGCCAGCCGAAGGCCTGGAACCGGCGCGCGTACGCGTCGAGGTCGTGGCCGTGCCGGGTCGGGCCGCGCTGACCCAGCCGGTTGACGTCGATGATCGCGACGAGGTTGTCGAGGTGCTCGTATCCGGCGTGCTCGGCGCCCTCCCAGACGGATCCCTCGGCGAGTTCGCTGTCGCCGCACAGCACCCACACCCGATAGCCGGTGTGGTCGAGCCGTTTGCCGGCCAGTGCGACGCCGACCCCCACGGGCAAGCCCTGGCCGAGCGAGCCGGTGGCGGTCTCGACCCACGGAAGCCGCCGGGGTGTCGGATGCCCTTCGAGGCGGCTGCCGAGCCTGCGGAAGGTGAGCAGTTCGGCCTCGCTGATGGCCCCGGCCGCCCTGTACGCGGCGTACAGGAGCGGTGAGGCATGACCCTTGGAGAGGATGAAACGGTCATTGGCGTGGTGCTGGGGGCGCTCGAAGTCGTAGCGCAGGTGCTTGGCCAGCAGGACCGCCATCAGGTCGGCCGCCGACATCGAGGACGTGGGGTGCCCGGATCCCGCGGCGGCGGCAGCGCGCACGCTGTCGACACGCAACTGCTGTGCGAGTTCCTTGAGTTGACGGGTGTCCATGGCGTTCACGATGGTGTTCATGACTCTCCTTCCGGACGGCTCGCGAAGTCACCGGGGGAACCGGCCGCCCGTGCCGGTTGCAGCGAGGCGGTGTCCAGCGCCGCGGGTGACGGCCCCGGCGAGGGGGCCGGACAGCGGGATGCCCAGGGGGTTGGCGGCGGCCTGCGCGCCCCCGAGGCCGACGGTGAAGCCCAGGTCGCGGTGGCAGTGGGCACGTCGGCTGCCGATGCCGAGCGAGGCGGCGACATTGCGCCCCGCGACCCTCCCGTGCCGCCAGGCGTGCTGCGCCGTCTTCGGCGTGTACCGCCCAGGCCTCTCGAGATCCGGTACGGCGGCGGCGTCGCCGCATGCGAACACTTCAGGACGGCCCGGCACCTGCACATATGGGTCGGGCACGGGCAGCAGCTTGTTCACGCCGCCGACGGCCAGCACGAGACGATCGTACGTCAGCGTGGTGACACGGCGTGGCTCCAGGATTCCGGCGGCGACCCCGGGAAGCAGGGGCAGATACAGAAAGTAGTCGGTCGGGTGGAGCAGGGTGATGTCGGCCTCGTGCCGGGTCAGCCGCGCCGGCGTGCGGGCGGTTCGGTACCCGGCGAAGCCGGCACCGACGATCACGCTGCGGGGTCGACTCATGGTTTCGCCTCCGGCGATGTCGCTCGTACCTCGTACGGGGCTTTCCGCGTCCCCGTGGTCGGGGCGCCCAAACCCGGCGGCTCCGGTGTTTCCTCCCCACCCCCGGGGTCACTCCGCCCTCCGCAGGAGACGTCCGAATCGATCTCGCCCTCCGGCGTGCCCAACTAAGCTCGTCCGCATGGAGATTCTGGGAGCCACGTTGCGGATCTGCGTCGACGACCTGGAGGCTTCGGTCCCCTTCTACGAAAGACTTGCGGGTGGGCGGGCCCTGCGGTTCGAGCGCGGCGGCGTGTCGGTGGCGGCGGTGGGCTGTTTCCTGCTCATGAGTGGACCCGAGGCCGATCTGGAGGTCCTGCGGAAGGTCTCCGCGACCATCGCCGTCAAGGACGTCGAGGACGCGCATCGGGTGCTCAGCGAGTTGGGCGCGCGGATTCTGGCGGGCCCGGTGGGGACGCCGGCCGGGCGCAACCTGATCGCCATGCATCCGGACGGTGTGGTGTACGAGTACGTCGACCGCGGATCCCCGACCCCCTGACCGCCCCCTCGGGGCTTCGCCCCGGACCCGGGTGTGTTCCTCGACTGCGGGGGGCGTGGGCTTAGTTGGAGGGCGGGCGCATGCGGAAGTCGTAGTGGGGTGGGAGCGGCTCGTCCGTCAGACGGGTCCACAGGGCGGTGATGGTCTCCGCCCCCTCCCGCAGGTCGGCGACCTCGAACGCCTCTTCGAAGACGGCTCGCGCCCCGTCCCGGTCCCCCTCCGCGAGGAGCAGCTCCACCTCCAGCAGACGGAATCGGCCGCGCGCCCGCGTGGCGGGCCGCAATCGGTCCCAGACCCGCCGCGCCTCCCCGGTACGCCGCACCGCGAGCAGCGCCCCCACCGCCTCCCGCCCGAGCGCGGCCGTGGCCGCGGTCCAGGCCGGACCGTCGTCACGCCGCTCCTGGCACAGGTCGTCGAAGGCCTCGGCGTACCGGTCGGCGGCCCGTTCCCGGTTGCCGGCCTCCTGGTCGGCGACGGCCAGACACCGCAGCAACGGCCAGAGCGACGGGGCGAGTTCGAGCGCCCGCTCCCAGCTGCGCACGGCCTGCGCCAGGTCCCCGGCATGCCACTGCGCGACGCCGAGGTGGTACTCGGTGAGCGGCTTGGCTGGCGCGGTCTCCAGCATGTCCCGCCAGTGTGGAGCGACCAGGCTCTCACCGGGTGGCCCGACCCGCCGCGGCTCCGGGAAGGCGCCGGTCCGCAGGAGTTCCACCCAGGGTGCCTGCGGCTCCCGCAGCGTGGACTCCTCGAACGGCGTCCCGGGCAGCTTGTGGGAGGCGCGCAGCACTTCGAGCGCACCCCAGCCGGACCCGACGGCCAGCACCTCACCGGGCTCGGTGTCGGCGTACGGCAGCCATGCCTCGTACGCCGCGTCGACGTCCCTGCGCGGCAGGACCTCCGACAGCCGGTGTTCCGTCTCCGCGCGCGCGAGCGCCCAGTCCGCCCCGTGCACCGATCCCGCGTCCGTCGCGAGCGGGCCGTACGCCTCCAGCCAGGACACCTCGCTCTCCGCCTCCAGCCGGACATGCTCCAGCTGGGTACGGGCGAGTCCGGCCTGGATCTCGCAGTAGCCGCCGGTGCCGGGTTCGGTGAGCCATTCCTGCCAGCGCCGTCCGCCCGGACCGGAGCCCCAGACGAACAGCTTGCGCCCGCGCAGCACGTCGGTGGAGGTCTGTACGAGTCCGTCGCCGTTGTCGTCGAGCGCGGCGATCCAGCGGCGCTGCCCGTCGGGCACTTCGTAGAAGTAGTCGGCGGGGAAGACGCTGCGCGGCGGATATGTGCGGTCCACCCCCTCGTACTCCGGTACCGGCACCCTCCGCAGCCGCCGCTCGTACCCGAAGTGCCAGGCCTCGTCCGCGGGGGCCAGCACCCGGCGTTCCTCGGGGACGGCGATGTTGGACCACCAGTACAGGGGCGCGGGCCTCTCGTGCGGATTGCGGACGCGGACGCCGACATGGAGGAAGTCGGAGCCGTCCGGGAGCCACAGGTCGACCTGGAAGGGCAGGTCGCGCAGCCGCTCCCACTCCCACAGGCGGAGCATCTCGCCGCCGTCGGGGGCGGGGACCCGGGCGGCGTGCACGGGAGCGCAGGACAGCGTGGTGTGGCCGGTCGCGCCGATGTTCCACTCGATGCCGCCGGAGAACCAGGCTCCGTTGAGGGCGAAGCAGGCGGGCTGCACCACCGGGTTGCGGTAGAGGAGTTCGCGCTGCGAGGGCTTGTGGAACAGCGAGACCACCCGGCCGCCGTAGCCCGGCAGCACCACCGCCCGCAGCCGGTCGTTCTCGATCACGATCGTGTCGATCCCGCGCGGCTCGCGCCGTCTGTCGTATCCGTCCCGGACGCGCTGGGGCAGGACGCTCCGCAGCGGTTCGTAGCGGATCTGGCGGGCCATGTCGCGCGGCAGGTCGATCGGGGTCTCCCCTGCTCGAACGGAGTTGAGAGCTTGGGGAATGTCGCGGTCGTCGATGCGGTGTGTCTCGTCGAGCGGCCGCAGGGGTGGCAGCGGGTTGTCCGGGCCCAACTCCGCGACCGGCAGGGTCAGTACGTCACGTCGGATCGTCGTCACGATGACCATGGAACAGCGACATCGACCACCTGACCAGGGTGTCCGCTCGTCAGGATTCCGCAAAGGCGACGACGACCACACCGGTGAACAGCGCGCCCGCCGTGCCGACAGCAGGGAACAAGTAACGAGCCGGTGACCCCGTCGGCCGCCCCCCGGTCAGGCCGTGCGCTGCTGCTGTCCGGACTGCCCGGTGCCGCTCTCGGTGAGAGCCGTGCGCGCGGCCTGCAGCAGTTCTTCGGAGATCGGGTTGCCCCGGGTGGCGCGGGCGAGGACGAGGGCACCGACCATGGTGCAGAGCTGGGCCATGCCGTCGTCGTCGCCGGTGGCCAGCCGGGCGGCGCGGTTCCGTACCCCGTTGATGTAGACGTCCTGGGCGCGGGCGGCCTGGCCGGGCTCGCGCCCCAGGTCGGCGGCGAATCCGGAGACGGGGCAGCCCTCCCCGGGGTGATCGCGGTGCCAGACCGAGAGGTAGTCCTCGATCAGCGTCCGGCGGGCGGCCTCGCGCTCCCCTGCCTGCTCGTCGGGCGCCACCGCCGAGTGTGCCGCCTGCTCGTCGAAGGCGTGTGCGATGGCCTCGTCGACCAGGTCCTCCTTGGAGCCGAACTGCTTGTAGAAACCGCCGTGGGTGAGCCCGGCGGCCTTCATCAGGTCGGCGACGCTGACCGCGGTGCCTTGCTCGCGGAACATCCGGGAGGCGGTGGCTACGACGCGCTGCCGGTTCTCCTGCGCTTGCGCCTGGGACACGCGGCCCACGGAATCACTCTCCTCAATTGGATGTCACTTGCCATCTATCCTAGCCCCCTGTTTAGATTACTGACGACATCTATTTGATGTCCCTCCGCTCCGCAACCGCAGAACCACCGACAGCACTGGAGACCCCTGTGGCATCGCCACCCGCCCCCACCGAGTCCTCGACGCCCGCGGCGTCCACGCCAACCGTGCCGCCCGGACCGTCCGCCCGCCGGACGGTGCCGGTACGAGCCTGGCTGCAGCCGGCGATCGTCGGACTGATCGTGGTATCGGCCTTCGTCGCCTGTTACGTGGGCCTCCAGCGCAACCCCGAGCCGCACGGCGTGCCGCTGGCCGTGACCGGGCAGCGGCTCGCCACCGAGGTCCGGCAGACGCTCGGCGACCGCGTCGACGTGCACCAGGCAGCCGACGCCGGCGCGGCGCGCCGCGCGGTGCTCCACCGTGACGCCGTCGCAGCCCTCGGCCCCAGCGGTGACGGCGGACTGCGGCTGGACGTGGCCGGAGCCAACGGCCTGTCCACCACGAACGCCGTCACCGGCCTCGCCGCCACCTATGCGAACCGGGCGGGGCAGCACCTGGAGACCGCGGACGTCGTCCCGCTGGCCAAGTTCGACAGTCGTGGGCTGTGCGGCTTCTATGTGGCCTTCGGTGTGACCCTCGCCGGGTTCGTCCTCGCCCAGAGCACCCTGGGCCTCGGCAACGTGCTGGCCCTGCGCCACCGGTTCCGGCTGATCTGGGGTTTCTCGGCGGCCTGCGGCACCATCGCGGCCGTCATCGCCGGACCCGTCATGGGAGCCCTGCCGGCACCCTTCCTGCCCCTGGCGGGCACGCTCGCGCTGCTGGCAGCCGCGGCAGCGTTCACCACCAAGCTGCTCGGTACCTGGCTGGGCCCGCTCGGCGTCCCGGTGGCCACCCTGCTGCTCCTCACCGTCGGCAACTCGACCAGCGGCGCCACCATCGGCGTCGTCCTGCTGCCCCGTCTTGCCCGCGTCGTCTCGGGTCTGCTCCCGCCCGGCGCCGCCATACGGGCCGTCGCCGACCTCAGCTACTTCGGCGGCGCCCACGTCTCCGGCCCGCTGATCACCCTCGCGCTGTGGGCCGTGATCGGGGCGCTGCTGGTGGGCCTGCGGTCCCGGCAGGTCGCCGCCCGCTGACGCTCTGAACACCTCAACACACCTCAACACACCTCAACTCAGATGTTCCCTCACTCCGAAGGAGATCGACCGATGGTCACCAGCAACCTTGTTCTCATCGCCGGCGCCGGTGGCGTGGGCCGCACGGTCCTCGAGCAACTGCGCGCACAGGGCGTGCCGGTGCGCGTGATGGTCCGCCGCGACGACGATCGTGCTGCCGAGCTGCGCGCACTGGGCGCGGAGGTCGTCACCGGCGATCTGACCCGACCCGAGACCGTCGCCGCCGCGCTGGAGGGTGTCGGGCGGATGTACTTCGCGATGCCCGTGTCGCCGGACCACCTGCTGGCGGCAACCGTGGTGGCCTCCGTCGCGAGGGAGTACGGGAAGCTGGACGCCCTGGTCGGGCTGTCCCAGATGACGGTGTCGCAGATGACCGCCACCAGCACCGAGGAGTCGCACCAGCAGCGGCTGCACTGGCTGGCGGAGCAGGTACTGAACTGGTCCGGCCTGCCCATGGTGCACATCCGGCCGACGGCGTTCCTGGACACTCCGCTGTTCACCTCGCTGGCGGCGCGGTCGATCCGGGAGAACGGCACGCTCGCGCTGCCGTTCGGCACCGGACGCACCTCGCCGATCGCCGTGGACGACGTCGCCCGGGTCGTCGCCACCGTGCTCCGCGACCCGGCCCCGCACATCGGGCAGGTCTACGAGCTGACCGGTCCCCGCTCGGTCGACATGAAGGAGCTGGCCGGGGAGTTCTCGCGGGCGCTGGGACGACCGGTGACCTACGTGGACGTGCCCCCGGAGAGGTGGGAGGCCGAGCTCCCGAAGCTGGGGATGCCGCCGCACCTCGAACAGCACGTCGCCGTCATGGGCCGACTGCACCGTGAGAACCGCTACGACCGCACCGCCGACGGCGTCGAACGGGTGACGGGCGCACCTGCCCGGACGATCGAGGCGTTCGTGGCCGCCCGCAGGGACTTCTACCTGGGCTGAACCGCCTCCCGGCCAAGGCCGGCCCCGGGGCGAGCCCGCAAGAAGCCCTCGTCGAAGGGAGGTTCAGGTCGAAGAGAGGTTCAGCTCGACGGGAGCATCTCCGAGGTGATCGCCCATCGCTCGTGGTCGCGCCACGCCCCGTCGATGTAGATGAAGTCCGGCGAGAACCCCTCGAGCCGGAATCCGCAGCGCCGGGCGAGGGCGATCGAGGCCGCGTTCCGGGGCTGGACGTTGATCTCCAGCCGGTGCAGCCCCATCGCCCCGAAGGCGTACCGGACCACGAGCCCGAGTCCCTCGGCCATCAGCCCGCGCCCCGTGGCGTGTGCGAAGGCGCCGTAGCCCAGCGCCCCGCACAGGAAGCCGCCCTCGACGATGTTGTTGATGTTGATGAAGCCGGCGATGGCCCCGTTGTCCCGTTCGCAGACCAGGAACCCGGCCTTCGTACGGTCCTCGATGAGCCGCCCCGCGTAGGCGGCGTAGGCGTCGACGCTGCGGGGCGGGAAGAGCCAGGGCTGGTGCAGCGCCTTGCTCTCCCGGGCCCGTGCGGTGAACTCGGCACCGTCCTCGTGGGTGAAGTGCCGGATGCCCACGCGGGGGCCCTCGGCAAGATAGGCGGAGGCGTTCTCAGGCATCCCGACACAGTACGCGACGGCGGCCTGCACGCCAGGTCCTAGGTGAGCGCCGGCTCCTCCAGCGTCAGGGTCCCCGCGTCCGCGTCGAGTTCGGCCCGTACCCCGAGGGGAATCGTCAACGCGCCCTCGCCGTGCCCGAATCCGAACTCCTCGACGACCGGCACCCCGAGCCCGCCGAGCCGGTCGGTGAGCAGCGTCCGCACGCGCTCGTACGGCGAGCAGCGCGCCCAGGAGCCGAGCAGGATCCCGGTGACCCCGTCCAGCCAGCCGGCCCGCAGGAGTTGGGTGAGCACCCGGTCCAGGCGGTACGTCTCCTCGCCCACGTCCTCCAGGCAGAGCAGGCCGCCGCGCGCGGAGGTCCGGGCGTGCGGGGTGCCCAGGTCGGCGGCGAGCATGCTCAGGCATCCGCCGAGCAGGACACCCGAGGCGCGGCCGGGCACGAGCGGTGCCGCGTCCCCGCCGGACCCGATCACCCGTACCGTCTCCGGTTCGAAGAGCGTCGCCCGCAGATGTTCCTGTGCCCGCGCGTTCTTGATGAAGTCGACGGCGGCGACCATCGGCCCGTGCAGCGTCGCCAGCCCCGCCCGGTTGGCGAACGCCTCGTGCAGTGCCGTGATGTCGCTGAAGCCGAGGAGCACCTTGGGCCCGGCGGCCCGTATCGCGTCCCAGTCGAGGAGGTCGACCATGCGCTGGACGCCGTAGCCGCCGCGGGCGCAGAGCACCGCGGCCACGTCCGGGTCGCACCAGGCGGCCTGGAAGTCGGCGGACCGGTCGGCGTCGGTGCCCGCGAGGTAGGTGAACTCGGGGTGCCGGTCCAAGACATGTGGTGCCACGACGGGGTCGAGGTCCCAGCCGCGCAGGATGTCGAGGCCCGCGGCCAGCCGCTCCTCGACCACGGGCCCGCTGGGAGCGACGACGGCGACGCGGGCCCCAGGGGCGAGACGGGCGGGACGGGTCAGGGCTTTCACTGGGTGGACTCCACGATCGGTGGGACGGATCCCGTCGGCGCCGCGACGGGTTCTTCCTGGGCGGTGAGGTGCAGGGTGGGGATGCCGGGCGGACGCAGGCCGAAGACCTGGGCGTACAGGGAGAGCTCGGCCTCCAGGGCCCGCACCATGGTGTCGGCCCGCCGGAACCCGTGCCCCTCCCCCTCGAAGGTGAGGTAGGCGTGCGGTACGCGCCGCCCGGTCGACCGGGCCAGCCTGGCCAGGAACCGTTCGCACTGCGCGGGCGGACAGATGACGTCGTCCAGGCCCTGGAGGAGGAGGAAGGGCGCGGCGATGCGGTCGGCGCGCTCGGTGGGCGAGCGTTCCACGTAGCGGCCCGGCACCTCGGCGATCGGCCCGATCAGCGTCTCCAGGTACTGCGACTCGAAGTCGTGGGTCTCCCCCGAGCCCCATTCGCCGAGGTCGAGGACCGGATACAGGATCGTGCCGCAGGCGTAGACGTCGGTGCTGGTCAGGGAGGCCGCGGTGGTCCAGCCGCCCGCGCTGCCGCCGCGGATGGCGAGCCGGCGCCGGTCGGCGGTGCCCTCCTCGGCGAGGGCGAGCGCGACGGCCGCGCAGTCCTCGACGTCGACGACGCCCCACTGCTCGCGCAGCCGGTTGCGGTACTCCCGCCCGTGTCCCGCCGATCCCCCGTAGTTGACCTCGGCGACGCCGATGCCGCGCGAGGTGAAGTAGGCGATCTCCAGGTCGAGGACGAGGGGCGCGCGGCCGGTGGGCCCGCCGTGCGCCCACACGACGTAGGGCGGCAGTTCGTCGCCGGGTGCCACGTGGTCGGGGTGGTGCGGCGGGTAGATGTGGGCGTGGACCTCGCGCCCGGCGGGGCCGGTGAAGGTGCGGATCTGCGGCTCCGGGTAGTGCGCGGGGTCCACCGGGTCGGCGTGGCCGGCGCCGATCACCCGGGCGCGGCCGGTACGGGCGTCCAGTTCGACGACCTCGTACGCGCTGCGGGGGCTGGCGGCGACGCCCACGATCCGGCTGCCGTGGACCGCGAGTGTCGGGGTGAACTCGGTCCAGGGGCCGGCCGCGTCGACGACCTCGCCGGTCTCCGGGTCCAGTATTCCGAGCGCGGTGGCGCCCCGGCCGTGCACGACGGCGACGAGCCCGCTCTCCAGGGGCGCGAACCAGCGGTACCCGATCTTCCACAGCGGCCCGCCGAACTCCTCCTCCCGGGGACAGACCGGCGTGTCCTCCCCGAGCCGGTAGAGGTTCCACCAGCCGGAGCGGTCACTGGCGTACAGGAGGGTGCCGTCGGGGGTCCAGTCCGCCTGGGCGATCGACTCCTCCGGTCCGCCCGCGACGGGCCGCGCGCCGCGCAGGGTGCCGTGCTCGGTGACGTCGGCGAGGATCAGTTCGGTGCCGTCCCAGGGCATGCGCGGGTGGTCCCAGGCGAGCCAGGCCGCCTGCGCGCCGTCGGGCGAGAGCCGGGGCCCTGTGACGAACCGGTGGCTGCCGTCGGTGAGTTCGCGCACCGCGTCGCGGTCCTGCGCCGCCGACCCGTCGAGCGGCACCGCGGCCACGACCCGTCGTACGTCGGTGGGTCCGTCCCCGGTGAACTCCTCCAGCACACACCACACTTCGCCCAGATCGGGGCGCAACCGCGGGTCCACCCACCGCAGTCCGCCGCCCACCGGGGACACGGGGGTCAACGGGCGGGGCCGCGCGTCCGGGGCGTCGGGCTCGTAGGCGTAGAGCCGCTGGTCGGCGAAGTTCACGAACACCACGAACGGCCCCTCGGGGCGCATCTCGCCGGCCCAGGGCTGTCCGCCGTACTCGATGACCCGGCTGCGCACGTTCCAGGGGGCCGGCAGCACCGGCTCCTGCGTGCCGTCGACCTGTCGGCGTACGAGGGTGCGCCGTCCGCCCTCCGTTGGCCGGGGCTCGGTCCACCACGCCTCGTCGCCGACGAAGCCGACGAACTCGGGATGCCCGTCGTGCGCGGCGGCGAGCGCCGCGTCGATGGGCGAGGGCCACGATCCGTACGCCAGGTTCTGCATCCTGTCCTCTCTAGGCCGTGCGCAGGAAGCGGTCGAGGACGCGGACGCCGAAGTGCAGCGCCTCGACGGGAACGCGTTCGTCGACTCCGTGGAAGAGGGCCTGGTAGTCGAAGCCCTCGGGGAGCTTGAGCGGGGCGAAGCCGTAGCCGGTGATGCCTAGGCGCGAGAACTGCTTGGCGTCCGTACCGCCCGACATGCAGTACGGCACCACGTGCCCCTCCGGCGCGAACTCCTCGACGGCGGCACGCATCTTGGCGTACGTCGGCGAGTCCACCGGCGACTGGAGGGCCACCTCGCGGTGGTGGAACTCCCACTCCACGTCCGGTCCGGTGAGCCGGTCGAGGGTCGTGCGGAACTCCTCCTCGCCGCCCGGCAGATAGCGGCCGTCCACGTGGGCGACGGCCTCCCCCGGAATCACGTTGACCTTGTAACCGGCGCTGAGCATGGTCGGGTTGGCGCTGTTGCGGACCGTCGCCTCGACGAGCGCGGCGGCGGGCCCGAGCTTGTCGAGGAGCCCGTCGACATCGTCCAGGTCGGCGTCGACGCCGTACAGCGTGGCGAGTTCGGTGAGGGCGGCGCGGACGGTCGGAGTGAGCCTGAGGGGCCACTCGTACGCGCCGATCCGGGCGATCGCCTCGGCCAGCCGGGTCACCGCGTTCGCCCGGTTCACCTTGGAGCCGTGGCCCGCCCGCCCGCGCGCGGTGAGCTTGATCCAGCCGGTGCCGCGCTCCCCCGCCGCGATCGGGTACAGCTCCCGGCCCGCGCCGTCGTGGAAGGTGAACGCCCCGGACTCGCTGACGCCCTCGGTACAGCCCTCGAACAGTCCCGGATGCCGGTCGGCGAGGAACCCGGAGCCGTCCTGCGCGCTCGCCTCCTCGTCGGCCGTGAACGCGATCACCAGATCGCGCCGGGGCCTGACGCCGAGGCGCGCCCACAGGCGTACGACCGCAAGGATCATCGCGTCCATGTTCTTCATGTCTACCGCGCCGCGGCCCCACACAACCCCGTCGCGGACCTCCCCGGAGAACGGGTGCACGCTCCAGTCGTCGGCCTGCGCGGGCACCACGTCGAGGTGACCGTGGACGAGCAGCGCGTCGGCGGACGGGTCGGTGCCTTCGAGACGGGCGACGACGTTCGTACGGCCCTTGGTGCGCTCCAGCAGTGTGGGGTCGAGGCCCGCTTCGGCGAGGCGCGCGGCGGCGTACTCGGCGGCGGGGCGCTCCTGGCAGTCGCCGCCGCCCCGGTTGGTGGTGTCGAAGCGGATGAGATCGGAGGTGAAACGTACGACCTCGTCCAACGCCCGCTCGTCCACGGCCCGCTCGTCCGTGGGCCGTTCGTCCACAGTCCACTCGTTCATGGCTCTCTGCTCAGCCATACTGCTCCTCCACCGCGGCCGAGACGATCGTGGTGACCGCCTTGAAGGTGCGAATCCCCTCGTACATGGTGTCGCTGGTGTACTCCACCTTGCGCTCCCCGACACGCCGCACGCCCGGCACGACGGTGGCCGCCATCGACAGGTGCTCGGCGTCGAATTCGAGTGCCACCGTGAACGGGCCCCCCACCAGCGGTTCTTGACGTACCGCCAGGGATGCCGCCGCCTTGGCCGCGGCCCGGATGTCGGCGGCGGTCCTGGCCGGTGTGCGGCAGACCGCCGTGTACCGCGACACATGGTCCTTGACGGCGACCTTGAGTGCCTCCGGCGCGTAGCCGAGCGCGTCCTCGCAGGTCAGGTCGTCGCCGGTGACGAGCACGACGGGCACCCCGTACTCGGCGACGACATGGGAGTTGAGCAGCCCCTCGCTGGCCCGTACGTCGTTCACCCACACGCCGGTGATCGAGTTGGGGAGGTAGGTGTGGGCGAGGACGCCCTCCGTGCCGGCGCCCGTGTGGTAGCCGACGAACGCGATCCCGTCGACGTCTCCGTGCTGGACGCCCTCCACCATGGACAGCGTCTTGTGGCGTCCGGTGATCATCTCGGCCCGGTCGTCGAGCTGCTCCAGCAACAAATTGCGCATGGACCAGTGGGCCTCGTTGATCAGTACCTCGTCGGCGCCGCCGTCGAAGAAGCCGAGGACGGCGGCGTTGACGTCCGAGGTGAACATCGGCCGGCAGCGCTCCCACTGCGGGGTCCCCGGCAACACGTCGGCGGGCCAGGTCACCCCGGTGGCGCCCTCCATGTCGGCGCTGATGAGGATCTTCACGACACACCCTTCCGGCACAGGTCAGCGGCTGTCTCCATGTCGTGTCACGTTACGTGGCGCCGCACGGCCGGGCCAGGAGGCCCTCCACGGACGTCACCACGCCGACCGGACCCGACCGCCCCGACCGGTCCCGTCAGGGTTTCACGGCGACGGCGCCGTACTGCGGGAGGACGGCGCCGGTGCCGGGCCGGGCGCGCCACTGGGCGCAGGAGACGAGGCCCGGGTCGAGCAGGTCCAGGCCCTCGAAGAAGGTGGTGATCTCCGCGCGGCCACGGGCGGTGATCGGCGGGGTCGCGTTCTCGTTCCAGAACCTCATGGCCGCGACGTTGCCCTCGCCACCGAGGTCGGCGTCGGTGGTGGGGTGGGTCAGGGCGAGACAGCTGCCGGAGGGCAGCGCGGCCATGATCCGGCGCACGATGTCGCGTGCCTCGTCGGTGTCCAGGACGAAGTTGAGGATGCCCAGCATCATGACGGCGACGGGCCGGCCCAGGTCGAGGGTTCCCGCGGCGCCCCGCATGACGGCGTCGGGGTCGTGGACGTCGGCGTCGAGGTAGTCGGTGGCGCCCTCGGGCGTGCCGGTCACCAGCGCGCGGGCGTGGGCGAGCACCACGGGGTCGTTGTCGACGTACACGATCCGCGACTCGGGGGCGATCCGCTGGGCGATGTCGTGGGTGTTGTCCAGGGTCGGCAGTCCGGTGCCGACGTCCAGGAACTGCCGTATCCCGCGCTCCCCGGCCAGGAAGCGGACCGCGCGGCCCAGGAAGTCGCGGTCGGCCCGGGCCACGGCGCGGATCACCGGGAACATCGTGGCGACCTGCTCGCCGACCGCCTGGTCGACTGGGTGGTTGTCCCGGCCGCCGATCCAGTAGTTCCAGACCCGGGCGTTGTGCGCCACGCCCGTGTTCAGGTGCCCCGGCTCTCCCAACGGGCCTCTGCTCTCCCCCACGGCTTCCCCTCCCGGCACTCCGGCAACGGTTCAGAGGGCTAGCATCGCCCGGATCAGTCCTCGTAAACGGTCAGCACGACGCCGTCGAGTTCGATGCGGCGCGGGGTGCCGCCCTCGCCCCGGACGAGGGCGTCCAGGCAGCGCCGGAAGAGTTTCAGCTCCTCCTCGTCGAGGACGGCCGCGGCGAGGTCGAGGAGTTCGGTGAGTGCGCCCTCGGTCAGTATGTCGGGCAGCTCACCGGAGAGGAGGACGACGGACTCTCCCGTACTGCCCCGCACCACTGCGGTGGTGGGTCCTCCGTGCACGAACAGCACATGTCCCCCTGGGTGACACAGGGGTCGTGCGGCTCACGTGCCCCGAGCAGAATGAGAGACTAGCTGCGGATCTTGGGGGTTTCGGCCGTTCTGGATTCTTTTACCGGGAACCCCGGGAAGCGGAACCGGAGCACTCGGACGGGCGTCTTCGCCGTACGGCCCTTGACCGGGCCAAAGCCTCCGGGGTGCCTCCGACGGAGCAACCGTACGGACCGAACCGAGGTCAACGTCCCCTTGACGAGGGGCTCCGACATCCGACGCAGACCCCCGCAGCACCACCGCCACCCAAGTCCACCCGCCCCTACGACGCCACTCCGCCCCCCATCACCCGAATGCAAGCCACCCTCGTAGACGCGGACGCACACCCCTCCGGAGACGACTGCCACCCGGGCAGGGTCGGCCACTGTCCGCCGACCGGGCAGCCCTCCGGCACCGAGGGCCCCCGTACCCGCGGACGCCTGCCAACGCACCACCCGCCCCGCGCGGCGCGCCCCGACAGGACCTAGCCGCGTCGCGCGTCGCGGCCCAGCAAGGACTCGACCAGCGCGGCGACATGGCGGCGGTCGTCGGCCGAGAGTTGCTGGACGCTGGCGATGAGCAGGTCGACCTCGGGGTCGGCCGGCGCGCCGGGCGCGCCTTCGACGGGCGGGGCGTCGGCCGCGTAGACATGAATGCCGCACGCCTCCGCGGCGGCCCGCCGCACGGTGTCCAACGACAGTCCAAGCCCCTTGGACAGCCCCTCCAGCGTGCTGGGCTGGGGCATGCGCACCACCCGCTCGGCCGTGGCCAAGTGGTGGACGGTGGAGCGCGGAATGCCGCCCCGACGTGCCACCTCGCCGTAGGACCAGCCTTCGCGGTCGAGGCGATCTCTGATGATCTGCTGCAGTGCGTTGGCCACCGATGGTCACTTCCTGCTCGCCGCCGGGCGGAACTCTTCCAAGCGGGATCGATTCTACGTGGGGCTTCGCTCCGGCCCCAGAAGTCTTTCCCCGAACCGCTTGCGCGGCGAGCTCCAGGGCTACTACTGTCCAATCTCGTTGGACAGCACGTCCGACCAGATTGGACAGAGTTTGGGGGGAACCAGCCTGTGTCCGATCGGAAATGCCCATCCCTGAGGGGGAATTGATCATGATGGACAACCGTGAACTCGACACCGAGACCGCTGAGCTGCTGCCGGGTCGCGAGGCCCTCGGTCGGCTGAAGTTCAGCTTCGGCAAGACCGTCAACGTGACCAAGCACGTCGCGAACATCGACGCCTCCAACCAGTCGGCCGCCCTGAACGACCACTCCAGCTGGTCGGACGCGTCCTCGGGCGCCTCGCAGGCCATCAACGTCCACCAGTAATCGGCACCGGAGGCTCGCCCGCCTCCACATCACCGGATGCTCGCCCGCATCCGCCTCTGTGCCATCACCACACCCGGATCAACGAACCACGTCCCGAAAGGACATCCCATGAGCATGGACATGAACGAGCTGCAGTCCGAGTCCGCCGAGCTCCTCCCCGGCCGCGAGGCCCTGGGCCGCCTGAAGTTCAGCTTCGGCCGCACCACCAACGTGACCAAGCACGTCGCCAACATCAGCGCCCACAACGAGTCGGCCGCCCTGAACGACCACTCCAGCTGGTCGGTGGCGGAGTCCAGCGCCAACCAGGCGATCAACGTCACGCAGTAACACCCGCCACGCACAACGGCTGTTCGGCGGACCGCGCCCGGGGGCGGGCGCGGTCCGCCCTTGGGGGGGAAGGACCAGAAATGACGGCACTGGGGGACGGGCCCGCGTTGCTGTACGACACCGGGTCGCCGGTGCCGGGACCGGGGGGAATCCCGGTCACCTACGAGCAGTTCGCCACGGGAAGCCTGCCGGTTGTCGGCGCCGGCGTCGAGGTGCTGCCGGTGCCTCGACTGAGCTCCGGGCTCAAACTGCACGGGGAGTACCAGGGTTCGGGCTTCACCGAGCCCAAGTACATCGCGCGCCGCGGAGACGGCCAGGTCGTGCAGCTGTCACGGCTGCTGTACCTGGTCGCCTCCGCGATCGACGGCGTGAACGACATCGAGACCATCTCGCACCGGGTCAGCGCCCGCTACGGCCGCGAGCTCAGCGCCGACAACGTGCGTTTCCTGGTCGAGGAGAAACTCGACCCGCTCGGCGTCACCGTGCCGGAGGGCAAGGAGGAGGACGAGGTCTCGGCGCCGCGCTCCGACCTGCTCCTCGCCCTCAAGGGGCACCGGATCATCTTCAACGAGCGCAGGGCGGGCCGGATCGCCCGCTCGCTGGCCTGGCTGCACCGCCCCACGGTGGTCGTGCTGATGCTGGCGGCGGCCGTGGCCATGGACGTGTGGCTGTTCGGCTTCTTCGGCGCGGTGGAACCCGTGCTCCAGGTCCTCGACCAGCCGGTCCTGATGCTCGTCGTGTTCGCGCTCACCGTGGCCTCGCTGGTCTTCCACGAGTTCGGCCACGCCTCGGCGTGCAGATACGGGGGCGCACGGCCGGGCTGCATCGGCTGCGGGCTCTTCCTCATCTGGCCGTCCATGTACACCGACGTGACGGACATCTACCGGATCGGCCGGGCCGGACGGCTCCGTACCGACCTGGGCGGGGTGTACTTCAACGTCGTCTTCATGCTCGGGATGGCGGGCGCGTACTTCGCCACCGGACAGCAGTTCTTCCTGGCCACGGTCTATCTCGGGCACTTCGAGATCCTGGAGCAGCTGATGCCGGCCGTCCGGCTGGACGGCTACTACATCCTGGGCGACCTCGCCGGCGTCCCGGACCTCTACGGCAAGATCAAACCGATTCTGCTCAGCACGGTGCCGGGTCGGCGCGGCACGGCGGCGCGCGCCGAGGTCGTCGGGCTCAAGAAGTCGTCCCGGACCATCATCACCACCTGGGTCCTCACCATGGTGCCGCTGCTGATCGGCGAGCTCGGGTACGCGCTGTGGAACCTGCCGCGGATCGTCGCGACGATGGTCCGCTCGCTCACCGACCAGGTCGTGGGAACCGGGGACGCCTTCGCGGGCGGTCAGATCGCCGCGGCCCTGATGGGCGTGATCGGCTGCTTCATGCTGCTGTGCCCGATGGCCGGCGTGGTCTATCTGTCGCTCAAGATGGGCGGCCGGGTCTTCCGCGCCGCGAAGCGGTCGACGGCGGACAAGCCCCGGCTGCGGGTGGCACTGTGCGCGCTGGCACTGCTGGGCCTCGGCTCGCTGAGCTACGCGTGGGTGTCCGGTGTGACACCCGAGCCGCTGCCGAAGCGTCCGCCGATCGCGCCGATCCTCCAGCCCGGCGTGTCCACGGCCGAGCCGCCCGCCCGGCCCGCGACCGCGCCCCGGCCGCACACGTCACCGTCCGACACCTCGGCGGCCCTGCCGTCCGGCGCCGCGTCCTCCGGCTCCACGGCCACCACCGCGCCGAGCACGTCGGCCTCGCCCAGCGCGGGCGCCTCCGCCTCCACGTCACCCGGCGCCTCCCCGTCCACGAAGCCGACCACACCGGCCGGCGGTCCGGGCGCGACGGGTTCCGTCTCGGCCGGTCCGCCCGCGGGTCCGTCCGAGCCGCCCGGCCCGTCGCCGTCCGTCTCGTCGTCCGCACCGGCGCCCTCGACGGATCCTCCGACGCCGACCGAATCCGTCAGCGCGACCGGCGCACCGAGCCCGGCCACCCCGTGACCGCCCTCGGCGATCACCAGCCCGGTGGCCGTCGTCCCGCCGAACCACGACCGCAGGAGACCCATGTGAGTACCCATCCCAACACGCACCGCAAGCCTCGCCCAGCCGGCCGGGGTCTCTCCCAACGAGCCATGCGCATAGGCCTGTTCGCGGCAGGCGCGGCCGGTATCGCCGCGGCGGTCCCGGCCCAGGCCGCCACCGCGGCGGCGGGCTCGGTCGCCCGCCACGCCGTCGCGGAGGACCACACCTTCAGTCACGCCGACCGGGCGCATCCGACCCAGGTCAAGGACTCCTTCACCGTGCGGCAGCTCGGCACGGCGAAGGCGGTGGGTGTACGCAACCAGGCAGGCGCGGTCTCCGTCGGCTGCTCGGTCGACGCGCACTGCCGGTCGGTCGCACTGTCCTTCCAGATCGTCACGCTGGCGGGCCAGAACACCCACCTGAACGCGGTGAACCTCAGCGACGCGACCAACGAGCACTGCGACGGCTGCCAAACCCTCGCCGGCGCCTACCAGTTCGTGGTGTCCACCGCCCGTCCGTTCACCCTGGACGCCACCGCGCAGCGCAAGCTCGCCGACATCCATCGCAGGCTGGACGACCTGACCCGGTCCAAGATCCCGGCGGCCGACCTCAAGACGCAGGCCGACTCGCTGGCCGCGGAGGTCACCGCCGTACTGCACGACGCGGTGGCAGGCGCACCGAAGGCTCCGGACGCGCCCGCCGTCGCGGTCCACCGTCACCTGGACGGCTGGCCCGGCCACTGACCCAACGGCCACCATGAAGGGGTACGGCGTCACCGACCGGCAGGTGACGCCGTACCCGTGCGTGCGGCTCAGCCGGCCGTGCGACCTGCCACCAGCCACTTCGACGGCAGCTCGATCCGCGCGCCCTCGGGCGTGAACTCGGTCGTCACGAGGGGGAGTTCACCGCTCGCGAGGACGGTGAGGCCCGCCGCGCGGAGGTAGTCGGGGACCGCGTCGTCGGACACCTCACCGGGCGCGATGCCGTGCCGGAAGATGGGGGCCAGCTTGGGCGGCGGTCCGTCGGAGCCCCGGGCCAGGCCCATCAGGACCGGCCGGGCGGCTTCGGAGAGTTCGACGAGAAAGACCCGGCCGCGCTCCCCCACCAGGGTGGCGAGGGCGTCCACCAGCGGCTGGCGGTCGTCCGGCTCGCACTGGTGAAGCACGCCCCGCATATAGACGTTGGCGTCGCCCAGCTCCGCGTGCAGGGTCTGCGCCTCGGTCTTCTCGGCCGCGTCGAGCAGCCGGTACGTCGCCTGGCCCGCCGGATCGGCGAGGCGGGCGTGCTCGAGAGCGGCGGCCGAGAGGTCGGCGCCGACCACATGCCGGAAGCGGTCGGCGAGGAAGCGGGTCTGGGTGCCGTTGCCGCAGCCCAGGTCCACGACCGGCAGATCGTGAGCCGACAGGTACGGCTCGAAGAGGGCGAGGTGGACGCCCGCGGTCAGTGCGGGGTCCGCGTCCCAGAAGACGGCTCCCTGCTCGTCGGGGGCCTCGCCCCAGAAGCCCTCCCAGGCCTCCCTGTACCGATGTGTCACGCTCATGCCCGCTCCCCAGGTCGCCACCACGGCCCGCCGAGGATGGCGGGCGGGATCGGTCTATCGCGCCGGGCGGGCGTCGACAAGCGTGCGGCGCATTCCTGCACGGTTCATTTCGATCCGGTACGCCGGTACGCGCCCCCCGGGTCAGCGCCCCGGATCAGCGCCTCGGCAGGGTCAGTTCGAACCATACGGTCTTGCCGGCGCTGGTGCGGCTCGTGCCCCACTCGCGGGCCAGCGTGCTGACGATACGCAGACCGCGGCCGAACTCGTCGCCGGGGCTCGCGCTGAGCAGCGTCGGCAGGGTGTGGTCGTCGTCGGCCACCTCGCACAGCAGCGTGTCGCCGCGCACGAGCCGCAGTTCGATCCGGCGGCTGTGCGCGTGCCGTACGGCGTTGGTCACCAGTTCGCTGACCATCGACTCGGCCGGGTCGGCCAGCCGGGCCAGACCCCAGTCGTGGAGCTGTTCACGGACCACGGTGCGGGCCCGGCCGGCCTCGACCGGGTCGAGCGAGAGCCGCCACTCGGCGACGTCCTCGGGTTCGATGCCGTTGAGCCGAGCCATCAACAGGGCCACGTCGTCCTTGCGGCCGCCACGGGTGTTGAGGGAGCGGATGATCGTGTCGCAGGCGTCGTCCATGGACGCGGCCGGGTGGGCGGCGGACTCACAGAGCGTGGCGAGGCCGACGCCGATGTCCTCGCCGCGCACCTCGACCAGGCCGTCGGTGCACATCACGAGCCGGTCGCCGGGCGCCACCGGCACGCGTACCGCCTCGAAGGGCACGCCGCCGACCCCGATGGGCGCGCCGGTCGGCAGGTCGAGCAGTTCGCTGTGGCCGTCCTCGGCACGGACCAGGACGGGCGGGATGTGGCCCGCGTTGGCGATCTCCAGCTCGCCGGCGATGGGATCGTAGACCGCGTACAGACAGGTCGCGAGATAGTGCTCGCCGAGCCGCTGGGCCAGATCGTCGAGGTTGCGCAGGAGTTGGGCGGGCGGCAGGTCGAGCGCCGCCATGGTCTGCACCGCCGTACGCAACTGGCCCATCATCGCGGCCGAGTTGAGGCCGTGGCCCATCACGTCGCCGACGACGAGGGCGGTGCGGGAGCCGGGCAGCTTCACCGAGTCGAACCAGTCGCCGCCGACGCGTCCCAGCAGGGTGCCGGGCAGATAGCGGGTGGCGATGTCGCAGCCGGCCATGCGGGGCGCGATGTGCGGCAGCATGCTGTCCTGGAGGGTCTCGGCGACGCTCTCCTGGTAGGTGTACATGCGCGCGTTGTCGAGGACGAGGCCCGCGCGGGCCGCGAGTTCGGCGCCGGTGACCCGGTCCATGTCGTTGAACTCGACGCGCTCCGGGTGGCGCAGCAGGATCATGAACCCGAGGACCACGTTGCGGGCCTTCAGGGGCACGACCAGCATGGAGCGGTTGGTGATCAGCGGCCTGATGTCGCGCTTCTCGAACTGCGCGGCGATCATGTGCCCCATCTGCTCGCTGATGCGCGGCACGAGGACGGGTTCACCGGTGGTCATGCACTGGAAGAACGGTGTGTGCGCGGGGAACGGCATGGCCTCGCCGACCGGCACGACGTCGTCCCAGCGGCCGGGCTCGTCGGTGTGTTCGACGGCGACGCGGTGCCACATGGTGGTCGTGTCGGGCACACCGTCGGGGAAGCCCTCACCGGCGACGACCTGTTCGCGCAGATAGGTGCCCGCCACGTCCGTGAAGCGCGGCACCACGGCCCGGCTGACCTCGAGGATCGTCTGCGCGAGGTCGAGCGAGGTACCTATGCGTCCGCTGACCTCGTTGAGGAACTCCAGGCGTTCGCGGACGGCGACGTACTCGAGGTCCTCGCCCTCCTCGTCCTGGAACTCCTGCGGCAGAAGCTCGCCGGTGGCCGCCGCGCGCGCCGCCCACTCACGGCGCGCCTTGCGTTCGGCGCGCCGGGGCACACCCCAGTCGGGAGTCACCGGCACCCGGTCGTTCTGGCTGAACTCCAGGACGGGGTAGCCTAGTTCGAGTACCTGGGAGACGATGCGGGCGCCCTCGACCACGCTCATGCTGGGCAGGATCTCGGGCAGTCTGCGGGCCAGTTCCTCGGCGCCGGGAAAGTCGGTGTGCAGCGCGAAGCCGGGCGCGATGCGCTCGATGGCCACCTCTTCGTCCTCGTGGCGCAGCGCGTCCGCGTCGGCGGCGAGCACGAGCAGCCGCTCCGGTCCGGGGCCGACCAGCGGGTACGCCCACCACAGGACGTCCACGCGGTCCCGCTCGGGCACGGTGAGCCGGGCGCGTCCGGCGGCCGGGTAGGAGAACCGTCCGCCGAGGGAGGACTCCAGGCCGGGGCCGAGTCCGTCGTACGCCGCGTACGCCCCGTAGGGCGCGATCTCGTCCTCTTCGGGGAGCGCGCCGGAGACGGGGAGCAGGTCGACGGCGGGGCGGCCCACCGCGTCCTCCTTGGACACGCCGAACTGGCGCCGGGCGCCGGTGCTCCAGTGCGACACCAGTCCGTCGCGGTCGACGACCACCACGGCCAGCGGGATGCGGCCGGCCTCGGTGTGCTCCACCGCGCCGTCCCCAGCTCCGCGGCTGTGAGGTGCGCCCGCTTCGGTGCCACTCGCGGTGCCACTTTCCGTGCCACTTGCTGTGCCGCTGTCCATGGCCGAGGCCCTTCCTCCCCACGGCTCCGCAAGATCTGTGCCGCCTTCACTACCGTACGGCTGCGGCCCGTCGCGATGTGTGGCAATACGGGAATTGACCTTTCCAGGGGGGCGGCTCCGGCGCACCGCCCGCCTCCACGAAGGGGCCCGCGGCGGCCGTTCAGTCCTCGTGGCCGAGCTGCAGATCCCGCTCCGTGCGCCCCCCACCGGCCACTTGCAGCACGGTGGCCACCGGCGGGTAGCCCGCCGCGATGACGGTGTACTCGCCGGAGGACAGGTCGACGAACCGGAACGCCCCGTCCGCACCGGTGGTGAGCGTGTCCACCACGTTCCCCGCGGCGTCCAGGAGCGTCACCCGCGCGTCCTCGACGGGCCGGCCGCCGCCCGCCCGCACGGTGCCGCGCAGCACGGCGCCGCCCGCGAGTTCGACGTCCTGGCGGGTCTCGCGCGAGGCCTGCACGCTGACGGGGAGGGCGGCCGGGCGGAACGCGGGCGCGCTGGCGGCGAGGGTGTACTCGCCCGCCACCAGCTCCGTGATGACATAGCCGCCTTCGCGTCCGCTGCGGGTGGTGGCCACGACCTCCCCGTGGACGTTGGTGAGCGTGACGGTGGCGTCGCGCACGGGACTGCCGTCCGCGGTCAGCACGCTCCCGGCGAGGCGTCCCGCGCCGCCGAGGACGACGTCCAGTTCCACGGGGCGCTCGCCGATGGTCACCGAGACGGCCTGCGGCTGGTGGCCGCCGGCCGCGGCGATCAGGACGTACGACCCAGACCCGGGCGTGGACAGCGCGTACCGGCCGTCCTCGCCGCTGGCGCCCCGCCCGATCTGCTGTCCGGCGATGTCGATGAGGGTGAGCGCGGCGCGCGGCACGACGGTCCCGTCGGGGTGCTGCACGGTGCCGCAGACGGGGATCCCGGCGGCGTAGGACGAACGGGCCTGCGGGATCGGGGCGTTCACCCGTGCGGCTTCCGGGTCGGCGATGGGGGCGTTGTGGGACACCAGCGGTTTCTCCTTGAGGAAGCAGGCGATGAGCAGGCCCAGGACGAGCACCGGGACGAGATAGAGGAAGATCCGCGGCATGGCGTCCGCGTAGGCGCGGACGTAGTCGTCGCGCAGGGCCCCGGGCAGGGAGTGGACGAGCTGCGGGGTGATGGACTCGGGGTCGGGCAGGCCGGTGCGTGGGGGCAGGCGGTCGGCGAGCGCGTCCGAGAGCCGATGGGCGAACAGCGTGCCGAAGATGGCGGCGCCGACGCTGCCGCCGATCTGCCGGAAGTAGTTGTTGGCGCTGGTCGCGGTGCCGAGGTCGGCGGGGCGCACGGAGTTCTGCACGGCGAGGACCAGGACCGGCATCACCATGCCGATGCCGGCGCCGAGGATGGCCATCCAGACGCTGTACTGCAGGCGGGGCGTGTCGACTTCGAGGCGGGACAGCAGCCACATGCCGAGGGCCGACAGGGCGCTGCCGAGGACCGGATAGATCTTGTAGCGGCCGGTGCGGCTGATGAGCTGCCCGCAGACGACCGAGGCGCCGACGATGCCGCCCATCATGGGGAGCATCAGGAGTCCGGACTCGGTGGCGCTGGCCCCGTCGACCATCTGCAGGAAGGTCGGCAGATAACTGGCCGCTCCGAAGAGGGCGACGCCGATGACGAGCCCCACCAGGGCGGTGATGTTGAAGACGCCGTCCTTGAACAGCCTCGGCGGGATGAGGGGTTCGGTGGCGAAGCGCTCGGCGACGAAGAAGAGGACGGTCGCGACGAGCGCGCCCGCGCCGAGCCCCATGATGACCCGTGAGCCCCAGGCGTACTCGGTTCCGCCCCAGCTGGTCAGCAGGACCAGGCAGGTCGACGCGGCGGCCAGCAGCAGCACACCGAGTACGTCGACGCGTCCGCGCGCGGGGGGCCTGGGCAGTTTCAGCACGACGGTGACGACGGCCAGGGTGAGCAGGCCGAAGGGCACGTTGATGTAGAAGCACCAGCGCCAGGAGAGGTGGTCGGTGAAATAGCCGCCGAGGAGGGGCCCCGCGACCGAGGCGACGCCGAAGGCGGCGCCGATCAGGCCCATGAAGCGGCCGCGCTCGCGAGGCGGCACGATGTCCGCGATGATCGCCTGCACGCCGATCATGAGGCCGCCCGCGCCGACGCCCTGGATCGCTCGGAAGGCGATCAGCTGGTCCATGCTCTGGGCGCGTCCCGAGCACGCCGAACCGGCCACGAAGACGACGATCGCGAACTGGAAGACGCCCTTGCGGCCGAAGAGGTCGCCGAGCTTGCCGTAGACGGGGAGTCCGACGGTGGAGGTCAGCAGATAGGCGGTGATCGCCCAGGACATCCTGCCCAGGCCGTGCAGCTCACCGACGATCTTCGGGAGCGCGGTGGCCACGATCATCTGGTCGAGCGCGGCGAGCAGCAGCGCGAGCATGAGCCCGAAGAAGACCAGCCGCACCTGGCGCGGGCTCAGGCGGGCGGTCCCGGGGGCCGGTGGAGGGGAGTGCCGCGGAGGCGCGGCAGCCGGTTCGTCCTGCACCAGAGTGATCCCGCCCACGTACCGCTCCCCTCGTCGCGCCCACCGCACAATTCCCGCTTATCGCGACAACTGTGAGCAAGCACGACGAGTTACGGCGTACCGCCGCGGCGCGAGGACATCCACTCGAACCGGTGAGAGTGACAACGCGCCCCGGAGAGTTGCCTCTTGGGCCGTGCGCCCGCCAAAGAGGCGTAGGTCCTGGCTACTTCTGCGTCTCGGTGGTGAGCCTGTCGAGCACCAGGTCGTAGATCCTGCCGAGGCCCTTGGGCGCGAAGGTCTTCTCGAAGAAGCCGCCGATGCCGCCCGCGCCGTCCCAGACGGTGGTGACGACGACGCGGGACTTGCCCTCGCCGGCCGGGGTGACCCGCCAGGTGGTGACCATGGAGGAGTTGCGGTCCTTCTCGACGAGCTCGCCGTCGGTGGGCTCGGTGACCTCGAGCAGGCAGTCGCGCACCCGCTTGCTGGTGGCCTGGAGCTTCCAGTGGACGACGGTGCCCTCGCCGTCCCCGCCCTCGCGCACCTCGTACTCGCTGAAGTGCTCGGGCAGCAGCTTCGCGCGCGTGCCGCTGTAGTCCGCCAGGGCGTCGAACACCGCCTCCGCGTCCGCCGCGATGACCCGCTCCGTCGTGGCCTCGACCTGCGCCATTGCACTTCCTCCAGCACTTGGTGACTCGGGGTGTGCGGCAAGCCAACCACCCGGCGGCCCGACCCCCCAAATCGGGGCCCCGAAATTGCGGTCGCACGATCAAGGGAACATGTGTTCTATTCTGTGGCCAGTGCTATCGAGGAGGCGTCATGCGCTGGGACAACCTCACAGCGGACCCCGCCGGGGACCGCGCCCGGGACGCCGCGCTGTTCGGCGCGGACGCGGTGACCACCCGTACGTTCGACACCCCGGAGTTCCGTGGCATCACCTTCCACGAGATCCGGGCCCGCTCGATCGTGAACCGGGTACCGGGGGCCTCGCGCATGCCCTTCGAATGGACGGTCAACCCCTATCGGGGCTGCACACACGCGTGTGTGTACTGCTTCGCGCGCAAGACCCACAGCTATCTGGACCTCGACACGGGACTCGACTTCGACTCCCAGATCGTGGTGAAGGTCAACGCGCCGGAACTGCTGCGCCGCCAGCTCGGCTCGCGCCGCTGGCAGGGCGAGCACATCGCGATGGGCACGAACGTCGACTGCTACCAACGGGCCGAGGGCCGCTACCGGCTGATGCCCGGCATCATCGCGGCCCTGCGCGACCACGCGAACCCCTTCTCGATCCTGACGAAGGGCACGCTGATCCTGCGCGACCTCGACCTGCTGAAGCAGGCCTCCGAGGTCACCGACGTCGGGATCTCGGTCTCCGTGGGCTTCACCGACTCCCAGCTGTGGCGCACCGTCGAGCCGGGCACCCCGGCCCCGGAGCGCCGTCTGGACGTCGTGCGCACCCTCACGGACCACGGCATCGGCTGCGGGGTCCTGATGGCCCCCGTGATCCCCTTCCTGGGCGACAGCCCGGCCCAACTGCGCGCCACCGTACGGGCGATAGCGGCCTCCGGGGCCACCTCGGTGACCCCGCTCGTACTGCATCTGCGGCCCGGCGCCCGGGAGTGGTTCATGGCCTGGCTGGAGCACTACCACCCGTATCTCGTACGGCGCTACGAGCGGCTGTACGCGGAGGGCGCGTACGCCCCGAAGTGGTACCAGCGCCGGATCACCCGTCAGGTCCACGAGCTGGCCCAGGAGTACGGCATCGGTCCCACGCGCGCGGGGATGCCCCGCAGGATCGCCGCGCCCGCGGAGCCCGCCGAGCCCGTGGCGCCGGAGCCGACCCAGCTAACCCTGCTCTGACCACGGCGAACGGCCGTTGCCCGGACCGTCCCTGACGGCATCCGAGCGGATCACACGGCTCAATTGGGTCAAGACTTTCCAGAACGAGTTCTTCCGGGGCCCCTTTCCGGGACGATGCGGCGAAGGCCGTGGCGTGCACGGCTCAAAATCCTCCGTCCTTGGGAGGCTCTGTGAAGAAACGCGCAGCTGCTCTGTGCGGGGCGGCGGCCGTGCTGGCCGGGATGATCACGTCGATCCCCGCCGACGCGAGCGCCGGTTCCGCGACCGCACCGCGCACCACCCTCATCACCGCGAAACCCACCTGGAAGAAGTGCGGGACCAGCCGCTATCCGACGCTCCAATGCGCGTCCCTGAAGGTGCCGCTGGACCACTCCAAGCCCCACGGCCGGCAGATCACCCTCGCCCTCTCACGCGTCCCGCACACCGCGAAGACGTACCAGGGGCCGCTGTTGGTGAACCCGGGCGGTCCCGGCGGCAGCGGGCTCTCGCTGGCCGGATTCGTCGCCTCCTCGCTGCCGAAGGCAGTGGCGGCGCAGTACGACGTCATCGGCTTCGACCCGCGCGGCGTCGGCGCCAGCAAGCCCGCCCTGGACTGCAGGCCCGGGTCGTTCAACCCGGTGCGCCCGGACTCCGTGCCCAGCACCCCCGCGATCGAGAAGGCCAACCTCGACCGCGCCAAGGCCTTCGCCAAGGCGTGCGGCAAGAAGTACGCCGACCTGCTGCCGTACATCGACACGGTGAGCGCGGTCCGGGACATGGACTCGATCCGCGCCGCGCTCGGCGCCAAGAAGATCAACTACTTCGGTTACTCGTACGGCACCTACCTCGGTGCCGTGTACGCGAAGCTCTACCCGCAGCGCGTACGCCGACTGGTGCTCGACTCCATCGTCGACCCCACCGGTGTCTGGTACGAGGACAACATCGCCCAGGACTACGCCTTCAACGACCGCCACCAGGCGTTCATGGCCTGGGTCGCCAAGCACGACGCGACCTACAAGCTCGGCACGGACCCGGCCGGGGTCGAGGCCAAGTGGTACGCCATGCGGGGGGCGCTCGCCAAGAACCCCGCGGGCAATAAGGTGGGCGCCTCCGAACTGGAGGACACCTTCATCCCGGGCGGCTACTACAACGGCTACTGGCCCACCCTCGCCGGGGCGTTCGCGGCCTACGTGAACGACAAGAAGACGGCCCCCCTCGTCGCGGCCTACGAGAACCTCGGCGCCATCGACGCCTCCGGCGACAACGGCTACAGCATCTACACCGCCGTGCAGTGCCGTGACGCCTCCTGGCCGCGCGACTGGAACCAGTGGCGCAAGGACAACTGGGCGGTGTACGGCAAGGCGCCGTTCATGGCCTGGAACAACGCCTGGTACAACGCGCCGTGCGCGTTCTGGCCGACGAAGACGCTGCGGCCGGTGAACATCGCCAACAAGGCGCTGCCGCCGACGCTGCTCTTCCAGGCCACGAACGACGCGGCCACCCCCTACGAGGGCGGCGTGACGGTCCATCACGCACTGCGCGGCTCCAGCCTGGTGGTCGAACAGGGTGGCGGGAACCACGGCATCACGCTGAGCGGGAACGCCTGCCTGGACAAGTACCTGGCGGCGTACCTCACCAACGGCAAGGTGCCGCACGGCAGCGGCGTGGCCGACGCGGTGTGCAAGAAGCTGCCGGACCCGGAGCCGAAGAGCACGAAGGCTGCGTTGTCCACCGCCTCGGGCGGTGCGTCCTCGGCAGGCGCGACGCTGCACGGGCTGCTCGGCCACCGCGGCTGAGCACGTCCTGACGGCCCGTCGGGGGCGTTGTCAGACCCATGGTCCACCATGGACGCATGAGTGAGCTGACCCGCATTCCCGCCCCCGACGGGGTCGCCCCCGCCGCCGCGTACTCGCATGTCGTCCTCGGCACGGGCCGCTTCGTCGCGGTCTCGGGGCAGCTCGCCCTGGACGAGGACGGCAAGCTCGTCGGCGCGGGCGACGCGGCGGCGCAGGCCCGCCAGGTGTTCGAGAACCTGCGCCGCTGCCTGGCCGCCGCCGGGGCGACCTTCGACGACGTCGTCAAACTCACCTTCTTCGTCACGGACATGGCCCACATGCCGGCCGTCCGCGCGGCCCGCGACGCCCACATACCCGCGGACCGCCTCCCGGCCGCGTCGGCGGTCCAGGTCGCCGCGCTGGTCCGCCCCGAGTTCCTGATGGAGATCGAGGCGTACGCGGTGGTGGACGAGTGAGCGCACTCCCGGTCCTGATCCGGGAGATGGTCCTCTCGGACTGCGAGCGGGTGGCCGAGATCCGCATCCGCGGCTGGCAGACCGCGTACCGGGGGCTGATGCCCGAGGCGTACCTCGACGCGCTCAGCGTGGCCGAGGACGCGGCCCGGCGGCGCGAGCGTTTCGGGCGGGGCGGCGGCGCGATCGTGAACCTGGTCGCCGAGCGGGACGGCGAGGTGGTCGGCTGGGCCTGCCACGGCCCGTACCGGGACGACGAAGCCCGCGGCGACGGCGTCGGGGCGGCCGAGTTGTACGCGATCTACGTCGATCCCGAGCGGGTCGGGGCCGGGGTGGGCCGCGCGCTTCTCACGGAATCGATCGCCCGCTGCACCGCCGCGGGGCACGAGCGCATGCTGCTGTGGGTGCTAGAGGGAAACACCAGGGCACGTCGGTTCTACGCCCAGGCCGGATTCGGACCCGACGGTGGCGAGGAGCCCTTCGATGTGGACGGTGTCGCGGTGCCCGAGGTCCGGTACGCCCGCACCCTCACGCGCCCGGGCGCCGGCACCGGGGCGCGCCCGTAGCGCGGGAACATCTTTGCGGTTACGACCCGTTCCCGTGCGGACGTCACGGACTACGCTCGAAGGGCCGGGTCCGGAGCGCGACGACACGGTGAGCACGGTCGACGAGGCGCTGCGGGAGGCGGCCCGTCGGCCGCCCGCCGTGTCACCCGGGCAGTCGGGCCAGCGCGTGCACGGCCGCCTCGGCGAGTACCGGATGGGCGAGCGCCTCGTTCAGGACGGGTCTCGCGCGTACGTCCCCCAGCGCCCCGAGCCCCTCCACACAGGCCAGGGCGACTCCGCGGTAGGGGTCGTGGGGGCGCAGCCTGCGCCCCAGGGTGGTGATCAGCGCCGGTACGGCCTCGGGGGCGCGCAGCTCGACCAGGAGCCGTACGGGATGCAGCGCGTAGGCGACGCGCAGTTCGTTGGTGGCGAGCGCGGCCGCCGCGCGGGCCGTGCGCGGATCGCCGAGGTGCGCGAGCGCGTGCGCCGCGGACGCGCAGCGCTGTGGGTCGCGGTGGTTCAGCAGCAGGACGAGCGCCTCGAAGGCCCGCCGGTCCCCGGCGAGTCCGAGCCGGAAGGCGACCAACTCCCGGGCCCACAAGGGCTGTCCGGGCGCGGTCAGCGCGTCGGCCAGCACATTCGGATCCTCGGTCGCCACGAGTCGCTCGTACGCCGGCGAATCCCCCGCCTCGTTTCGTAGACGCTCCGTGAGTGATCGCAACTCTTCGTCCATGAAGCCGAGCCTAGGCGCGGTCCCCGTCGCTCCGGGACCTACATCACAAACTCGGGGGCTGGCGCGCTCGTTACCGGCGGGTTAAGCTCAGACGAGCGAGTTACCCACTCGCGTCTTGCTTGCGGTGGCCTGGTGACGCAGCCACCGTGAGAGCAGTCGGTTCGGTACCTCAGGTACCTCAGTACGACACGGCTCCGGGACAGGGCCGGTCGGCTTCACCGTTCCCTGGGTGCGCCCTCGCGGGCACCCCCCTCTGGACGGCACCGGGCGTGTGCGCTCGTCAGCCCGGCAACACCCGCACTCTCCGCACTCCGTGCGCCTCCTGGGCGTACCTGCGTGCGCTCCTCAGTCGTCACCCTCTTCCTGGAGTCCCGCGATGGCAACTCCCCTGTCCGACACCCCTCTGTCCCCCATCAAGACCGTTGCCGTCGTCGGCCTCGGCACGATGGGCACCGGCATCGCCGAGGTCCTCGTCCGGGCCGGCCGCGAGGTCATCGGCATCGACATCAGCGAGGCAGCGGCCGCCCAGGCCGTCTCCGCCCTCGAAGCCTCCACCGCCCGCGCCGTGCGACGCGAGCGACTCAGCGAGCAGGAGCGCGCCGACGCTCTGCCCCGCTTCCGCACCTTCACCGACCTCGCGGCCGCCGCCGACGCCGATCTGGTCATCGAGGTGACCCCGGAGTCGTACGACATCAAGCAGCAGGTCTTCCGGGCGCTGGACGGCATCGTGCGTCCGGACACCATCCTGGCCACCGGCACCAACGCCCTCTCGGTGACGCGCCTGGCCGCCGACTCGGCCCGCCCCGAGCGCGTCCTCGGCCTGCACTTCTTCAACCCGGCCCCCGCGATGAAGCTGGTCGAGGTCGTCTCCTCGGTGCTCACCGCGCCCACGGCCGTGACCGCGGTCACCAACCTCGCGCTCGACCTCGGCAAGGAGCCCGTCGCGGTCGGCGACCGCCCCGGCTTCGTCGCCGACGGACTGCTGTTCGGCTACCTCAACCAGGCCGCCGCGATGTACGAGGCCAAATACGCCTCCCGCGAGGACATCGACGCCGCGATGAAGCTCGGCTGCGGGCTGCCCATGGGCCCGCTCGCGCTGCTCGACCTCATCGGCGTCGACACCGCGCGGACGGTCCTGGAGGCCATGTACGCCGAGTCCCGCGACCGCCTGCACGCCCCCGCGCCCATCCTCAAGCAGCTCAGCGAGGCGGGCCTGACCGGCCGCAAGTCGGGGCGCGGCTTCTACTCCTACGAGGCGCCCGGCAGCGCGACGGTCGTGCGGGACGCGCTGACCCCCCTCTCCGGCGGCCCCGAGGTCCCCGGCCGCACGGTCCGCTCCGTGGGCGTCGCGGGCTCGGGGACCATGGCCTCCGGCATCGCCGAGGTCTTCGCGAAGGCCGGGTACGAGGTCGTCCTCGCCGCCCGCACCGAGGAGAAGGCACAGGCCGCGAAGGCCCGCATCGGCAAGTCCCTGGCCCGCTCGGTCGACAAGGGCCGGATGACCGCCGAGGCCGCCGCGAGCACCCTGGACCTGATCGTCCCGGCGGGCTCGTACGACGCCTTCGCCGACGTCGATCTCGCCCTGGAGGCGGTGGCCGAGGACCTGGAGGTCAAGCAGCAGCTGTTCGGGGTGTTCGACAAGGTCTGCAAGCCCGGCGCGATCCTCGCCACGACCACCTCCTCGCTGCCCGTCGTCGCCTGCGCCCGTGCCACCTCACGCCCCCAGGACGTGATCGGCATGCACTTCTTCAACCCGGCGCCGGCGATGAAACTGGTCGAGGTGGTCCGGACCGTCCTGACCGCGGACGACGTGCACGCCACGGTCCGTGAGCTGTGCGGGAAGATCCGCAAGCACCCGGTGGACTGCGGGGACCGGGCCGGTTTCATCGTGAACGCGCTGCTCTTCCCGTACCTGAACAACGCGATCAAGATGGTCCAGGAGCACTACGCCACCCTCGACGACATCGACGCCGCGATGAGGCTGGGCGGCGGCTACCCGATGGGGCCGTTCGAACTTCTCGACGTCGTCGGTCTGGACGTCTCGCTCGCCATCGAGAAGGTGCTGCACCGCGAGTTCCGCGACCCGGGTCTCGCCCCCGCGCCGCTCCTGGAGCACCTGGTGGCCGCGGGCTGCCTCGGCCGCAAGACGGGCCGCGGCTTCCGCGAATATGCCCGCCGCTGAGCGTCCCGGCGACCGGCTGCCCGACACCGCCGACTGGGGCGGGCTGCTCGGCCCGGCCGGCAGCCCCCCGCCCATCGAGGGCGGGGGGTTCCCCGGACATGCGCGTTCCCCTGCGCACATGCAGTACGTTCGGGTCATGTCCCAGCCCGCCAAGTCCTCACGTACACCAGCCACGCCCGACGCTCCGGAGAGCGCCGCGGGCAGTCGCGCCGCCGCCCAACGGCTCAAGATGCGCCGAGAACTGGCGGCCGCGGCCATGGAGCTGTTCGCGACCAAGGGGTACGAGGCGACCACCGTCGACGAGATCGCGGCCCGGGCCGGGGTGGCCCGCCGCACGTTCTTCCGCCACTTCCGCTCCAAGGAAGAGGCGATCTTCCCCGATCACGACGACACCCTGATCCGCGCGGAGGCGGTCCTCAACGCGGCTCCGGCGCACGAGCACCCGCTCGACACGGTGTGCCGCGGCATCAAGGAAGTCATGACGATGTACGCGGCCCAGCCCGAGATCTCCGTCTCGCGCTACAAACTGACCCGCGAGGTACCCACGCTCCGGGAGGCCGAGATCGCCTCCGTGGCCCGCTACGAGCGGCTCTTCACCCGCTATCTCCTGGGCCACTTCGACGAGCACGCGCATGACGACGACGCCAACGACGATCCGCTGCTCGCGGAGGTCGCCGCGTCCGCCGTGGTCACGGCCCACAACCATGTTCTGCGGCGCTGGCTGCGGGCGGGGGGACAAGGTGACGTCGAGGCGCAGCTGGACCACGCCTTCTCCATCGTCCGCAAGACCTTCGGGACGGGGATCGGGGCCGGGCGGGAGACCACGCCCCGTACGGCGCCGGCGTCCGCCTTCACCGAGGGCGACGTCCTGGTGACCGTGGCCCGGGTCGACGCGCCGTTGGACCAGGTCATGCGGACCATCGAGCAGGCGCTGCGGGAGCGGTCGTAGAACGCGGGTCGCAGGCGCCTTCCGGCGCCGGGGGCGCGGTCCCGCCCGGACTCACGCGCGCCCGGCAGACGGACCGAGTCCCCTCCTGACGGCTCGGCCGGGGGCGAATCCGGGGGTCAGGGAGTCGTCCGGCTTTCCCGTCAGGAGTCCCGTCACCAGGCGTCCCGTCGCCGGGGCCAGCATCAGCCCGAGCATGTTGTGGCCGGTCGCCAGGACCACCCCGGGGTGCCCGGGGAGCGGGCCGATCAGGGGGAGGCCGTCCGTGGTCATGGGGCGCGGGCCCATCCACTCCTGCTCCCTGTGGTCCCAGTCCGCCTCCGGCAGATAGGGGCGGGCCGCCGCCACGATCGCGTCCACGCGGGACTGGCGGAAGTGGTCGGGGTCGTGGTCGAACTCCATCGTGCCGGCGACCCTCACCTTCCCCCGGGCTCTCGACTCCGCTCGACCAGAGGGCACCCCCCCCTACCCATCGGCGTGAGGACCGCCTTGGCACTGCCGAGGTGGACCAGGCGACGCGGCAGGGGGTCGGCCGGGACCGAGAAGCTGTAGCCCTTGCCGGGGGCGAGGTCGATGTCGACGCCCAGGGAGCGGCAGATCTCGCGGGACCAGACTCCGGCGGCGACCACCACCTGGTCGGCGCCGTACGTGCCCGCGGTCGTCCGGACCTCCACGCGGCCCGCGCCCTCGCGTACCGCGGTGACCCGGGCGCCCTCCACCAGCTCGGCACCGTCCCGCCGCAGCCGCTCGGCGAGCGAGTCCACGAACCGGCCGGGGTCCAGTGACCACTGGCGTTCGACGAGGAACCCGGCGCGGGCGGCGGGGCCGAGGGTGGGCTCGAGCTCCGCGAGTGCGGAGGCGGCCAGAACCCCTTCGGGGGCCACCGGGGCGCCGAGGCGGCGGAAGGCCGCCACACCGTGCGCCGCGGCCTCGTACGACGGATACGCGAAGAGGAAGCCGTCCTTCCCGGCGCCGCCGTCCACGCCGAGCGCCTCCAGCTCCTCGAACAGCGCGAACGTGTCCTCGGCCAGCGCGGCGAGCGACGCGACCCCGGCGTTGTACCGGCGGGCCGTGCTGTTCAGGCCGAGGCGGGCCAGGAAGCGCAGCAGCCGGACGTTCGGCACCGGGTTGAGGCTGGAGCCGGAACGGCGGGTCTTCGCCGTCGCCGAGTTGCGGGTGCCGCAGCTGGTCGCCATGGCCGTACGCCAGGAACGGGCCCGGTGCGCGGAGGCGCTGCTGTCCGGGTTGCACGAGCGCGAGGACTGGCCGGTGCTGCGGGAGACTCTCGTCGCCTGGGCGGAGTGCGGGTTCCAGCTGGTGGGAACGGCACGGCGGCTGGCCGTCCACCGGAACACGCTGCTGTACCGCCTGGCCAAGATCGAGGAACTGTCCACCCGCGACGTCCGCGACCCGCGCACGGCGATGGCCCTGTACCTGGCCTGCCTGGCAGACGCACTCTGACGCCGACCCAGCACGCCACCACCCCAGCCGGACGGACGCGGCCCGCATCGCGGGCTTCCCCGGGGACCCCGGCGCCGCGAGTCTTGGGCCGAAAAGTGCTGCCCCCAGGCAGGTACGCCCCCTGGCCCCGTCGCCCGCACCCCCGGCTCCGCCGACGAGCGCCCCCGTCATCGACCGCCCGGCACTCCCGACGCCCGACCCTCCCCCGGACGCCTCGTCGGCCCGCTGCAACGCCGACTCACCCCGACCCCGCCCCCGCACCGGAACCCTCACGCCGCGCCACCGACATCAGGTGTTCTCCGAAGCGGCCCGTCGCCCCGCGCCTCCGGCCCGCGTACCGGCCCCTCCACACCGCCCCTGACCAGTGTGTTTTGATCGATCATCGGTCGATCTGATCGATCATCGCTCACGTGTTACGTAAAGATTTCACCTGAGCGAAACTCATGGCACTCCGTGCCTTGCGAGGTGACACGGCGTGCCATACGTTGATGTTGTCCGGGCGGCCGGCGTGCAGAGACCTTTCGTACGCCGGCTGTCCCCGCAAGCCACGGCGAGCGCGCCCGGACGCCTGCGTCACAGGCAACCTTTTGCGCCAACCCGGCGCTGCCACCGCACCACCACCTTCGCCGAACCGACGGCACACCCCTCACTCCCAGCAGCAGCACCGACGTAACCCTCAAGTGTCTTCCCTCAAGACGCTCATCGCCGGAGGCAACACCGTGAAGGACATCCTGGACGCGATTCAGTCGCAGACGGCCACGTCTGCCGACTTCGCCGCTCTTCCGCTCCCCGAGTCGTACCGCGCGATCACCGTGCACAAGGACGAGACGGAGATGTTCGCGGGGCTCACCACCCGCGACAAGGACCCCCGCAAGTCGATCCACCTGGACGACGTGCCGGTGCCGGAGCTCGGCCCGGGCGAGGCCCTGGTGGCCGTGATGGCCTCCTCCGTCAACTACAACTCGGTCTGGACCTCGATCTTCGAGCCGATGGCGACCTTCGGTTTCCTGGAGCGCTACGGCAGGCTCAGCGAGCTCACCAAGCGCCACGACCTGCCGTACCACATCATCGGTTCCGACCTCGCGGGCGTCGTCCTGCGCACCGGCCCCGGCGTCAACGCCTGGAAGCCCGGCGACGAGGTCGTCGCGCACTGTCTGTCCGTCGAGCTGGAGTCCAGCGACGGGCACAACGACACGATGCTCGACCCCGAGCAGCGCATCTGGGGCTTCGAGACCAACTTCGGCGGCCTCGCCGAGATAGCCCTCGTCAAGTCCAACCAGCTGATGCCCAAGCCCGACCACCTGTCGTGGGAGGAGGCCGCCGCTCCCGGGCTCGTGAACTCCACCGCGTACCGGCAGCTCGTGTCGAGGAACGGCGCCGGCATGAAGCAGGGCGACAACGTCCTCATCTGGGGCGCGAGCGGCGGCCTCGGCTCGTACGCCACGCAGTTCGCGCTCGCCGGTGGCGCCAACCCCATCTGCGTCGTCAGCAGCGACCAGAAGGCGGACATCTGCCGGGCGATGGGCGCCGAGGCGATCATCGACCGCAACGCCGAGGACTACAAGTTCTGGAAGGACGAGCACAACCAGGACCCGAAGGAGTGGAAGCGGTTCGGGAAGCGGATCCGCGAGCTGACCGGCGGCGAGGACGTCGACATCGTCTTCGAGCACCCGGGCCGCGAGACCTTCGGCGCCTCCGTCTACGTCACCCGCAAGGGCGGCACCATCGTCACCTGCGCCTCGACCTCGGGCTACAACCACGAGTACGACAACCGCTACCTGTGGATGTCCCTGAAGCGCATCATCGGCTCGCACTTCGCCAACTACCGCGAGGCCTGGGAGGCCAACCGGCTGGTCGCCAAGGGCAAGATCCACCCGACGCTCTCCAAGGTGTACTCCCTGGAGGAGACCGGGCAGGCCGCGTACGACGTCCACCGCAACCTCCACCAGGGCAAGGTCGGCGTGCTCGCGCTGGCACCCCGCGAGGGCCTGGGCGTGCGCGACGAGGAGAAGCGCGCCCAGCACATCGACGCCATCAACCGCTTCCGGAACGTCTGAGGTCCCCAGATGACTGAGCGTCAGAACGCCGCTGGACGGCGGGAGAAGGACCGGCCGTGGCTCATGCGGACCTACGCCGGTCACTCCACCGCCGAGGCGTCCAACGAGTTGTACCGGCGCAACCTCGCCAAGGGGCAGACGGGTCTCTCCGTGGCCTTCGACCTGCCCACGCAGACCGGGTACGACCCCGACCACATCCTCGCCCGCGGCGAGGTCGGCCGGGTCGGGGTGCCGGTCTCGCACCTCGGTGACATGCGCCGGCTGTTCCAGGACATCCCCCTGGAGCAGATGAACACCTCGATGACCATCAACGCCACCGCCATGTGGCTGCTGGCGCTCTACCAGGTCGTCGCCGAGGAGCAGGGCGCCGACATCACCAAACTCCAGGGGACGACGCAGAACGACATCGTCAAGGAGTACCTGTCGCGGGGTACGCATGTCTTTCCGCCGGTGCCCTCACTCCGGCTGACGACGGACATGATCGCGTACACGGTCTCCCACATCCCCAAGTGGAACCCGATCAACATCTGCTCGTACCACCTCCAGGAGGCGGGCGCGACCCCCGTCCAGGAGATCTCGTACGCGATGTCGACGGCCATCGCCGTGCTGGACGCCGTCCGCGACTCGGGGCAGGTGCCCGCCGAGAAGTTCGGTGACGTCGTCGCCCGTATCTCCTTCTTCGTGAACGCGGGTGTCCGGTTCGTCGAGGAGATGTGCAAGATGCGGGCGTTCGGGCGGATCTGGGACCAGGTCACGCGCGAGCGGTACGGCATCCAGGACGCCAAGCAGCGGCGTTTCCGCTACGGCGTCCAGGTCAACTCGCTCGGTCTGACCGAGGCGCAGCCGGAGAACAACGTCCAGCGGATCGTCCTCGAGATGCTGGCCGTGACGCTCTCGAAGGACGCACGCGCGCGTGCCGTGCAGCTGCCCGCCTGGAACGAGGCGCTGGGGCTGCCCCGGCCCTGGGACCAGCAGTGGTCGCTGCGCATCCAGCAGGTGCTGGCGCACGAGAGCGACCTGCTGGAGTACGAGGACATCTTCGAGGGCTCGCACGTCATCGAGGCGAAGGTCGCGGCGCTCGTCGAGGAGTCGCTCGCCGAGATGGACCGGATCGACGAGATGGGCGGGGCGATGGCCGCCGTCGAGTCGGGCTATCTGAAGTCCCAGCTCGTCTCCTCGCACGCCGAGCGCCGGGCCCGGATCGAGGGCGGCACCGAGAAGATCGTCGGCGTCAACATCTTCGAGTCGACCGAGCCGAACCCGCTCACCGCCGACCTGGACGCGGCGATCCAGACCGTCGACCCGGCCGTCGAGGCCCGCGTGGTCGCCGCGCTGCAGAACTGGCGCGACACGCGCTACCAGCCACCGTTCAACCACCCGCGCCCCTGCAAGGCGCTGGAGCGGCTGAAGGAAGCGGCCAAGGGCACCGACAACCTCATGGAGGCCACCCTCGAGTGCGCCCGCGCCGGGGTCACGACCGGCGAGTGGTCCGAGGCCCTGCGCGAGGTGTTCGGCGAGTTCCGCGCCCCGACCGGCGTCTCGTCCGCACCCGTCGCGGTCACCGCCGAGGAGGGCACCGCGCTGGCGCTGGTGCGCCGCAAGGTCGAGGAGACCGCCCGCGAACTCGGCGTCGGCAAGCTCCGCTTCCTGGTGGGCAAGCCGGGCCTGGACGGGCACTCCAACGGCGCCGAGCAGATCGCCGTGCGCGCCCGCGACGCCGGGTTCGAGGTGGTCTACCAGGGCATCCGGCTCACGCCCGAACAGATCGTGGACGCGGCCGTCGCCGAGGACGTGCACGGCGTCGGCCTGTCCATCCTGTCCGGCTCGCACGCCCAGTTGGTGCCCGACGTGCTGGAGCGGCTGCGCGAGGCCGGCGCGGCCGACATCCCGGTGATCGCCGGCGGGATCATCCCGAACGCCGACGCCGAACTGTTGCGCGCCGCGGGAGTCGCCGCGGTATTCACACCGAAGGACTTCGACATCACCGGAATCATCGGCCGTATCGTCGACGAGATCCGGAAAGCGAACAAGCTCGACCCCCTGGAGGTCCCCGCATGACCACGCCCGTCAACCGCCTTCGCCCGCGGCGTTCCTGCCTGGCCGTGCCCGGCTCGAACCCCCGCTTCCTGGAGAAGGCCCAGGGCCTCCCCGCGGACCAGGTCTTCCTGGACCTGGAGGACGCCTGCGCCCCGCTCGCCAAGCCCGAGGCGCGGCACACCATCGTGAAGTTCCTGAACGAGGGCGACTGGACCGGCAAGACGCGGGTCGTGCGGGTGAACGACTGGACGACGCACTGGACGTACCGCGATGTCGTCACGGTCGTCGAGGGCGCGGGCCAGAACCTCGACTGCATCATGCTGCCGAAGGTCCAGGACGCCCAGCAGGTCGTCGCGCTCGACCTGCTGCTGACGCAGATCGAGAAGACGATGGGCTTCGAGGTCGGCAAGATCGGCATCGAGGCGCAGATCGAGAACGCGAAGGGACTCGTCAACGTCGACGAGATCGCGGCCGCCTCACCGCGTGTAGAGACCATCATCTTCGGCCCGGCCGACTTCATGGCCTCCATCAACATGAAGTCGCTGGTCGTGGGCGAGCAGCCGCCGGGCTACCCGGCGGACGCGTACCACTACATCCTGATGCGCATCCTGATGGCCGCCCGTACGCACGACCTCCAGGCGATCGACGGCCCCTACCTGCAGATCCGCAACCAGGAGGGCTACCGCGAGGTCGCCCGGCGCGCAGCCGCCCTGGGCTTCGACGGCAAGTGGGTGCTGCACCCGGACCAGGTCGCCGCGGCCAACGAGATCTTCTCGCCCTCCCAGGAGGACTTCGACCACGCCGAGCTCATCCTCGACGCGTACGAGTACTACACGTCCGAGGCGGGCGGCAAGAAGGGCTCCGCGATGCTCGGCGACGAGATGATCGACGAGGCCAGCCGCAAGATGGCCCTGGTCATCTCGGGCAAGGGCCGGGCGGCCGGCATGCAGCGCACGTCCAAGTTCGAAGCCCCGGAGGCCTGAGCACCATGCAGTTCGGACGCACGTACGAGGAGTTCGAGGTCGGCGCGGTCTACAAGCACTGGCCCGGGAAAACGGTCACGGAGTACGACGACCACCTCTTCTGTCTCCTGACCATGAACCACCACCCCCTCCACATGGACTCGAACTATGCGGAGCGGACGACGGACTTCGGCAGGAACGTCGTCGTGGGCAACTACATCTACTCGCTACTGCTCGGCATGTCCGTCCCGGACGTCTCCGGGAAGGCCATCGCCAACCTGGAGATCGAGTCGCTGAAGCACGTGGCGCCGACCTTCCACGGCGACACGATCTACGGCGAGACCACGGTCCTCGACAAGACACCCTCGAAGTCGAAGAGCGACCGCGGGATCGTCTACGTCGAGACCAAGGGCTACAAGCAGGACGGCACGCTGGTGTGCGTGTTCCGCCGCAAGGTCATGGTGCCGACCGAGACGTACATCAAGGAGCGCGGGGGCGAGCAGCCCGGCCGTCCGGAACTCAAGCAGCAGGAGAAGTAGCCATGGCGCGACTCGCCCAGACCGCCGGTCTCACCGACGTCCAGCAGGAGATCCTCTCCACCGTCCGCGACTTCGTGGACAAGGAGATCATCCCGGTCGCGACCGAGCTGGAGCACCGCGACGAGTACCCCCAGCAGATCGTCGACGGCCTCAAGGAGCTGGGCCTGTTCGGCCTGATGATCCCCGAGGAGTACGGGGGCCTGGGCGAGTCCCTCCTCACCTACGCGCTCTGCGTCGAGGAGATCGCCCGCGGCTGGATGTCGGTCTCCGGCATCATCAACACGCACTTCATCGTGGCGTACATGCTCAAGCAGCACGGCACGCAGGAGCAGAAGGACCACTTCCTGCCCCGGATGGCGCTGGGCGAGGTGCGCGGCGCGTTCTCGATGTCGGAGCCGGCGCTCGGCTCGGACGTCTCCGCGATCACCTCGAAGGCGGTCAGGGACGGCGACGAGTACGTCCTGAACGGCCAGAAGATGTGGCTGACGAACGGCGGCTCGTCGAACCTGGTGGCCGTGCTCGTACGAAGTGACGAAGGACACCCGGAGGGCACCGCGCCCCACAAGTCGATGACGACCTTCCTGGTCGAGAAGGAGCCCGGCTTCGGAGAGGTCCGCCCCGGCCTCACCATTCCCGGGAAGATCGACAAGATGGGCTACAAGGGCGTCGACACGACCGAGCTCATCATGGACGGACTGCGCGTTCCGGCCAATCGGGTACTCGGCGGCACCACTGGCCGAGGGTTTTACCAAATGATGGACGGAGTCGAGGTCGGCCGCGTCAACGTGGCGGCTCGTGGTTGCGGTGTCGCACAGCGTGCGTTCGAGCTGGGTGTCTCCTATGCCCAGCAGCGTCATACTTTCGGCAAGCCGATCGCGCAGCACCAGGCCATCCAGTTCAAGCTGGCCGAGATGGCCACCAAGGTCGAAGCGGCCCATGCAATGATGGTGAACGCAGCCCGCAAAAAGGACTCCGGGGAACGAAACGACCTCGAGGCAGGGATGGCGAAGTACCTCGCCTCCGAATACTGCAAGGAAGTGGTCGAGGACGCCTTCCGGATCCACGGCGGCTACGGCTTCTCCAAGGAGTACGAGATCGAGCGTCTCTACCGCGAGGCGCCGATGCTGCTGATCGGAGAAGGTACCGCCGAAATCCAGAAAATGATCATCGGGCGCCGACTGCTCGAAGAGTATCGACTCCAGGGTTAAGCGGGGTTGGATGTCACGGTTCGGGGTGTTTTCTTCGAGAAGAAGATCACACCCCGTCAACACTCTTCGGCCGCCGACTCGGCTTCCTGGCTTGCCCAGTTGCGGCCCGCGCCCGGTACGATCCCGGGAAAGCCGCCGTCCCCCGTTCCAGCGCGGCATCATCCGCTACGAAGGTCATCCATGCCCCACAGCCAAACCTCTGCACCTCGCGGCCGGGTCCGCCTCGCGCGCGGAGCATCGCCGTGGCTTCTCCCGACCGTTGCCACCGCAGCACTCAGTCTGGCCAAGGCACGCCGCTCCGGCGCCGCCAAGGCCGTGGCCGTACCCGCCACCGCGCTCGCGGCGGGCATGCTGTGGTTCTTCCGCGACCCCGAGCGCGAGATCGCCCCGGGCCGGGTCATCTCGCCCGCCGACGGTGTGGTGCAGAGCATCATGCCGTGGAAGGACGGACGCACCCGCGTCGCGATCTTCATGAGCCCTCTGAACGTCCATGTCAACCGCGCGCCGCTCTCCGGCACGGTGACCTCGGTCGAGCACATCCCCGGTGGGTTCGTTCCGGCGTTCAACAAGGAGAGCGAGAACAACGAACGCGTCGTCTGGCATTTCGACACCGAACTCGGTGACATCGAGATGATCCAGATCGCCGGCGCGGTCGCCCGCCGTATCGTTCCTTATATCCCGCAGGGTACGAAGGTCGAGCAGGGCGACCGGATCGGTCTCATCCGCTTCGGCTCGCGCGTCGACATCTACCTCCCCGAGGGTGTCGAGGTCGATGTGGAAGTCGGTCAGAAGACCGTGGCTGGGGTGACTCGAATTGACCGTGATTGATCCTGAGACTCAGGCCGGCTGGGTGCCGGAGGCCGACGAGGTGGACGACGAGGAGGAGATGCCCCTCTCTCTCCGCCTCTCAATAGCGGACACCCTCACCCTCGGCAACGCCACGTGCGGCTTCATGGCGGTGTACTTCACCACCACGGGCATTCTGATCCCGCACCTCACCGGCAGCCAGGAGTCGGGCATGGCGCGCCACAGCGCCGCCACGGCCGTCATCCTGATGCTCTGCGCCGCGGTCTTCGACCTCTTCGACGGCCTCGTCGCCCGCAAGCTGCGCTCCTCCCCCATGGGCGCGGAACTGGACAACCTGTCGGACCTGATCAGCTTCGGTCTGGCGCCCGCGTACTTCGTCCTCGTCTACGGCATGGTCGCGGACGACGCGCACCAGAGAGTGGCGGCGCTCGGCGCGATCGTGGTGTTGCTCGCGGTCGTCCTCCGCCTCGCCCGCTTCTCCTGCGTCACGGTGAAGGACGGCACGTTCCAGGGCATGCCGTCGCCGTTCGGAGCGCTGACGGTGGTCTCGATCGTGCTCCTGGAGCTGCCCTTCGCGGCGACGCTGATGGCGATCCTCGGCACGGCGTGGCTGATGGTGAGCCGGGTGGAGTACCCGAAGCCGCGGGGCCGCCTCGCGGTGGCGATGCTCTCCTGGATCGTCCTGTCCATGGGTCTGCTGGCGGCGTGGGCCTTCGACGCCCCCAGCGGTCAGCTCCTGCTCCAGACCGGCTGTGCGCTGCAGCTCGTCATGGGTGCGGTGATTCCGCTGTTCGCGACGGCTCGGCGGGTGAACAACTTCCGCGACAACCGGCGTGAGGCACGGGCGGCGCAGCTGCCGTAGCTTTTCCTCGTACGCCCGAAGGGGCCCGAACCGGACAACCGGTTCGGGCCCCTTCGTCGTACCTCTTCGTACCTCGTCGTACCTCTTCGTCCCCCGGGACGGGTCAGGTCAGGAAGTCACGGGCGATGTTCTGGGCCACCGTCTCCAGGATCGGCCCCGCGTCGGAGATGCATCGCGCGATGTCGGGCTCGACCTCCGTGAGGGGGTACGCGCGCCGGATGCCGGCCCTGCCGAGCGCCTCCGGGCGCAGTGCCAGGCGCCCGCACACCGCGACGACCTCCTTGCCCGCGGCACGGGCGGCCGCGGCCACCCCCGCCGGAGCCTTGCCGTGGAGGGTCTGTTCATCGAGGGACCCCTCACCGGTGATCACCAGGGTGGCCCTCTCCAGCGCGGGCGCGAAGCCGAGGACGTCGAGCATCACCTCGATACCGGGACGGAACCGGGCGCCCAGGACCAGCGCACCGTAGCCGATGCCACCCGCGGCTCCCGCCCCCGGCGCCGCGGCGTACTCCGTGGCCCTGGACCCGATCGACTTCTCCAGAACCGCGGCGAAGTGTCCGAGGGCCGCGTCCAGGATCTCCACGTCGTCGGGGCTCGCCCCCTTCTGGGGGCCGTACACGGCGGGCGCGCCCTTCGGCCCGGTGAGCGGGTTGTCCACGTCGCTGGCGAGGACGAAGTCCACGGAGGACAGGCGGGGGTCCAGGCCGGACAGGTCCGCGGTCGCCACGTCACTCAGCGCCGCACCGCCGGGCGCCACCGGCTCCCCCTCCGCGTCCACGAACCGCGCCCCGAGCGCGGACAGCATCCCCGCCCCGCCGTCCGTCGTGGCGCTCCCGCCCACGCCGAACACGATCGTCCGGGCCCCGGCGTCCAGCGCGGCCCGCAGCAGCTCCCCGGACCCGTACGTGGACGACGTCAGCGGCGCGAACACCCCGGCGGGCAGCCGCTGCAATCCGCTCGCCTCCGCCATCTCCACCACCGCGGTGCCGCCGCGCAGCGCGAAGGCGGCGGTGAGCTCGTCGCCCAGCGGGCCGGCGACCCGCACCTCACGGCGCTCGAACCCGGCCGCGACCGCCGCGTCCACGGTCCCGTCGCCGCCGTCGGCCACGGGCAGCGCCTCGACCTCGACACCCGGCACGACCCGGCGCAGCCCGGCCATGACGCGCTCCGCGACCTGCACGGCGGTCAGCGACCCCTTGAACTTGTCCGCGGCGATCAGCACCCGCGAAACACGCCCGGTGCCCGCACGTGTCGTCTTCACAGCAGAGTCCGCCACCTTGCATTCCCCTTGCTTTCCGGCCTCGCACACGTCAAGGCAGTCGCGCCGTTGCGACCTTAACCGCAGGACGCCCCCGCCGTCATGCCCCGACCGGCCCGTGGAACACCGCACGCTCATGCCCGGAATTGGGTAAACCGGAGCTATGACTCCTGTGGGCACCGAACTCGCGGACCGCGTTCTCGGGGGCTGGCTGGGCCGGATCGCGGGCAACATGCTCGGCAAGCCGGTCGAGCAGGGCGACCACTGGACGCGGGACCGTATCGACCGCTATCTGCGACAGGCCGCCGCCCTGCCGCTCACCGACTATCTTCCCGAGCCCGCCACCGACGGCGACGCCGGCGAGTTCGAGCTGCGGCCCGAGTGGCGGCAATGCGTGCGCGGCCGCATCCACGGCAGCTGCCGTGACGACGACGTCGACTACGCGATCCTGGGCCTGCACCTGCTGGAGACGCACGGTTTCGGTTTCAGCACCGAGCAGGTCGGCGACCTGTGGCTGCTGCGGCTGCCGTATCTGCAGACGTTCACGGCGGAGCGGGCCGCGTACCGCAACCTCGCCAACGGCATCAAACCGCCGCTGACGGCGACGTACGACAATCCCTACCAGGAGTGGATCGGCGCCCTGATCCGCGCCGACGTCTACGGCTGGACCAACCCGGGTGCGCCGCGCCGGGCGGCCTCCCTAGCCCGTCGGGACGCCGTGCTGTCCCACACCGGCAACGGCGTGTACGGGGCGATGTGGGCGGCGGCGCTCGTCTCGGCCGCGTTCACCGCGCCCACGGTCCGCCACGCACTGGACACGGCGCTGACCGTCATCCCCGCGAGCAGCCGCCTCGCCCGCACCGTACGCCGGGTGCTCACGCTTCACGAGACCCGGATGACCTGGGAGGACACGCTCACCACGGTGTCCGAGGAGACCGCGGGGCTCGGCTGGATCCACACAATCCCGAACGCCGCCGTCCTCACGGCCGGGCTGCTCTACGGCGACGGCGACTTCACCCGGACCATCACGCTGACCGTCCGCGGCGGCCTGGACACCGACTCGAACGGCGCGACGGCGGGCTCGGTGGCCGGGGTCCTGTGCGGGGCCGAGGCCATTCCCGCGCAGTGGAAGGACCCGCTGGAGGACACCGTACGCAGCGCGGTGTTCGGCTTCGACGGCGTACGGATCAGTGAGCTGGCCGCGCGGACGCTCGCGCTGACGGAGGCGGAGGCGGAGATGGGAGCCGAGGCCGAGGGGCCGTCCGGTGCCGGTCCCGACGTCCAGGACCTGTCCTAGCCGACGGGTGTCGGGGCCGTCTCGAACACGTCCGCCGTGATCCCCGTCGCCGGCAGGACCAGCCTCGCGCCGCCGCGGCGGCGACGGCTTCCCAGGGTGCGCGTAGTGCTTCGCCGAGGCGGACAGTACGTCCGAGGAGGGGCCGCGCAGGCTCGTTACGCTTCGGGGATGACCACTCCAGACTTCGCCACGTACATCGCGGGCCTCCCCCGTGTCCTCGCCGGTGCCGCCGCGCTCTTCCGCGACGGGGACGGCCGGGTGCTGCTCGTCGAGCCGAACTACCGTGAGGGCTGGGCCCTTCCGGGTGGCACCGTCGAGTCGGACGACGGGGAGACCCCGCGCCAGGGCGCGCGCCGCGAGACCGCCGAGGAGATCGGGCTCGACATCGAACTCGGTCCACTGCTCGCGGTCGACTGGGTGCACGGGACGGCGCGCCCCCCGCTGGTCGCCTACCTGTACGACGGCGGAGTCCTCGGCGAGCGGGAGCTCAAGGCGATCCGGTTGCAGGAGGAGGAACTGCTGTCGTGGCGGCTGGTGCCGCGGGAGGACCTGGCCGAGTATCTGCCGGGCGCACTCGGCCGCCGGGTCCTCGCGGCGCTGGACGTGCTGACGGACGGCGGCGGAACCGCGGAACTGGAGAACGGCCACCGGGTGGGCTAGAGCCCGTTCGGCGGATCAGGCCGTAGGAAAATGACGGTGCTGCATCGGCGACCGACGACAACGCCGCTGGGGTTCACCCCCTGCTCGACGAGCTTGGGGGGAGTGTGCCAAGCCCCGCGTCTACGGCATGATCCGCCGGACAGGCCCGAGTCGCCCATTGGCTACGGCGGATTTGTCAACTTCACTACCTTCACGGGGCATTGATCGGCACAATGCCCGTGTGCCGCACTACGACTACATGGAATTCGCCCTCGACGACGGGGCCCACGTCCGGCTCGAGCTCGCGGCCGCGGGGGAGGCGTCGGCGGCCCCGGCCGTCGACGCCGATCTGCCGGGCGGCATTTCCGGGGTGGTCCCGGTCGGGCGTGGCGCGCGGGTCGCGTCGCTGGCGACGGACGGTCTGCGCAGTGTGCTGAGCCCGCTGGGGCCCGTACTGCAGCAGGTGCACGACGCGATCCGCGGGATACCCGACCCGCCGCACGAGATCTCCGTCGACTTCGGCATCCAGATCGGACAGGACCTGAAGATCGGCATCGTCGGGGCCAACGGCCAGGCCAGCATGACCATTTCGGCGACCTGGCAGCTGCCCCGCCGGACGGAGCCGTGACCTGGTTCGGATCGCCGGACGACCCGTCGTCCGGCGACGCCCGCGGCGCGCTGGTGCGCGTCCTATCCAGCGATCGCGGCCGAACCGCGGGGGCGGGTGTCTACCTCTCCGGCCGCAGGCTGCTGACCTGCGCGCATGTCATCAACCTGGCGCTCGGGCTGCGCGGCCTCAGCCCGCACAACCCGGGGGAGGTCACCCTCGACGTGTCTTTCCCGGTGCTGTCCGCCGCGGATCTGCACCAGGCCCGGCTGGTCGCCTGGATACCGCCGCGGTCCCCGCAGTACGGCCCGGTCGCCGACGGCTCCCTGGAGTGGGACGGCGATCTGGCCGTCCTCGAACTCGACGAGGCGCCTCCCCCGCCCGTGAGCCCGCTGCGCTGGCTGGAGATGGAGCGCGGCCAGCAGGTGCGGGCCTGGTACGGCGGCGGGCAGCCGTTCTCGTACGCCGACGCGCGGGTGGGGGCGTACGACGGCCGGATCTGTTATCTCGACGGACAGTTGTCCGGCGCGGCGGTCGACGAGGGCTACAGCGGCGGGCCCCTCTGGTCGGTGACCGACCGGGCGGCCGTCGGCCTGGTCGTGGGGCGGATCACCGCGCCCGACGGGGTGTTCTCGGCCCAGCACACGCTGCGGCGCAGCTGGGGGCTCGGCTGGCAGTCGGTCCTGCGGGAGCTGGCCCGGGTCGGGGCGGCACCCGAGCAGGTGAACGGCAGCCGGGAGCGGTCGGCCGCGACCCTCGCCGAGGCCGAGTCGGTGCGCGACATGATGGTCGGCCCGCTGCACAGCCTGCTGGGCGACCCGCGGGCGCGCGCCGACCACGCCACCGTGCTCGCCGCCCAGCTCGCGCTGCGGGCCCCGGGCGACGGGAGCGCGCCGACCGTGGAGGAGCTCGCCCATCTGCTCAGCGGCACGGAGCGGGCGCTGCCCACGCTCGCCGAGTCGCTCGCGCCCAAGGTGGCGGACGATCCGCGCGGCCGGGCCGAGCTCGACCGGCTGCTCGCCCTGGGCCGGCTGACGGAGGCCGCGCGGCTGCTGTCGGTGGCCGAACACCGGGCGCTGGTGGTCAAGTTGGAGCATCTCACCGAGCACGATCCGGGCCTGCTGCCGCGGGCCGCGACCGCCGCGCTGCCCTACGTGGACCTGCCGCGCTCGCTGCAGGCGGCCCACCTGGCACCGTCGGCCGTGCCCGCGGTCGTCCACGAACTGGAGGGCTGGTACGGGGACGGGTCGCCCGTGCCCGACGAGTCGCCCCGGCTGCCCGCGCTGCTGCGCGTCGTCGAGTACGTGGCGGCGGAGACGACCGGCGAGCTGGCCCGGCAGGCGCTACGGGAGTGGAGCGCCCGGGTCGCCGCCCGCCTGGGCATTCACTCCTCGGCGCTGCAGGAGCGGCGCGGTGACGCGGACCGCTGGTCCCGGCGGTCCGCGCCGGCCGGTGTACGGGTCCTGGTGGAGCTGGACCGGTACGCCAAGGACCCGGCGGACCACTACCGCTGCTCGGTGTGGCGGCTGCGCCCCGACGGCACCCCGGCGCGCGCCGCCTCGGAGTCCGACCGGCCGCGCACCGGACGGGAGATCGCCCGGCTGATCCGGGAGGTGGCCGGGGGCGCGGAGGGCGCCGGGGACGGGGTCGCGCTGGTCGCCGTGTCGGTACCGCCGGACGCGCTGGAGCTCTCACTCGACGAGTGGGACGGAGCGGGCGCCGAGGAGTACATCTCCGCGCGGCTCGGTGAGGACTTCCACCTCGTGCTGCGCTGCCCGAAGATCCGGCGGCGCTCGCGCACCGGACCCGCCGATCTCAAGCGGCGCTGGAACGCCCGTCACCAGAGCGACACCCTCCTCGCGGACCACAGGATCGGCGGCCGGGCGGGACTCATCGGGCTGCTGAAGACAACCCATCGGGACACCGCGCGCGTCCTTGTGCACGGAAGCACCGAGCACCGCGGCGAGTTGCTGCCCGTGTGCCTGGTGATGGGGGTGCCGGTCGTGCTCTGGGACCGGGCCGCCCCCGGTCCGGAAGACTGCGCCCCGCTCGACGCCCTGGCACCGCACGGTCCCGTGGACGGACTCCCGGAGCGCGTACGGCACTTCAGGGTCCGCGCCTACGCGGACCGGGCGGTGCCCACGCGTCCCGCCCTGGTGTGGGAGGACATCGAGCTGCCGCTGCCCGACGAACTCCAGCTCGCCGACCCCTCGGAAGGAACGGAGCGGACAGGATGACCCAGCAGACGCAGGACGGGTGGCGGCTGTTCCGCGGTGACCGCGTGGCCCGTGAGGTGGAGTTCCCCGAGGCGCCGCCCTGGCGGCAGTTCGGCGACGGGCCGGGGGGCCGCCCGCGGCACCGTCCCTATCTGATCGGGCGCACGGAGGCGGACGTGGTCAGCGCCGCCCTCCATCTGCGCCGCCCGCTGCTCGTCACCGGGCACCCCGGCACCGGCAAGTCCTCGCTGGCGCACGCCATCGCGCACGAGCTGTCTCTCGGACCGGTGCTCCAGTGGCCCGTCAACAGCCGTTCCGTCCTCAAGGACGCCCTGTACGGCTACGACGCGATCGGCAGGCTGCGCGAGACGCATCTGCGCCAGGAGCGCGGGGACCCCGAGCCCGACATCGGCACCTATGTGCGGCTCGGGCCGCTCGGTACCGCCCTGGTGCCGCGCGACCGGCCGCGGCTGCTGCTCGTGGACGAGCTCGACAAGGGTGACGTCGACCTCCCGAACGATCTGCTGACCGTGTTCGAGGAGGGCGAGTTCGAGATACCCGAGCTGTCCCGGCTGCCGGAGACCCAGTCCGAGGTGCCGGCACTGACCCATGGCTCGGGCGGCGAGCGGGTCACCGTGACGCGCGGGGTGGTGCGCTGCCGGGAGTTCCCGGTCGTGGTGATCACCAGCAACGGCGAACGGGACTTCCCGCCGGCCTTCATGCGCCGCTGCGTACGGCTCGATCTGCCGGACCCGGACGAGGCCCGGCTGCGGGACATCGTCGCCGCGCACCTCGGTGAGGACGCGCTGTCCGACGTGGACGACCTGCTGCACGCCTTCCTCAACCGCCGGGCACCGGGCGAACTCGCCACCGACCAGCTGCTCAACGCCGTGTTCCTGCGCAAGGGCGGAGTCGATCTGGACGCCGAAGGGCTGCTGGACGCCGTACTCCACCGCCTGGGCGGGATGGTCTAGCGTGCGCGGGGGCGACGGGGGCGACGGGAGGAACCCGCGTGACGCCGGTGGCGGGTCGGGCGGCTCGCACGTCACGGGTGCCCCGCCGATCCTGCCCCCGTTGAGCAAACTCGGCCGGCTGGCCGGTCACGAGCTGTCGATCCATGAACTGCTCGACACCCTGTGGCTGGCGACGCGGCTTCCGCCGGGAGCCGCGGCGCCGCTCGCGAGCGCGCTGGCCGCGGACGCCGTGCCGCCGCCGGGCGCCGGCGCGGGAGACACCGAGCGCTCCACGGCCGGCCCCGCCCCGGCCGAGCTCGACTCTCCCGCGCCCGCCACACCGACCCAACCACCGCCTCCCGCCCAGCTGTTGGGTGCGCTGCACGCGGCGGCAGCGGCGCGCAGCGCACCCGAGTTCGCGGACCTCGCCGCGCCGGGGCTGCGTGGCGCGCCCGGCGAGGGCGCGCTGCCCGTACGGGTCCCCGAGGAGAAGGCGCTCGGGTCGGACGAGCTGCGCCTCAGCCGTGCGCTCCGGCTGCTGAAACAGCCCCAGCCCGGGCCGCTGAAGCGGGAGTTCGACGAAGAGGCGACGGCGGCGGCCATGGCCGAGACGGGGCTGCCCGATGTGGTGACCCGCCCCGCCCGGCAGCGCTGGCTCGACCTCACCCTCCTCATCGACGACGGCATCTCGATGCTGCTGTGGCGGCGGCTGGCGATGGAACTGCGCGCCCTGCTGGAACGCCTCGGCGCCTTCCGCGACATCCGTGTGCACGGCCTGGACACCCGGTCGGCGGGGGCGCCGCTGCTGCGCTCCCGCCCCTTCGACCCGCACGCCCCGCTGCTCTCCCCCGCGTCGGTCGCCGACCCCTCGGGCGGCACGCTGGTGCTGGTCATCAGCGACGGCGTCGGCGCCTGCTGGCGGGACGGGCGACTGCACGCGGCGCTGGAACGCTGGGCGCACCAGGGGCCGACGGCGATCATGCACGCGCTGCCCTCCCACATGTGGGACGGGTCGGGCATCCGCTCGGAGCCGTGGCTGGTGACGACCCGGCGGCGCGGCGCGGCGAACGACACCTGGGAGGTCGCCGACCCGCTGCTGCCGCCGGGACTCGGTGACGAATTCCCCGGGGTCCCCGTCCCCGTACTGGAGCCGTATCCCCCGGCGGTCGCCGCGTGGGCGCGGCTGGTGGCCTCGCCGGGCGGCAGCGCGGAGCTCCCCCTGCTGGCGCCGCTGCAGGCGAAGGCGCCACGGGCCGGGGCCGACACCCGGGGCGGTGGCGCGGCGGACGCCGTGCTCAGGTTCCGGGACGCCGCGTCCCCGGGGGCCTACCGGCTGGCCGCTCATCTCGCGGCGGTGTCCCCGCTCACGGTGCCCGTGATGCGGCTGGTGCAGGCGGCCGTGCCGTGGCGGGCCGACACCGCGCATCTGGCCGAGGTGTTCCTGGGCGGTCTGATGCGCCAGGTGGAGCCGGTCGACGAGCGGCTGCCGGCCCAGCACCGCCGGTTCGGTTTCGCCGGGGAGGCCCAGGAGATCCTGCTCGACACCGCGTCCCCGATCGATCTGCTGCGCACCACCCGGGCGGTCACCGCGCGGCTGCGCACTCTGGTGGGCCGCTCCCCCGACTTCCCCGCCTGGCTCGCCCATCCCTCCGGTACGGGTGAACTCCTGCCCGGGACCCGGCCGTTCGCCTGGCTGGAGGACCGTCTCCTCACCCACCTGGGTGCCAAACCGATGGCGGCGACGCCGCCGCGCACCACCGAGTACGAGGAGGTGCGGCTGCCGTCGGGCCTGGAGGCGGCCCCGTCGTGGCTGCCGCTGCGGCTGCAGGACCTGCACACCCTGGGCCCGTACTCGCTGCTGCAACGCGACGGCACGGGCGGCAAGCCCACCGCGTACATCGGGGAGGACGAGGACGGGCAGCGGGTGCTGCTGCGGGTGTCGCACTCCTTCGACTCTCCCGTGGCGCGGGAGTTGCTCGACGTGGAACGCCGGGCGCTGCGCCGTATGGACGGGATGTACGCGCCCGCCGTGGTGCGCAGTGACCTGGAGGGCCCCACGCCGTGGCTGGCGCTGCGTCTGGACACGCTGAGCGGTGGTCCGCCCGCGCCCACGCTGCGTGCCGTGCTCGACGCGGCCGGGGCGCTGCCCGGGACCCCGCTGTTCACCTGGCTGGGCTGGAACCTGGCGCGGGCGCTGACGCGCTGCCACCACAAGGGCATCGTGCACGGCGCGCTGACCCCGGGCACCGTGCTGGTCACCGAGTCGACGCTGCACCTCATCGGCTGGACGTCGGCGCGCATCGACGGCGCGTGGAGCGCGTCGACACCGTCCACGCCGGCCAACTCCCCCTACCGGGCGCCCGAGGTGACGTACTGGGGCGAGTCCCGGATCACGGCGGGCGACGTGTACGCCCTCGGTTCCATCCTGTTGCAGGCCGCGACCGGCCGGCCGTGGCGCTGGTACGAGAACGACGCGCTGCGCAGAAGCCCGCAGCTCGCGCAACTCGACGAGACCATCGCGGAGTTGCTGCTGCGCTGTGTCGAACCCGAACCCGCGGGGCGGCCTACCGCCAGGGAGGTGGCGGACGCCTTCGGGGCGCTGCTGCCGGGCGGGGTGGAGTGGGAGGACGTGGAGGGCGGCACGGGCGGGGACGACGACAGCCCCGCCGTCGAGCCGGAGACGGCGAGCGACGAGGAGGACGACCACGAGCAGTGGATGCGCACCATCCGCACCCCCTTGCCCGAGCCCCTGCGGATCGCGCTCGTGGGCGTGAAGGACGGGGTCGGCTGCACCACGACCACGATGGTGCTGGGGGCCGTACTGGCCGACCAGCGGCAGGAGCGGGTGCTCGCCATCGACGCCGACCGGCACACGGGCAGCCAGGTCCGGATCGGCGGGCGGGTCTTCCGCAACACCCTGGCCAGCCTGTCGGACCTGGCCGAGTCGCTGCACGAGGTGCGGCACTTCGAGGATCTCCAGCTGTTCCTGTCCCCGCACCGCTCGGGGCTCCAGGTTCTCGCCAACGACTCCGTCTCGCGCATCGCGTCGGTCGGCCAGTTCACGGACTACGACTTCCACCGGGTGACCCGCACCACCCGGGAGTACTTCGACCTCACCCTGGTCGACTCGGACAAGTTCATGCCCACGGTGCTCAGGGCGGCCGACCGCGTGGTCATCGTCTCGCGGGCCGACCCCGCCGGTCTGACCCAGGCGCAGCAGGCCATGGACCGTCTTGTCACCCTCGACCTGCCGGACCTGGTCCGCGAGGCCGTCGTCGTCCTCAACCACAGCCGCCCCGCGGCCGGCTGGACGCTCGACGCCGCCAGTATCCGCGGCCTGAGCTCCCGCTGCCGCGGCGTCGTCATGGTCCCCCGCGACGGCCACCTCACCATGGGCAGCACGGTCGAACTCTCCTGGCTGACCCCCGAGGCCTACAAGGCTTACCTACGCCTCGCCGCCCTCCTGTTGGGCCCCCGCCCGATCTTCCCCTGACCCCGGCCGGCACCCGGTTGAAGGCGTTGTGACGGGCGTTGGTGCGTTCGATGTGCCGACGCGGATTGCCTGTCCGGCCGAAAAGGCCGCGGCACTTCACGATCAAGCGGCCTGCTCGTCCGCGGTGCCGCCGGGTGCCGCCGAGTGCGCCAGCCATGGCATCCGGTGGACGAGGCTGTCGCGCAGCTCGGTGAGGATCGCGATGCGCTCCTCCAGCTGAGCCACCCGCTGTACGCCGACGCCGTAGCCGTCGGCGCACAGCGGTGAGTAGGAGAGCACCTCGGGTAGGTCGGCGTCGAGGTAGGCCAGGAGGGACTTCACATCCTCCACGGTGAGCCCGCAGGACAGCAGCTCACGGATGTTCCGGACCCTGCGTACCGCACCAGGCTCATACAGGCGATAGCCCGCCGCCGTACGGTCGGACTCCAGCAGGCCCTGCTCCTCGTAGTAACGCAGGGCACGGGTCGTGGTCCCGGCCTGCGCGGCCAGTTCACCGATCAGCATTGCAGCCACCTCCGAGTCCGACCATAAAGCTTCACCCGTACGTCAAGGTCAACTCCCGAGCCGGACCACCGTCTTCCCGGTGTACGCGCCGTTCACCAGATCGAGGAGAGCCTGCGGTGCGTTGGCCAGCCCATCGATCACCGTCTCGTCATGGACGATCGCGCCCTCGCGCAGCCACGTACGGAATTGCGCGCCGAACTCCGGCGCACGCTCAAGGTGATCGCCCACGGTGAAGCCGCGGATGGTGAGCCGCTTGCCGAGGACACTGAGCAGGTCGCCGGGACTGGCTTCGCTCTGCCGGCCGAGGGCTCCGCACACGGCGACGCGGCCATGCGGGTTCATGATCTCGATCGCGGCGCGCAGCTGTTCGCCACCCACGTTGTCGAAGTAGACGTCGATGCCTTCGGGTGCGGCCTCGCGCAGCCGGTCGACGATCGGTCCGTCGTGATAGTCGAAGGCCGCATCGAACCCGAGACTCCCGGTCAGATGGGCGACCTTGTCCCGTGATCCGGCGCTGCCGATCACCCGGGCCGCTCCCTTGAGCCGGGCGATCTGGCCGGCCATGCTCCCGGTCGCCCCCGCCGCACTGGAGACGAAAACGGTGTCGCCGGGCCGTAGTTCCGCCGCGTCCAGGAGCCCGACGTAGGCGACCAGTCCGAAGCTCAGGTAAGTGGAGGGCGTCGGGTAGGCGTCCGGGGCGACGCGGCGGAACAGCCCGGCCTGCGCCACGGCATACTCGCGCCAGCCGAGCCGGTGCATCACCAGGTCGCCCTCGTCAAGTGATGGATCCGCGGAGGCGATCACTTCGCCGATGGCATCGCCGTGCATCACCTCACCGACCTCATAGCGGGGCATCGGCAGGCTGGACTCGCCCGCGATCAGCATGAGCATGCCGGGATCGAGCGACATGAACAGGTTGCGTACCAGCACCTGTCCCGATGCGGGTTGGGGAACAGCGACCTCGGTGATCTCGAAGTCCCCGGGAGCGGGCAGGCCCTCAGGCCGTGCGAACAGCCGGGCTTCCAGCCCGGTACGGGAGATGCCGGAGCGGCTGGAGAACGTTGTGCTCTTCGAAGATGTGTCCATGCCGACGACGCTAGGGATTGACCCATGCGTCAAGGTCAAGCCGTCCGGCCGGTGGTGGCCTCGAGACGTACCTGGAGGCCGAGCGGGGTGTTGGCCCGCACGGAGTGCACACGACTCGATGACCTCGGGGCCCGGCCCCGTGTTGCTTCCCGCCCGGCGACACCGCCTAGCCGCGCGACCTCTGAATTCCCTGGGGCACCGCGCCGACGACCCACACACCCGTGACGCTCAACCCTGCCTCCCGCCGCTGCTCCAACCCCAGCAACCTGATCATGCACGACTCCGTGCGCCTCGATTTCGTTGGACTGTGAACGCGGCTTGGTGACCCACGTTGTGCGGTCCCGCTTCCACGCAGCGGGAAAGCGGTCCTGGCGAACCGCGGGCATGCCGATTTCCGGGGAGTACGCCTGGTAGACGGTGATCGTGGATGCCGTGGCACCGCGCGAACGACTCGCCTTCACGAGGCACCTCGCGCCGTGACCGCGGACCGAGGAAGAGCAGGCCGGCGGCCGAGAGGACGATCGCTGCCGCAGGTGCGGCCGCTTTGCTGATCGATGTGGCGATCGGTAGTACGCCGACCAGAGGGCGTAACGCCGTGTGAGTTGCCAGTGCCACGGCCGCCCTCTTCGGGCGAGGGGCTTGCGTCATCAGGCGAGGGGGCTTGCGTCATCGCCAACTTGTCCGTTGCCTCCGGCGCTGGGGCGATGCCGGTCGGGCACGACGCCCCCGGTACGTCTCGGTCGGCGGCGCGCGATCCGGGTCGGCGGTCGATCGGGATGCCTCCCCGGGAGGCAGTCGTCGGATTGCGGTGGGGCCGCACTCCCCTTAATTTCAGGTCGTCGGGTATGCCGACAAAGCGGCATAAAATCTTTATGTCTGCTTTCCTGTGGTGACATCGAACGGAGCATTCATGTCGGTGATGACCGGTACTCAACCCCTACAGCAGTTCGGCCAGCAGATGGGCGGCTCGCAGCAGATCGCCCAGGTGGTCCAGCAAGCGATCCAGCAGGCGTGTCAGCAGGCGAGCCAGCAGGTCGCGCAGCAACTGCAGCAGACGTTCCAGCAGATCCAGCAGGTCCAGCAGCAGCTCCAGCAGCAGGGATTGGCCCAGCAGGCGCACCCGTACCTGGCTCTCGCGCTGCACCGCTCGCTGCACACAGGCATTCAGCACGCTGTGGAACAGTCCGTGCAGCAGGCGCTGCCGACCGCGATCGTGGCGCTGCTCCAGCAGAGCCAGCAGGGCCACCAAGGCCACCAGGGCCAGCAAGGCCAGCAGGGCCAGCAGGGCCAGCAGCAGTGGGGTGGCGGGTTCGGCCAGCAGTCGTTCGGTCAGCCGTTCCAGCAGTACCAGCAGCCTGGCTTCGGCTTCGGTCAGATGGGCCAGCCGTACGGCATCGGCTGACCCTTGGGCGGCGTGATGCGGTGTGCCCGGAGCAGTCTCCGGGCACACCGCATCACCGTGGAAGCGCGAGATCGTGGAAGCGCGAGCCGCCCCGCCGCCGGATCAGGAGCACAACGACGACGTAGACGTGGTGAAGGTGGACGCGATGGTCAAGGAAAGGCCCGGAAACGGCAGCGAGAGCGGGGCCGAGGGTGCGGGGGTGGGCGGGCCCGGACCCGAGGCTAGGCAAGCGGGGCCAAGCAAGAAGGGCGCGCAGTCACCGCTCCCGGTGCAGCCGCGCCGGGAGCGGTACATGGTGACACCGCTGCCGCAGCATCTGCTCCCGCCGGGAGTGCCCGAACTCGGCATGGACGCAATGTGTGACCGACTGGACCGGATGCCCGAGGTCAAAGTGGTGCGCAGACTCCGGCCGTCGGAGAAGACGCAATCGGGCGAACTGCCCCCCTCCTGCCCGGAAATCGCGGTCGTCGAGGCAGCCGAGGCTCAAGTACCGGCGATGCGGTCGCTGCACGTGCACATCGAGCCGGACCTGCCGCTCTCCGGAACCGGCCCCGCCGCCGGGCCGACCACGGGGGTCCTGCCGCTCCGTGATCCGGGGCTGGTCGCCCCGCTGGAAGAACCGGTGGCGATCTCGCTGCGCATCTGTGGCCCGGAGGGCGAACCGCTGGCCGGCGCCGCGGTGTTCCTGATCGGGGCGTCATGGCCGGGCCAGGGCCTCACCGGGGCCGACGGGACGACCACCGTCCTGATGGCCACGGAGACCCCGCAGTCCATTCAGTCCCTGTACGTCCGGCCCGCGGGCGGTTACGCGGACCGCTGGATCCATCGCCCGGACCTGTCGGTGACCCGAGAGAACCTGGTCACCCTCACCCCGCTGGCCAAGGTTTACCCAGGGCTGGAAGAAAGACAGCAGTACGGCTGGGGTCAGCAGGCCATGCGGTTGGACCGGCTGCCTCCCACATTCCGTGCCTTCGGGATCAAGATCGCGGTCATCGGTTCGGGTGTCGCCGCCGAGCACCCCGATCTCAAACAACGGGTGCGCTCCGGGGCCGATCTCGTACGCGGCACGGAAGAGGGCTGGGCCCACGACACGGTGGGCACCGGTACCCACGCAGCGGGCATCATCGCCGGGGCGGACACCGGCACGGGCGTCATCGGCATCGCGGTCGACGCGGAGATCGATGTCTGTCAGGTCGTGCCCGACGGCTGCTTCAGCGACGTGATCGCCGCTCTGGACCACTGCATCGAACACGAGGTCGACATCGCCCATATCGCGGTGGCGACCCCGTACTCGTCGGCGCTGGTCTCACGCAAACTTGCCGATGCCAACGCGGCGGGTATCGCCTGCGTCGCCCCGGCGGGCGACACGGCTGGACCGGTCGCCTTCCCGGGGTCGTTGCCCACCGTGTTCACCGTGGGCGCCCTGGGAGTCTTCGGGTCCTATCCACCGGACACATCCCAAGCCACCCATTCGGGCCCGCAGCTGACACCGGAAGGGCTGTTCGCCGCGCCGTTCAGCTGCTACGGCCCCGGGGTCGACGCGGCTGCCCCCGGCGTGGCAGTTCTGTCGTGCGCGCCGCTCGGCGGATACACGGCTCTCGACGGCACCGGCACGGCGTCGGCCCACGTCGCCGGTCTTGCCGCCCTCGTTCTCGCCCACCACGAGGACTTCCACGGCCAACTGCTGCCACGCGGACCTGGCCGGGTGCAGCACCTGTTCGACATCATCGCCGGCAGCTGCCGGCCGCTGGCTGCCCCTGGCACGGTGGAGGCGGCCCGCGTCGGACGCGGCCTCCCCGACGCCCTCGTCGCCCTCGGCCTGGCCGTCCAAGTGCAACTCGCTCCGGCCTTGTCCCCGTACGCCTCGTCCATGGCCGGTTAGGCCCACGCCCACAACAGCAAGCGCACGCAACGGCGCCCGCCTTGAGGGGACGGGCGCCGATGCACTTGCCACGCGTCCCAGCAGACCCGCAGTACCGGGCCGGAATCCTGCTGATGTCGAGGCACTGCCGACCACTGGGTCGGGGGGCGCGAGATTCAGTCCTCAGCGGACGCGACGCGATGGCGGCTGAACATGGCCGATCTGCCGTCCTACGACCGTGCCAGGGCGTTTCGTCTGCTGGTCGCACTGTTCGCCATCGCGGACACCCGTCGGCGCGAGCGCTACTGCGTCGGCGGGTGCAGCCATGAGTGGCACCAGCCGGCCGCTAGCGAGGATGCCGGGCCGGCCCCTACATGAGCATCCTTCGGTGGGAGCCACACCGACGGGATTCGCGGCCGTCCTCAGCGCTCGACGAAGCAGGGCTCCCACCATGTGCTGATCGGCTCGCTGGAGGCAGAGTAGATCTCCAGGAGCGAGAGGTACCCGTCCTTCGTGAAGACCATCACTCCGGCATCCTCCGGTTCGGCGTACCAGGCGTCCTCTGTGCTGCGGATCTCTCGGGCGAGCGGAGTCACGTCGCTGATGGCCACCGTCCACTCGTCCGCGTAACGCCCAACGGCCTCGCCGGAGAGGCCGAGTTGGAGTGAGCGGTACGTCGGGGGCGCAGGTGCAGATCACGCTCGGGGTCCCACTGGACACGGGTCGGTGCGCGCTTGAGTTGACCTTGCCAGGTGCTGCGGTCGGGGTGCAGCCCGCGCACGTAGCTCGACAGGCAGGCGTGGCGCAGTGCCCACTCGAAGCCGTCGCGGGTGATCTCGATGGCCAGGACAGTCTCCTGCCCGGCCTTCGTCGCCCAGCCGCAGCGGTACATCATCCACAGAAAGGACGGCTTGATCCACGTCAAGCCTCGTGCACAGCCCTTACAGCCCTTACAGCCCTTGGAGTCCTCCTCCGGTGGGCAACACCTCAGCCCTATTCTGAGCTCCATGAGCGATCGTGACTTCACCGGCTTCCGCGGCACGGAGTTCGAGCGCGCGGACATGACGGGGGCGCGGTTCACCACGGTGAGCCTGAACGGGGCGACGTTCCGGGCATGTGAGTTCAACCGAGTCGTGATGCGCGGTGTCGAGATGGTCGACGTCACCATCGACGGCGAGATCCACAACCTCGTCGTCAACGGGGTCGACGTCGCGCCGTTGGTGGAGGCCGAGCTGGACCGCCGCTACCCCGACCGCCTCAGGTTCCGGCCTGCCACCCCCGAGGGGTTCCGGAAGGGCTGGGATCTCAACGAGCGGCTATGGGAGTCCACCGTCGCGCGGGCGCGCCGGCTGCCTCCGGAGAGGCTGCACGAGTCGGTCGACGGCGAGTGGTCGTTCATCCAGACCCTGCGACACCTGGCGTTCGCGACCGAGTCGTGGGTCGGCCGCTGCGTCCTGGGCGATCCCAGCCCTTGGCACCCACTGTCCCTGCCGTGGGACCAGATGGGTCCCCGGCCGGGAGTGCCGTGCGACCGTGACGCGCGACCGTCTCTCGACGAGGCGCTCGACCTGAGGCTGGAAGCGATGGCGATGATGCGGCAGGTGGTTGAGAGCCTGACCGACGAGCAGTTGGACAGCCGGACCGAGCCGCTCGTGGGTCCCGGCTGGCCGGACGAGGGCGAGACCTTCCCCGTCCGCGAATGCCTGCTGGTCGTCTTTGACGAGGAGTGGTGGCACCGCATGTACGCCGAGCGTGACTTGGCCGTTCTCGAGGAACGGGGCTGACGCCGTGAAGCTCGTTTTCACCGGCCGGATGATCGAATGGCGCGGGCCGTCACCGTACTACTTCGTCCCCGTGCCGGACGAGGAGTCCGCCGACATCCGCGAGGTGGCCGCGCTGGCAACGTACGGCTGGGGCGTGATCCCGGTCGAGGCCCGGGTCGGAGAGGTCGCCTTCAGAACGTCGCTCTTCCCCAGGGGCGGCGGCTACCTACTGCCGCTCAAGAACGCCGTGCGTAAGCCTCAGAGCCTCTCGACAGGCGACGACGTGACCGTGGAGTTGACCGTCTGTCTGTAGCTCCGGGCAGTCGGTGCGGCGTATGCCAGGTCCGTTCTTCAGCCACGCGAAAGAGGTTGTGAAGGCGGCTTGATGACCTACGTCAAGCCTCGCTCACAAACCCTCGCCAAGCGGAGGCAGACGCGGGCTGACCCGCTCTGGAAGCGGCGCTCACGACAGGATTGGTCCAGCCCGGTGAGGTCTCGGCGCTGCTTCCTCGGCTCTGGTCCGTGCTGCGTGTCCACGGAGACAAATGACTGCCTGTCGCGACAGCAAGAGTCTGCCCGGCGGGCGGGAACCCGAATGCTCGAAGCTCCGGAGTGGTGGGAGTGGAAGTTGCGCCACCCCGGCCCCGTCTCGCACTGGAGGGGGCCAGGGTGGCCGGCAAGGGCGGCCGCGGCCTTGTCAGAGCCCCGCGAGCGCTTTGTCTATGCGCCGGAATGTTCCTTCGTGCGTGACCCATCTGCTCAGGGTCTCCAGCTCCGTCCGTGCTGTCCGGTCCCCGATCAGGGCCAGGGCGACGATGCCCGCCTCGGCCACTTGAGGCGAGCGGGGAGCGTTTCCGGACCGATGATCCAGGGAGGTCTCGACGAGGCCGACGAGGGTATGGGCGGTGTCCGGCCGAGGCGGAAGGAGGGAAAGCATCCAGGCGAGTCCACGCAGCACGTGGGAGTTGTAGGGGTCGAAATACGCGTTCACATCGAACAGGAGGTGCGGATGGCCGAGAAGCGGGATGGTTCGATCAAGATGAGCCAACTCCAACCACCTGTGCACTGCTCGTCGCGCCTCCTCCGGGCCAACGGCGTCCAGAAGGGCTGATCCGGTCCTTCTCCACTTCGCCGATGGTGCGGCGGCCGTCGCCGGGGCCGCATGCTCCAGCAGCCGCTGCCACGGCTCCCCTCCGGCAGATGCTTCCCGGAGAGCAGTGTCGGCCCACGGCTCACCAGGGTTGAGCGCCGGACCAGGGAAATGGGACAGCAAGTTCTGCATTCCGGGTTCCTTGCCGTTCGCGGCCGCATGCGTGCGACGGAAACCCGGCAGGTGCGCCGCCGCACTGGTGCGCCGGAAGGCAGCCAGGACGGCCGGGTCGGGAGTACGCCCGGCTGCGAGTTCCGCCTCGGCCAGTTCCCAGATCCGGTGGAACGACCAGATGAGGTACTGGTCCCTCAACCCGGAGAGGAGTTCCTGGCGTTCGGCGGCCAGCAGGTCCCCGTCAAGGCCGCGGACGACTCCCGAGGCGGCCATGAGCAGTTCGGCGCGGAGGTAACCCGGATCCCGCCTGAACTCCCCGGCCGACCAGATGTCTTCCACGTGGGCGTACCAACGGGCCCATGTGCCGGCGAGCTCCAGCCGGTCCTGGTCGGGCAGTGCCCGCAGGAGCTCCATGTTCTCCACTCCCACACCCGTCATGGCGCCGTTGTTGCAAGCGGCCCGCATGATGGCGCGGGACAGCTCTGGTAGATCGCCGTGCTCGGCCAGAATCCGGTACTGAGCGGCCTGTTCTGCCAGAACCTGGGTGTTCCCCATCCATCTGCTCATGGCCGGCAGAGTAGAAGGGGGCACTGACACCGACTCGTCGCCCACGGCTGGAGGGACTCAGGCGCTCTCCCGTGTACGAAAGGCGTCCATGCCCCCCGGACGCAGGCGACGACAGGAGTCTGTCAACGCGGCTTGATGATCCACGTCATGCGGTCCCGCTTCCACCCGGCGGGGAAACGACCTTGGCGCACCGCGGGCAGGCCGATCTTCGGGGAGTACGCCTGGTAGACGGTGATCGTGGACTCTGCGTAAGCCGCTCGGATCCCGCGCTGTGGTTCTTGCATGGCGTACAGCGTGGGGTTGGCAGGTTCAGGTGGCCATGGATTTTTGCGTATGTCGTGGTGGCGTCCCCTGCCTCAGCGGGCGTGAGGCCAGGTAGGGACCTCGCCGGCAGCACGGCCAGCACGTTCGTGGCCGCTGCCGCGCATCGGTGGTTCGGCCTCTTCGGTGAGGCAGTTCGGCCGTGGCATCGCGCGAACGGCGATCGACGCCACGCCCGATCGAGCCGGACCCAGGCCGGTCCGGCCCGCAGTACCCGTCCGTCTTACTGCTTGAATGATGCTGCTGGTGGTACGGCTCAGCCCGGTAGGAGTCGCTCCCCTCCCACAGCCAGGAGGCAAGGGCTGTGTGCGCGGGACATGCCCCTTGGACGACCGGCACAGCCGACGCGCGAGGGGCACGCCCCGATATCCACTCGCTCTGACCAGGCAGGCGTCCTACTCTCGGCCCATGGGCAGCCCTCTAGTAGCCATCCTCAGTGGCGCAGGTATTTCCACCGATTCCGGAATCCCCGATTATCGCGGGCCGAACGGACTGTGGCGGCGCAATCCCGAGGCCGAGAAGCTCGTCACGTACGAGTACTACATGGGCGATCCGGAGATCCGGCGGCGGTCCTGGCAGATGCGACGCAAGAACCGCGCCCTCCAAGCCGAGCCGAACGCCGCGCACCGGGCCGTGGCGGACCTGGAGCGCGCCGGCGTGCCTGTACGGGTGATCACCCAGAACGTGGACGGACTGCACCAGCTCGCCGGCATGCCCGCACGCAAGATCCTCGAGCTGCATGGGACCGCGCGGAGTTTCGTCTGCACCAAGTGCCACAAGCGGGGCCCGATGGAGGACGCGATCGCCCGCGTCGAGGCCGGTGAGGACGATCCGCTGTGCCTGGAGTGCGGCGGCATCCTCAAGTCGGCGACCGTGATGTTCGGCGAGCGGCTCGACCCTGTGGTCCTCGGCGAGGCGGTCGCCATCACCAAGGCGTGCCAGGTGTTCATCGCCGTCGGGAGCAGTCTGCAGGTGCAGCCCGCCGCCGGGCTCGCCGGTGTCGCCGCCGATCACGGAGCCCGGCTGATCATCGTCAACGCCGAGCCGACGCCGTACGACGACCGGGCCGACGAGGTCGTACGGGAGCCGATCGGGACCGCCCTGCCGAAGCTGCTGCGCACCCTGGGCGAAGAGAGCTAGAAGAGTGCCGTGCCGCTCTCGAAGTCCAGCAGGCGCTGCTTGCGGTCCAGGCCGCCGCCGTATCCGGTGAGGCTTCCGTTCGCGCCGACCACGCGGTGGCAGGGCACGATGATGCCGATGGGGTTCTTGCCGTTGGCGAGGCCGACCGCGCGGGAGGCGCCCGCGTTGCCCAGGGCTTCGGCCAATTCGCCGTACGAGCGGGTCTCGCCGTAGGGGATCCGGCGCAGCTGACCCCAGACGCTGCGCTGGAAGGGGGTGCCGGACATCCGCAGTTCGAGGGTGAACTCCTTCAACTCGCCCTCGAAATAGGCCGTCAGCTGGTCGGTGACCTCGCCGAAGGGCGTGTCGTCGCGTTCGCCGAAGGTCTCCTCCGGCGGGCGGTGGCGTTGGCCGACCATGTAGAGGCCGCACAGGACGCCGTCGTCGGCGACGAGGGTGAGGGGGCCGTACGGGCTGTCGATGACCGCGTGCTGTTTCACAGTTCGTACCTTCGAGTCGCTTGAAGCCATCTGCATGTGCTTGAAGTCGCTTATACGGGGAGGAAGTTGATCGGGTGGCTGTCCGTCGCCCACAGGTACTGGACCGCGTACGCCCGCCACGGGCGCCACGCCGCCGCGCGCGCCGTCAGGGCGGCGGGGGTCGACGGCAGGCCCAGCTCCTGGGCCGCGCGCCGGATCCCGAGGTCGGTGGGGAGGAACGCGTCGGGGTCGCCCAGGGCGCGCATGCCGATGACGTCGACCGTCCAGGGGCCGAAGCCGGGGAGGTCGAGAAGGCGGGCGCGGGCCTCGGCCCAGTCGCTCTCCACTCCCAAGTGGAGGGAGCCGTCAGCGAGTTGGCGTACGAGCGTGGTGAAGGTGGTGCGGCGGGTGCTCGGCATCGCGAGCGACGACGGGTCCAGGGCCGCGAGCGCCTGAGGGGAGGGGAAGAGGTGGGTGAGGCCGCCCTCGGGGTCCTCGACGGGTTCGCCGTGCGCGGTGACCAGGCGGGCCGCGTGGGTACGGGCGGCGGCGGTGGAGACCTGCTGGCCCAGGACGGCCCGTACGGCGAACTCCGCCTCGTCGACCGTGCGCGGCACCCGGCGGCCGGGGGCCTTCGCCACCAGGGGCGCCAGCACCGGATCCGTCCGCAGCTGGTCGTCGACGGCGACCGGGTCGGCGTCCAGGTCGAGCATGCGGCGGCAGCGGCTGATCGCGACGGGCAGGTCGCGCAGGTCGCTGAGGGTGAGGCGGCAGGCGATGTGGTCGACGTGCGGGGTGAGCCCGACGATCCCGTGGCCGTAGGGCAGGCGCAGGGTGCGCCGGTAGGCGCCGTCGCGCCACTCCTCGACACCGGGTACGGCGGTCGCCGCGAGGTGGCCGAAGAGGTTGTCGGGGTTGAGCGGGGCGCGGAAGGGCAGCCGCAGGCTCAGGACGCCCGGTGTGGCCGGGGCGCGCTTCTTCGGCACCCGGTCGCGCAGCTCGCTCGGGGCGAGGGCGAAGACCTCGCGCACGGTGTCGTTGAAGGTGCGGATGGAGGAGAACCCGGCCGCGAAGGCGATCTCCGCCATCGGGAGCGTGGTGGTCTCGATGAGCAGCCGGGCGGTCTGGGCGCGCTGGGCCCGGGCGAGCGCGAGCGGTCCCGCGCCCAGCTCGGCCAGTAGCTGCCGCTCGACCTGGCGGATGCTGTAGCCGAGCCGGCCGGCCAGCCCCGGAACGCCCTCGCGGTCCACGACCCCGTCGCCGATCAGGCGCATCGCGCGGGCGACGAGGTCGGCTCGCTGGTTCCACTCGGGCGAGCCGGGGCTGGTGTCCGGACGGCAGCGCTTGCAGGCCCGGAACCCGGCCTGCTGGCAGGCCGCCGCGCTCGGGTAGAACGTCATGTTCTCGGGTTTCGGCGGCACCACGGGGCAGCTCGGCCGGCAGTAGATTCGCGTGGTCAGGACCGCTGTGAAGAACCATCCGTCGAAGCGCGCGTCCTTCGACTGGACAGCGCGCACACAGCGCTCCATGTCGGTGTGCATCCCATTCCGCATGCCTCAAGCATCGGGCACCCGCGAGGCCGGGGCTGGCGAGAATCCGACATCAACCTCACAGCGTCCGAGGTCGGCCTCCGTCCGGCCGACGCCATGCGGACTCCCGCAGCAGCCGCAGCCCGTTCAGCCCGACCAGCACCGTGGAGCCCTCGTGGCCCGCGACGCCGAGCGGCAGCGGGAGGTGTCCGAGCAGGTCCCACAGGACGAGGACCGTGATGAACGTACCCGCGCTGGTCGCGGCAAGTGTGGTGGCCGCGAGGAAGTTGTTCGCCGGCTTCAGGGCCTGGGCGAGCCCCGGGCGGTCGCCCACCCGGGTGGCGGCGGTCGCTCAGGGCGGCGAGGACCGGGCTCGACACGGGCGCAGGCCTCGTCGCTTCCGGCGTACATCACGGCGAGGGTGCGGGCCCGGGCGCCCGCCACACCCCCGGACACCGGGGCATCGACGTGGGCGACCCCGCTCGCGGCGAGCAGCGCGGCGACGGACCGGGCGGCGCTCACCCCGATCGTCGAGGTGTCGACGACGTGGGTGGTACGGCGGCCGGGGGCGGCGACGATCTCGCGCGCCACCGCCTCGGACGCCGTGCCGTCGGGAAGGCTGAGCACCACCACGTCCGCCCGGCGGGCGACGTGGGCCACGTCGGCGGCGTGGACGGCACCCGGTGGGGTGCGCCGCGGGCCCGCGGCGTCGTGGGCCACCAGGTCGAGGCCGGCCCCGAGCACGTTCGCCGTCAGCGCCCCGCCCATGTTGCCGAGGCCCACGAAGCCGACCGTCACCGGTGCCTCCCCGGCCGTCACGCTCCCTCACGCTCCGCCCGTACGGCCTTGACGCCGTGCCGGGCGGCGACCGCGGCGGGCACGCCGCAGTAGGCGGAGATCTGGAACAGCATCTCGTCGATCTCCTCGTCGGTGCCGCCGGTGCGCGGTGAACTGCTCGCGTGCGCGTAAATGAAGATTCCGCGAGGAAACAGAGGGGCGTCGGGGAAACAAACGGGCGTCAGGCCCTGCCCCGGCAACCCGACCCGGAAGGGTCAGCGGGTCTCCTCGCCCTGGGCGATCTCCACCTCGTGGTGGAAGGTGAGGACGCCGGTCGCCGCCGCGGAGGCCGAGACGGTCGCGCAGGCGACGAGGAGAACGGCGATCCAGGAGGCGGCGCGGGGGCGGCGCCCGGGAGCCGCGAGAAGGGCCGCGACCCGCTGGGGTACGGGTCCGGTGGTCGCGGCGGCGGCGAAGTCGGGGCGGGTGGAGCGGGCGGCCGTGGTGGCGAGGGCGGCGCGGGCGATGGCGCGCGCGGTCAGCCGCCGGTCCCCCACCGCCGTGGCGGCGGCCTCGTCCGCGGCGCGCTCGGCGGCCAGCGCGATGCTGTCGCGGACCGCGCGCAGCCCGGGGTGGCAGTGTGCGGCAATCTCGGCCGCGACGAGGAAGCGGTGGTGGTTGCCCGCGTTGTGGGCCCGCTCGTGGGCGAAGAGCACCTCGCGCTCTTCGGGACAGAGGCTGCGGAGCATCCCGGTGGTCACGACGATGCGGTGCGGACGGCCCGGCAGCGCGTACGCGTCCGGGTGGGGCGATTCGATCACGCACAGGTCGCCCGCGGCGGGTCGGCGGTCGGCCTGGCTGCGGGCGCTGCGGAAGGCGCGCAACTGGCGCAGGGCGGAGCGTACGAGGGTCGCGGCGCCGACGGTCAGGAGGCCGGTGGCCGCCGCCGCCAGCGGCAGGACGATCAGGTTCGACGGGGTGCGCAGGGGGTGAACGAGGTCACCGAGGCCCGCCAGGACCGGCAGCTTGAGCAGACCGGTGAGGAGCAGCGCGCCGAGCGCGGCCACGGAGGCGCCGGCCAGCACGAGGACCGTGAGGGTCAGTGCCCACAGGGCGGCGACCGGAGCGAGGCGGTCGAGGCAGCGGCGGGCCAGCCCCGGCAGCGCGAAGGGCAGCAGAAGCGGGATGAGCAGCGGAATGATCAGCAGAGTGGTCATTACTCACCCGATTCTAGTGGCTCACCCGATTCCAGAAGATCACGCAGGAGGCGCTCGTCGTCGGGGCTGAGCTGGGCGACGAACCGGGCGAGCGCCGTCTCCCTGTCCTCGTCCCGGTCGAGCTCGGTGTGCATGCGGCGGGCGGTGAGGCCGTGCGGGTCCTGGACGGGGAAGTAGGCGAAGCCGCGGCCCTGCCGCTCCCGGCCGACGATCCCCTTCTCGTGCAGCCTCGACAGGATCGTCGTCACCGTCGTACGGGCCAGCCCCGAGCCGAGCTCCGTCTGGACGCGGCCCGGAGTCAGGGGTGCGCCGGCGGCCCAGAGGGCGGCCATGACGGAGGCCTCGAGCTCACCCGCCGGTCGGCGTTCGTCCTTCGCGCTGGTCATGGGAACGATCCTCACCCCGGTATCGTCTACAGTTCAGTAGACCGTCTACAGGATTGTAGTCACTCGGGTGCCGTCACGACTGCGCCCGCCCGTCCAGTATGAGAGGGCTCCCGGCGATGGCCGCACCTTTGTTCGCAGCGTCACAGCTCGGATCACAGCTCGGGTCGGAGCTGGCGGTGAACATCCTCAGCGCCCAGTCACTGCTCGCCGCCTTCGGTGTGCTGGGTGTCGGCGTGGTGATGTTCGCGGAGACAGGGCTGCTGATCGGCTTCTTCCTGCCCGGTGACTCGCTGCTGTTCACGGCGGGCCTGCTGTGCACGGGGTCGGGCCACGGCGGACTGAAGCTCTCCCTGGGGCCGCTCCTGGTCTGCGCCGCCGTGGGCGCGCTGGCCGGCTCCCAGTGCGGCTATCTCATCGGACGCAAGGCGGGCGGCGCGCTGCTCGCCCGCAGCGGCTCGCCCCGGCTGCACGAGGGGGCCAAGCGCGCCGAGGAACTGCTGGAGCGGTACGGCCACGCGAAGGCGATCGTGCTGGCCCGCTTCGTCCCGGTCGTGCGCACGGTGCTGAACCCGATGGCGGGCGCCCTCCAGGTCCCCGCCCGCACGTTCACCGTGTGGCAGGTCGTCGGCGGTCTCGTCTGGAGCATCGGCCTCACCCTCGCGGGCTACGCACTGGGCTCGTCGATTCCGAACGTCGACCGCTATCTGCTCCCGATCATCGCCGTGATCGTCATCGTGTCGCTGATCCCGCTGGCCGCCGAGTTCCGCCGCTCCCGCAAGGCCGCGGCCACGACCGCGGAGAAGGGTGCCGAGGGATGATCCTCGCGTTCAACGGGTCGTCGATCGACGGCTCCACCTACACCTACGTGGTGAATCTCGCCCATGACTCCCCGTCCTGGCTGGACAGCCTGGTGTCCGCCTGGTCGACGTACGGGCTGGCGCTGTTCGCCGTTCTCATGCTCGTGGGCTGGTGGCAGGCGCGTCGCAGCAGCGCCCAAGCGGCGATGGTCGCGCTCGCGGTGCCGGTGATCGTCGTCGTGGCGTTCGGGGTGAACTCCCTACTCAAGATGGTCGTACGCGAGGACCGCCCCTGCCAGAGCCTGCACGTGAAAACGCTGGAGGCGTGTCCTGCGCCGGGCGACTGGTCCTTCCCCAGCAATCACACGGTCATCGCCGCCGCGGCCGCCGTGGCCCTGCTCTACGTCTCCCGTCGCCTCGGCACCATAGCCCTGCTGGGCGCCTGTCTGATGGCCGTCTCCCGGGTCTGGGTCGGCGCGCACTATCCGCACGACGTGGTCGCCGGTGTCCTGGTAGGCACGCTGATCGCGATGCTGCTGACGACTCTCCTGCGCAGACTCTCCGACCCGCTGGCGGGCCGGCTGACGGACTCGCGGCTGCTGCGGCCGTTGCTGGTCTCGGCGTAGGCCTACGGCTACGGCTACGGCTACGGCTACGGCTACGGGGAACAGGCAAGCACCCTTCCGGAGCGGCTGAAGGAGGACCATGCGGCACACGATCCTGGTTGTCGAGGACGATCACGCCCTGCGTGACGTCCTGCTGCGCGGGCTGCGCGAGGAGGGCTTCGACACCGTGCCCGCCCCGGACGGGGCGACCGCGCTGCGGCTGGCCGGGGACGACGTCGACGCGGCCGTGCTGGACGTCGGGCTGCCCGACGCGGACGGGCGGGACGTGTGCCAGGCGATCAGAGCCAATGGCTTCCTCTCGCCCGTCATCTTCCTGACCGCCCATCACCACCTCACGGACCGGCTGGCGGGCTTCTCGGCCGGCGGCGACGACTATCTGCCCAAGCCGTTCCACCTGACGGAGCTGGCCGCCCGGCTGCGGGCGGCGCTAAAGCGCAGCGGACCGCTCCCGGCCACCACGGCCGGGGACCTGGTCCTGGACCCGGTCGGGCACAGCCTCACCGTCGACGGCACCCGGGTCGGCCTCACCCCGACGGAGTTCCGGCTGCTGGCGGCGCTGATGGCGGGGTCCGGGGACATCGTCCGCAGGCGGGAGCTGATCAGGGCCGGCTGGCCGGAAGGCGCCCAGGTCAGCGACAACACGCTGGACCAGTATCTGACCCGGCTGCGCCGCAAGCTCCGGGACGGCGGCAGCGCACTGGCCATCACCACGGCGCGCGGCATCGGCCACCGGCTGTCATGAGGGCGTTCGCCTCACGATGGTGGCCGCGCACCCTGCGAGGCCGGCTCTCCCTGGTCGCGCTCACCACGGCGACGATCCTGATGGTGATCCTCACGGTCGCGTTCAACACGGTCGTGCGCCGTCACCTTCAGCACCAGGCGGACGACGAGCTGCGCACCCGGGCCGCCGCCGTCGCCGCGACCGTCGTCACCGACGGCTCCCGGGTGCGGGTCCTGGAGACCCCGGGCGAGGAACTCCTCGACACGAACGTGTGGATCTACTCGGGCGGCCGGCTGCTCGAGAAGCCCTCGTCCGCCACCGCCACCAGCCCGCTGACCCGCGCCGCCGGCCGGCTCGTGGCGCGCGGTGCCCGGCACTGCGTCACCGTGCACAGTCACGGCGAGGTACGGCTGTGCTCGCGCCCGGTGCCCGGTGGCAAGGGCGCCGCCGCCGTCGTCACCGCACTGGACCTCTCCCCGTACCGCGGCTCGGCCGACACGATGCTCTTCGCGTCCCTCGCCCTCGACGCCGCGATGCTCGCCTGCACCTACGCGCTGACGCGGCTGGCGGTGGGCCGCGCCCTGCGTCCCGTGCGTTCGATGACCGAGCACGCCACCCAGTGGAGCGCGATAGCCTCCCAGGAGCGCTTCGGCGCCGTGACCCGTCCCACCGAACTCGCCCAGCTGGGCGGTTCGCTGGACGCCCTCCTCGACCGCATCCGCGCGCTGCTACGGCACGAGCAGCAGCTCACCCGGGAGCTGTCGCACGAGCTGCGCAACCCGCTCGCCCGGATCATCGCCGAGCTCGACTGGTGGGGAGCCCGTCCCCGCTCCGACGCCGACACCAAGGCCACCCACGCGGCGATCGCCGACGCGGCCCAGTCCATGCGCACGATCTGCGACACCCTGCTCGACGAGGCCCGCGACAGCGCCGCGACCGCGCCCGGCACCGCCGACGTGCTGCCGGTGCTGCACCGCCTGGTGGACCGCCTCGGCCCCACGAAGGTGGGCGTGGAGGTCGTCGTCACCGCCTGCGACGCGCGGTTGTCTGCCGGGGTGCCGGACGCCCTTCTGGAGCGCATCGTCAGCCCGCTGCTCGACAACGCCCTACGGCACGCGCGCACCCGGGTCGAGATCCTGGCCCGCGCTCGGCCCGGCGGCGTACGCGTCGAGGTCGGGGACGACGGTCCCGGCGTACCGGCGTCGTTCGCGGCGCAGCTCTTCCAGCCCGGCCGGCGCGCCGATCCCGAGGACGGACACGGCGGGGCGGGCCTCGGGCTGCCGCTGGCGCGACGCCTGGCCCGCTCCGCCGGCGGGGAGGTGGACCACGACGGTCGGCGATCCTCCGGCGCGACGTTCGTGGTCACGCTTCCCGCGGGTTGAGCACGTCGTCCCGTCTGAAGACCTCTGCTCGCGGCCCCTACTGGAGGCTGAGCTCCCGCTCGGACGCGGTGACGTCCTTGCGGGTCATGGACAGGTACACCACCAGAGCGAGGATGACCGCGAGGAACAGCACGCTGGTGACCGTGGTGCCCAGGCCCAGGCCACCGTCGCCGGTCGGCTGCGAGAGGTAGTCGCCCATCGAGGCACCCAGCGGGCGGGTCAGGATGTACGCGGTCCAGAAGCTCAGCACGGCGTTCAGGCCGAGCGCGAAGTGCGCGACCGCCACCGCGGCGATGGCAAGGCCGAAGAGGATCGCGGAGACCCAGTATCCGAGGGCCATCTTCTCCGCGACGAGGTCGCCGGCCGAGGTGCCCAGCGCGAAGGTGAACAGCACGGCCAGCCAGTAGTAGGCCTCGCGGGACACGGTGTCGATGCTGTGGATGGACAGCGTTCCCTCGCGGCGGTACCAGATGGCGAAGACGACGGCGAGGGCGACGGCGAACACGGTGGTGCAGGTCGTCAGCGACACGCCCAGGTTGTCGGTGAGGTTGTCGCTGATCAGCGTGCCGACGACGCTGATCAGGGCCACGGCGAACCAGTACACGCCGGGCCGGTAGGCCTTCGTGCGGAACTGGACGACGAGGACCCCTATCAGCAGCGCGCTCATCAGCAGCGACACGCCGGTCAGGCCCATGCCCAGGTTCGAGTTCAGGAAGTCCGCCGCGGTCTCGCCGACCGTGGTGCACAGCACCTTGATGATCCAGAAGTACGCGGTGACCTCGGGAACCTTGTTCCAGCGGAGGCGGTGGCCGGGGGCCGCCCCACTGCGGACATAAGCCCCGGGCGTCTCAGAAGTCTCAGTCATGAGGCCGACCCTGCCAGCGGGACCCTGAACACATCCTGACTACCGGGTGGCGGGGGCGACAGGAACGACAGGGACGAGCAGTGTGAACGTCGTGGGGTCGCCGCCCGGCAGGAAGAGTCTGCCGCCGAGCGACACGGCCAGGTCGCGGGCGAGGGCGAGACCGATGCCCGTACCGCCGTTGCCGCCGCCGGTCCGTCCGCGCGCGAACAGTCCTTCCGGCTCGGCGGTGACCGTTCCCTCGTCGGCGACGTCGAAGGCGAGGGCGTCGTCGAGGGCGTCGTCGAGGGCGCGGACCGTGACGCGGACGCTGCCGCGGCCGTGCGTACGGGCGTTGTCCAGGAGGACCCCGAGGATCTCGGCGACGGGCCCGCCGGGCACCAGGACGTCCGCCGGGGCGTCCTGGACGCCGCAGTCCAGGCGCCTGCCGTCCTGGGCGAAGAGACCGTGCCACCGGGCGTCGGTCTCCGCCAGGAGGTGGACCACGGACCGGTCGCGCACGACGGCACCCGGCGGGCCGGGCGAGCCCGCGAGCCCGCGAGCCGCAGCACCTCCTCCACCGTGTCGTGCAGCCGCCGGGTGGCGTCCAGCGCCTCCTCCAGTGCGGGGCGCAGCCGGGCGTCGTCCTGCGCGAGCCCCGCCTCCAGGGTGAGCTGCAACTGGTTCGGCTCGACGAAGACGCTCGACGTCACCATGGCGGGACTGCGCCGCCGGCTGACGGACACGGCGTCCCGTCCGTTCCGGACACCGCGCATCACGACCCTGCTGGGGCACGGCTACCGGCTTGAACCGCCCTGAGGCGCCACGGCATTCGGCGAGCGCTGGCAGCGGGGCGGCGCCGGAGTCCCGGAGGGACCTTGCGGCGGGCTCAGAGGACCTTGCGGCGGGCCAGTACGGCCAGTGACAGGAGCCCGGGGATCAGGGGCAGCCACACCGTCAGCAGCCGGTAGCCGAGGACCACCGACGCCGCCGCGCTGCCCGGGACTCCGGCCAGCGTGAGGGCCACGGCGAGCGCCGCGTCCAGGGAGCCGATCCCTCCGGGCGTGGGCAGGAGTACGGCGGCGCTGCTCGCGGCGAGGTACGCCAGCGCCACCTGGGCCGGGGGCAGCGGCAGTTCGAGGGCCTGGGCCACGGCGACGACCACGGTGGCGTGCAGCGCGGCGAAGGCCAGCGAGCCGCCCCACAGCGCGGCCGCGCGCGCCGGGACCTCGTGCACGGCGCGGACGTCGGCCAGCACGGCCCGCAGCGCGCGCCGCAACGGCCCGCGCAGCAGTACGGCGGCGGTGACCACCACGGCGAGCGCGATCGCGACCGCCGTCGCCGAGATGTGCGGCAGACGGAGCAGGCCGGGGCAGGCCAGCGCGAGCACGGCGATCAGGAAGCCGCGCGAGACGGCCCCGGCGGTGGCCTTCACACCGAGCGCGGTCGCCGACCGGACGACCGGCAGACCGCACCGGGTCAGGAAGCGGAGGTTGACCGCGCCCGCGCCGAGGCCCGCGGGCAGCACATGGTTGGCGGCGGAGGCCGCGAACTGGACGGCCACCAGCTGCCCGGCGGGCAACGGCCGGGTCACCGCCCCTTGTTGGGCGAGCGCCGAACACACCCAGGTCGCCACGGTGGCGACGGCCGCCACGAGCAGCCAGCCGCGGTCGGCGACGGCCAGCCGACCGGCGCCGGTCGCGATCACCGGCCAGTGGCGCCGGCCGAGACAGACCGCGCCCACCACGACGGCGAGGGTCACCGCGGCATGCAGGGAGACCCGCCTGCTCGCGGCTGTCACGGCTGTCGCCGGGGCGCCGGGCGGAAGGAGGGTCATGTCGCTCCGCCTGCCTGGACGGCGGGTGCGACGTACACCATCAGATGGCCGACGCGGTGCGCTTCCCACGTGCGGGCGTACGCGGGTGGCTTTTCGCCCGGTGTGGTCAGCACGCCGACCGGGATCCGCTGTCCGGCCCGCACTATGGCGTCGGCGGTGGTGTTGGCGTTGTGGCCGCCGGTGTCGACGGAGGAGCACCCGGTGTAGAAGGCGATCGGGACGTCCTCGTAGCCAGTCAGCATGCAGGGCGGCTTCACCCCCATCCGGTGCAGCTGCGTCGCGGTGTCGGCCCAGTCCTGGTGGGAGACGGTGGTGCCGTGCACGGTGTGCTCCAGCACCGCGAACTGCACCGCGAGATGCCCGGCCAGGCCGAGCGCCACCAGGGTGGCGGCCACCGGTCGCCGACCGCCGCCGGGCGCGGTCGCCAGGTGGATCAGGGCGTCGGCGGCCGGGATGGCCAGCAGGATGTAGACAGGCAGCAGGAAGCGCGGCGCCGCGTATCCGATCATGAAGAGGTACGGGAAACCCACCACCGCGGCGCAGGCCAGGAGCAGCAGGCTGTTCACCCCGCGCCGGGCCTTGACGGCGATCACCGCTCCGAGGACGGCCACGACGGGCAGTGCGAACCACCACAGCATCACCGGCGGGGCGGGCATCGCCCCGGTGCAGGGACGGCACAGGACGCGCCCGCCGAGGCTGCGCAACTGGTCGCCGAAGGCTATGTTCCAGCCCAGGCCGCCCTGGATCCTGGAGCCGTCGGAGAGCCGCTGGGCCAGGCCGCCGTAGCTGACATACGCCTCGACGACCCACTCGCCCGCGCCGGCGACCAGGCCCGCGACGAGCGCCACCAGCAGCCTCGGGCGCCACCAGCGGCGTACGCACACGACGAGGAAGAGCAGCGGCAGGGTCACATAGACCGCGTCGGTGGGCCGCATCCACGCCATCAGCGCGGCGCTCAGGCCCACGCCCCACAGCGCCGCCCGGTCGAAGCGGTCGGCCTGGGCGCGCAGGAAGCAGCCGACGCAGGCCAGGGCGCCGATCGCGACCCAGTAGTTGGGCATGGCCTGCGGGCCGTAGAAGAGGGTCACCCAGAGCGTGGCGAACAGGGCGCCCGCCGCCGCCAGTACCCGCACGGGGAACAGTCCGCGCCAGACGCGCAGCGCCACGAACAGGCCGAGTCCGGAGAGCACCGCCAGATAGACACGCAGCAGGGCGGTGGACGAGGACCAGGACGCGATCGGTGCCACCAGCAGCGACACTCCGCGGGCGCGCGGGGCACTGAAGAAGGCGGCGGGGGCATGTGAGCCGACCTGGCTGACGTAGACGGTCTCGTCCCAGCCGAGCCCCATGCCCGGCCGTACGAGGATCAGTTGGGCCAGGGTGAAGGCGCCCGCGACCAGGGCCAGCCACTGCTGACCGTGCGGCCGTCCAAAGATGCGCCCCGTCGAGGGCGGACTGTGGCGATGGGCGCCGATGAGCGGAAGGTTCACGGTCTTGGCCATCATCCACCCTTCGCCCTACATTCTGTAGGGTTCTTCACCCTACAAGACGTAGGGTGAAGGAGGAAGTTGCGCAAAACACGGTCAAGTTACCGTGGATCGAGCGGGGATGCAGTCCGGGGACACACCCTCGTTCGCCCCTGGGCGCACTCGTACGCCCTCACCACCCCCCGCGCCCCTACGCGCTGTAAGGTGACGGACATGGCTCGCACAGGCCCCCACGGCAGAGCGGAACGACGCAGCGCCGGTGAGCTGGAGAGCGAGGTCCTCGCCGCCCTCTGGGCCACCGAGGAGGCCCTCACCCCCGCCGACATCCAGGGTGAGATCGGCGGCAACCTCGCCTACAACACCGTTCACACCATCCTCAAACGCCTGTACGACAAGGGTCTGGTCCTGCGTGACGTCGACGGTCGACGCGGCGCGTACCGGCCCGCGAAGAACGCCGCCGAACTGACCGCCGAGGCCATGCACGAGGCGCTCGACCGGGGACCCGACCCGATCGCGGCCCTCCAGCAGTTCGTCACCGGCCTGAGCCCCCAGGAGGAAGAGGCCCTGCGGGATCTCCTCGGGGGGAGCGGGATGTGAGGATCGACGTCTACATCCCCCTCGTCCTGCCGCTGCTGCTGACGGCAATCGCACCGCAAGTGGGCCTCAAGGTCTCCCCCGCGCTGGCCGCCCGGGTCCTCACCATCGCCGCCGTGCTGGCCGCCACCGCCTCCACCTGGGCGCTGCTCCTGCTCGCCGCCACCCTGGTCAACGAGGCGCCGCACGTGGCCACGGAGGCCGGTGAGGACGGGCGGCGGCTGCCCGAACCGGTCCCGGTGGCGATCGCCGTCGTCGCGATCATGCTCCTGTGGCTGATCGGCTTCCGGCTCGTTCGCGCCCTGCGCGCCCACTACGCGACCCGCCGCGTCCTCGATCGGCTGTGCGAGGGGCATCCGCCCGACAGTGAACTCATCGTCGCCGCCTCCTCGACGCCCCGGGCCTTCGCGATCCCCGGCACACCGGGCCGGATCCTGGTCACGGCCGCCATGCTCGGCGCGCTGGAACCGGCGGAGCGGCGCGTACTGCTGGCCCACGAGCGCGCCCATCTCACCCATCGCCACTCGGTGCTGTCGACCGCGGTGACCCTGGCCGCCGCCGCCAACCCGGTGCTCGCACCCGTGCGCACCACCGTCGCCTTCCTGGTGGAGCGCTGGGCCGACGAGGAGGCCGCGCGGCGCGTCGGAGACCGCCGTACCACCGCCCGCGCCCTCGCCCGGGCCGCCCTTGTCGCCCAACGCGCCCGGCCGGGCTGCGCCCTGAGCTTCTCCGAACACGCGGTCACCCGCCGGATCGCCGCCCTGCAGACGGCCCCGCCGCCGAACCTGTGGTCCATCGGCGTGGCCGTCCTCGCCCTCGGCGCCCTGCCCGCGTTCGGCGCGCTGGACGCCACCGGCGATCTGCTGCGCATGCTCGGCGAGAGCCTGCCGGGGTAGGGGCTGTCGGGGCGTGCCTTTCGGATCAGGCCTGGCTCGCCGGTCTCAGGTGGCGAGCGTCCTGCGCTCCCGCAGGTGGGCGTAGCCCATGAGACCGACGAGCACCGCGAACAGCACGGCCGACGAACCCGCCGTACCGAGGTCGAGCCCGCCCTTGGCGGTCGGCTTGGTGAGGAAGTCGCCCGCGGTCGCGCCGAGCGGGCGGGTGAGGACGAAGGCGATCCAGAACAGCAGCACGTTCGGCACCGCGGGGACGCCCATCAGCGCGACGAGGACCGCGAGCAGCCCGGTGACGAGCAGCGCGCCGCCCGCGTAACCGAGCCCGGAACTGTCCGACAGGAAGTCGCCCATCGAGGTGCCGAGGGTGTTCGACACGAGGATCGCCGACCAGAAGAGGGCCTCGGCCCGGAAGGTCACGATGTCGCGGATGACGAACGTCATCCCGGTGAACTTCCAGACGGTGAAGATCACGACCAGCAGCGAGATCAGGATCGCGGCGCCCGCGGGGTACCCGAGACCCAGGCCCTGCGGACCCCAACCCAGCGAGGTGGCCCCGCCGGAGAGGTACTTGGCGCTGGCGTCACGGTTCATGAAGTCGGACATCGTGGTGCCCGCCATGCTGGTGGAAAGGATCACCGTCCAGTAGAAGAAGGGGTTGTACCGGCGCGACCTGAGCTGCACGACCAGCGTGACCACGAAGATCAGGAACAGCAGGATCGTGGTGAGGAAGTAGCCCAGCTTGAGGGTCTGTGCGAAGAGGTCGCCCGCGGTCTCGCCGAGTGTCGTCGCGGCGATCTTCATGATCCAGAAGGCCAGGGTCACCTCCGGCAGCTTCTTCATCACGGAGGCGCCTGGGTCGGCGACTTGGGGGTCGGCGACGCGTTCCGTCTTGTCCAACGTTCGCTCCTGGGGGGTGCATCGACGTCCCCCCAGGGCCACGGCCGCAGGAGGCCGCGTGTCCATCGGCTCAGTGTTGCGCATGCCTGCGCGCCACGCCGATCGACGTGGCGGTCGCAGCCTGAACGCATCCTGAACGCGCGATCATGCCTCCGGGAGGCCGTCCCGCGCAGGCACCCCTCTCAGGCTCCTGGTGATCCATTACGGCTCAGTGCGCCGGCCAGGTGAGGAGCGCCAGGGCGCGGACGTGGGCCACGTGGGCGGTGGCGGGCAGTCGGGTGAGGAGTTCGCGGGCCCTGCGGGCGTAGTCGTCGGCCATCGCGTGCGCGGTGTCCAGGGCTCCGGTCCGCTCCAGCACGGCGCGGATCCGGCACAGGGCGAGCTCCGGTTCGGTCTCGTCCAGCAGGGCATGGCGCAGCGCCGCGCGGCTCTTGGGGTCCGCGCGGCGGTGGGCGATCAGCACGGGCAGGGTGGGGCGGCGGTTGCGGACGTCGCTGTCGGAGGGCTTGCCCATGGCGCGTGCGGCGATCGGGTCGTACGGCAGCACGTCGTCGCGGATCTGGAAGCAGATCCCGAGGTGGTCGCCGAAGTCGCCGAGCAGTTCCGTCGTCGGGGCGTCACCACCGCCGAGAACGGCGCCCACGCGGCAGGCGGCCGCCAGCAGCACGGCGGTCTTCGCCCGGGCCATCGCCACGTACGCGCCCACGCCCAGTTCCAGGTCGCCGCGCATCGCCAGTTCGTCGAAGGCGCCCCGGCAGATCGCCACCCCGGCCTCGGCCTGCACGGCCATGGCGCGTTCGACACGGTCGGCGGGCACCCCCAGGCGACGGCACTCGGAGAGCGCCGCGAACCAGGAGAAGAACAGGGCGTTGCCCGCGACGACGGCCTGGGCGGGTCCGAACTCCGTGTGGAGGGCCGCGCGGCCGCGCCGCTGGGTGTCGCGGTCGATGATGTCGTCGTGCAGGAGGCTGCCGACGTGCGCCCCCTCGATACCGACGGCGGCGGGCAGCACCGCCCCCAACTCCCCACCCACCGCGAGCGCCGCGTGCAGCATCAGCGAGGGCCGCAGGAGCTTGCCCGGCGGGACCATCGCGTACCGGTGCACGGCATCCAGCCCCACCGAACGCCCCGGCCACCGCCGAACAAACTCCGCCTCCAGAAGCTCCGCGAACTCGACGCGGGGCGAGGGGGGATCGGGTGGGGATCCGGACGGACGTTGAAGCCCGGGGACAGGCGCGGGCACGGGCACGGGGCTGGGGCCGGGGCTGGGGCAGGGGTTGGACGCAGGGTTGGGGCTGGGGTGGGGGTTGGGGTTGGGCGCAGGGTCGGGGCTGGGGTTGGGGCTGGGGTGCGGGTTGGGGTTGGGCGCAGGGTCGGGGCTGGGGTTGGGGCTGGGGTGCGGGTTGGGGACAGGGCCGAGGCTGGGGCTGGGTCGGGGGTCGGGCGGGGGGTCGGGCACAGGCCCGCAGTGGGGCTCAGGCCCGGGCTGGAGCCGGGGGCCAGGGTGGGGGTCGGTCACAGGCTCGCGGTGGGGCCCGCGCTGGGGCTGGGGGCCAGGGTGGGGAGTGGGCTGAGCCCCGGGGCCGCGTCGAGGCTTCGGCTGAGCCCCGGGACCGGGATGGGAACTGGGCTGAGTCCCGGAGCCGGGTTGAGGCTTGGCATGACGCTGGGGTCCGCGTCGGGTATTTGGGCTGGCCCTCGGGTCGGGCCTCGGGCCGGGCCTGGGGTTGAACTTCGGGCCGTGCCTTGGACCAGACCTCCGGCCGGATCTGGGGCCGCACCTCAGACCGCACCTCAGGCCGGGCGTCAGGCCGCACCTCGGACCGGACCTGGGGCCGGATCTCGGACCGGGCCTCCGGCCGGGCGTCGGGCCGGGCCTCGGGCCGGGGTCCGGTGTCGGGGTCCGGTGTCGGGGTCCGGTGTCGGGTGGGGCGTCCTCGTTGGGCGGTTCGGTCATGGAGGCTCCCCCGCCACCCGCTTGCGTGAGCGTGGCGATGTGCCCACCCCAACACACCCGCCACCCCGCCGGAACGGCTCACGCGCACCCCGTGGCGGCACGCCCTCGCCCCTCTGCCGTAGCTCGCCGCTCCCACACCACCCGATCAGACGGTTTCACCGCACGGACGCGACCACAGTCAGAGATAGTCGACCGGTCGTACAATTGCGTCATGGGACGAACCAGCGACGCCAGGGAAAAGATCCTCAGCGCCGCGCAGTCACTCATCGAGCTGCGCGGTTACTCGGCGCTGGGGGTGGCCGAGATCTGCAAGGCGGCCGGCGTGCCCAAGGGCAGCTTCTACTACTTCTTCGAGTCCAAGGAAGCCCTCGCCCTGGCCGTGCTCGACGAACACTGGGACGCCCAGAAAAGCGCCTGGGCACGCGTCCTGAACAGCGACGAGGAACCCCTGCGGCGGCTGTACCGGCTGTTCGAGGAGACGGAGGCCGGCCAGCGCGCCGGCCAGCAGAGCTGCGGCACCGTGTCCGGCTGCCTGTTCGGAAACCTCAGCCTGGAGATGAGCAACCACACCGAGCCCATCCGCACCCGCCTGCAGGAGATCTTCGACGCGCAGGTCGAGATGGTCGAGTCGGTCATCACCGAGGCTCGTGAGCGCGAGGAGGTCACCGCCCCCGACAGCCGGGAAGCGGCACGGGCGGTGGTCGCCCAGTTGGAGGGCCAGGTCCTGTTCGCCAAGCTCTACAACAACACCCGTCGGCTCAGCCCCCTGTGGGCGAACTGCCTGGCCCTGCTCGGCGCCCGAGCCCCGCAGGAGGCCGTGGCGGGCGCCTGACGCCCACCACGACACCGTTCAGAGGGCCCAGAGGGCTCAGAGAATTTCAGAGGGCGTTGACGTCGACGACCGCCGCAGCGAATGCCTCGGGTGCTTCCTGCGGCACGTTGTGACCGATGCCCTTCAGCGTCCGGTGGTCGTACGCGCCAGTGAAATGACTGCGATAAGAGGCGCCGTTCCCCGGCGGCGTGAAGGGATCCAGTTCGCCGTCAAGGGTGATCGTCGGCTGCGAGATGGCGGGACTCTGGGCAAGTCGCTTTTCCAGACGATCGAATCGCGGGTCGCCCTTGGCCAGACTCAGTCGCCACCGGTAGTTGTGGATCACGATGGGAACCCAGTCCGGATTGTCGAAGGCGGTCGCGGTCCGATCGAATGTAGCGTCATTGAAGTGCCATGTCGGGGAGACGTTCTTCCAGATGAGTTTCGCGAAATCGTGCTTGTACTGTGCGAGGCCGAGCCGTCCCCTTTCGGTGGCGAAATAGTATTGATACCACCACGCCCATTCGGCCTTTGGCGGCAGCGGCGCCTTTTGGGTTTCACGGTTGGTGATGAGATAACCGCTCACGGAGACCAGGGCCTTGCAGCGCTCCGGCCAGAGCACCGCGATGATGTCGGCCGTCCGCGCTCCCCAGTCGAAGCCGGCGAGGATCGCCTTCTCGATCTTCAGCGCGTCCATGAGCGCGATGATGTCGAGCGCGATCACCGACTGCTGGGCGTTGCGGAACGTCTTGTCCGAACGGAACCGTGTGGTGCCGTGACCGCGCAGGTACGGCACGATCACCCGGTAGCCCGCCGCGGCGAGCCTGGGAGCCACATCGACATAGCTGTGAATGTCGTAGGGCCAGCCGTGCAGCAGAACGACCGCGGGGCCGTGCGCGGGGCCGGCCTCCGCATATCCCATGTTCAGCTCACCGGCACGGATCTGCTTCAGCGGGCCGAAAGAGGTGTGTATTCCGGGCCCGGACGCGCCGGCCGACGGAGAAGCCGAGGCGGAGACCGATATCGCCGGGAGCGTCGGCAGCGAGGCTCCGGCTGTTCCGATGGTGAGAATCCGGGAAAACATGCGCCTGTCTATGACATTCACCTTTCTTGACCGGTGCGTGGAGAGCGGGGAAATCGACAAGGCCGACGCGTCATGGATGACTTCGTGAATGACGTCACGTATGACGTGATGCATGACGTGATGCATGACGTCATGTGCCGTCGCCGCCTCGCCAGATGTTGTCGAAGGCCGCGTCTTCGATGCTTCGCCGTTGCCGTACCGCTTCCAGTTCCGTCACCGCGCCGTTGACGGCGGCCAGTACGGCCAGGACCGAGTCGTCGACGAGACCCGCGGCCTCCTCGGTCGACTCGTCGTGGATGCCCACGGCGGCCGCGAGAACGGTGAGAATGGGCTCACCTGAGGTCCAGCGTTCGTCCGCGTGGCTGCGGTCCGGCGAGTCGGCCGCTTCCGTACGGCCGCCACCGAAGGGAATCCAGCGGTGGCGCGGCCGGGCGAGCCGTCCCTCCGCCTCCAGGTCCGCGCGATAGGCCGCGGACAGCCCGCGGCCGCGGCGCCACAGCCAGTCGTCCACGGACTCGTACGGCCTCTGCCGGACCAGCGACGCCACGGCCCCGTCCAACAGACGGTCGCCCATGGTCCACTGCGCGCCGGGCACGATGCGGTCGTCCTCCAGCGTGATGGCCTGGGCCTCGATGAGGTCGACCAGTTCGGCTCCCGCGAGGGCCAGCGACAGGTCGCCCTGTTCGACGGGCCGGCTGGACGGGACGTCCATGGCGATCATCAACAGGTCCCGCGGTGTGGTCATGACGGACTCCACGTCTGAGTCATCGGTGGCTGCCCGCGTCCGCGGCGGATTCCGTCGGTGCGGGCTGTCGTACCGGGGCGGTAGCTCGCACTACCACCATGTGGTGCGGGAAGCCGATGCGCAGCACGGCGGCGGCCGCGGCCGCCACGAGAACCACGGAAGCGGCCAGGACCAGGGCCTGCTGATAGCCGTGGTGAAGCAGGGGCGCGACCGCCAGCGGGCCGAGGATCTGGCCGACGGAGTATCCGGCGGTCAGGAGCGCGACGGAACGGGGGAACTCCAGGTGGGCCCCGGTGGCGAGGGCGAGGGTGCTGACCCCGATGAACGTCGCGCCGAACAGCACCGCGGAGACCAGGGCGGCCGGTGCTCCGCCGATCAGGGCGGGCAGGGCGATGCCCACCGCCTGGACGACGAGCGCGGCGAGCAGCAGGTCGGGGCGGGACCAACGGCGCCCGAGCCGGGCCCACAGCGCAGAGGAGGGCACGGCGGCCAGACCGACCAGCACCCAGGCGCCGCCGCCGAGCGGTCCCGGGGAGCTCTGCTCGATCGCGGCGACCAGGAACGTGCCCGCGATGATGTAGCCGATGCCTTCCAGCGTGTAGGAGGCGAACAGGGCGGTGAACCAGCGGTGTGTGCGCGGCCCGCGGCTGTCATCCACGGTGGCCGCAGTGACTGCGGTGGCCACAGTGGCCTGGATGGCCTGCGGGGCCTGCGGGGCCTGTGTTGTCGTAGGAGGCACTTCGGGACGGAGGTTCCACGAGGCGACGGCGAGGACCGCGGCGAGTGCGGCCGAGGCCCACCAGGCGGCCCGCCAGTCGGCGACGGGGCGCAGTACCAGCACGAGCAGACCCGACAGGGCGATGCCGGCGCCGACCCCGCCGAACGCCCATCCGGGCAGATGAGCCGGGTACTCCCGTAGGTGACTGAGGAGCGAGCTGACCGCGATGACGAAGATCAGAGCGCTGGCAACCCCGGCCAGCAGCCGTAGCGCGAACCACACGGCGGTGTCGTGGGTGCCGGGCATCGCGGCCAGCGTGCCGGTCAGCACGACGAGGGAGATGCGCAGCAGGGCCCGCGAACGGACCACCGCGGGGGCCAGGATGCCGACGAGCGCGCCGAGGAGATAGCCGATGTAGTTGGCGGTGGCCAGGTTCGCGCCGGCACCCGCGGACAGCCCCGCCCCGGCGTGCATCAGCGGAAGGATCGGGGTGTAGACGAACCGGCCCACCCCCATGCCCGCGGCGAGTGCCGCGGCGGCCTGGGCCACGTGGCGCCAGGGCGAGTGCGGCGCGCCGGCACTTCCGGCCGGGGAGGCGCGCAGGGCTCGTACGCTCATGACGAGGTCCATGTCGCACCGGTCCCCGCCGTCACCGCGCGGCGTCGGTCCGGCCCGGGTCGTTGGGGTGGGACTCGAGCGCGGTGACGGTGAGGCTCATCCACGGGCGCAGCGGCAGCGTGCCGAGCACCTTCTCGTGGAGCTCGTCCTCGTCACCGGCACACCAGATGCCGATGCTGCGCAGCTCGCCGACCGGGCGCCACAGCCGCGCCAGGTTGCCGGTGGCGGCCAGTTCCCGGGCACGGACGGCCTCGGCGGCGCGCCGCCGGTCGACCTCGTCCTGAGTGGTGCCCTCGGGGATCGTGGTGGTGATCTCGACCAGGAACTCTCGCATGGTCCTGCTCCGCTCGATGGGACGTCCGGCGGGCACCGGAACGCCGCGTGGGGTGATGGTGGCCGGGCGGAGGACCGCTGAGGTCGTCCGCCGTCAGGTGTCCGGCCGGGCCGCCCTCGGTCGGGCTTCCATGGGCTCCATCGTCCGCCTGCCACCGGGGCGATGCCACGACAGACTTCCTCCCTGCTGAGAGGCGCGGCCTCGCACCGACGTAGCATGACCAGCGTGGAGTTGCGCCAACTGCGGTATTTCGTCGCTGTCGCCGAGGAGCTGAACTTCGGCCGGGCCGCCGAGCGCCTGCTGATCGCGGGCCCCTCTCTGTCGCAGCAGATCAAGGCGCTCGAACGCGACCTGGGCGTGCGGTTGTTCGATCGCGATCGTCGCTCGGTGTCCCTCACCGCGGCCGGTTCGGCCCTGCTCCCCCACACCCGCGCCCTGCTCGAGCGGGCCGACGACCTCCAGCGGCGGGCCGGTCGGCTGTCCGGATCGGAACCGGTACGGCTCGGCTACGTCAACTGGCTCCCGTCGGACCTCACCGCCCGCACCGCCACCGTGGCCCAACTCCACCTCGACGCATGGGTCGCGCCCTCGCACACCCAGGCCGCCCGGGTCGCCGCGGGCGGTCTGGACCTCGCGGTGTGCTGGGTGCGGACCGAGGACCTGGAAGAACGCGGCCTGCGTGCCCGGCTCATCGGCGCCGACCGGCTCTACGCCGTCGCAGGCGGTGACGACACGAGCGACGTGGCCGCCCGGGACACCACCGTCCTCCTCGACGACGACACCACCTCCTGGTCGTCCTGGAACGTCTACGCCGAAGAGCTGGCCCAGGACACCGGGGCCCGCGCGGTACGCATCTCCAACGGCGGCATCACCGGACCGGCGTTCTTCGATCACGTCCGCCGCTGCAGTCGCCCGGTGGTCAACTCCCCCAAGGGTCAGACCACCCCGCTGCCGCCCGATCTGGTCCAGCGCCCGGTCACCGCACCGGAGATCTACTGGACCTGGTCGCTGGTCTGGCGCGAGAACGAGGACCGCCCGGCCGTCCTCGCCGTCGTCGACGCCCTCTGCGACGGCGTGGGCGACCTCGGCATCCGCGCCCCGGGCGCCTGGCTGCCGGACGGGGATCCGCACCGGTAGGGCCACCGGCCCACTGACCTGGACTGGGAGGCCGCGCCTACCAGCAGGGAGGAAGTCGGTCCTGGTCAGGACCCTGTTGACCTTTGACTTCTCCACTCCACCCCGCCTAAGTTCCAAATAGTCGACCGGTCGGCTAGTAGCTAGCGGGATCGGCGACCAGTCAAGAAGCCCCCCGCTTCATCGCGGAATCACGGAATCACGGAACTCGGAGAAGATCACCATGAGCTCTCAGAACCAGAAGGTCGCCGTCGTCACCGGAGCCTCGCAGGGCCTCGGCGCGGGCATCGCCGAGGCCTACCGCAAGCTCGGGTACGCCGTCGTCGCCACCTCGCGCACGATCGCTCCCGCCGACGACGCGGGCATCGTGACCGTTCAGGGTGACATCGCCGACCCCGCCACCGCCGAACGCGTCATCGCCACCGCGGTCGAGCGGTTCGGCCGTGTCGACACCCTGGTCAACAACGCGGGCATCTTCCTCGCCAAGCCCTTCCACGAGTACACCCAGGACGACTACGCCGCGGCGACCGGCGTGAACCTCACCGGCTTCTTCCGCATCACCCAGCTGGCCGTCGAGCACATGCTCGCCCAGGGCGGCGGCCACATCGTCAACATCACCACCAGCCTGGTCGACAACGCCGACTCCAACGTGCCGTCCGTACTCGCCTCGTTGACCAAGGGCGGCCTCCAGTCCGCCACCAAGTCCCTCGCCATCGAGTACGCCACGCGCGGCATCCGCGCCAACGCCGTTTCGCCGGGCACCATAAAGACCCCGATGCACGCCGAGGAGACCCACGAGGCCCTCGCCGGGCTGCACCCGGTCGGCCGGATGGGCGAGACGAGCGACATCGTCGACGCCGTGATCTACCTGGAGAACGCCCCGTTCGTCACCGGCGAGATCCTCCACGTCGACGGCGGCATGAGCGCCGGTCACTGACGGAACACGACAAGGGGAGAATCCTGATGAACAGCACGAAGGACAGCGACACGGAAGCGATCCTGCGCGGCGTCCTCGACCAGTGGAAGGCCGCCGTCGACGGGCACGAGCCGGAGCAGGTCGCCGCCCGGTTCACCGAGGACGCGATCTTCCAGGGGCTGCACCCCTACAGTGTCGGAAGGCCGGGCGTCGCGGCCTACTACGCCTCCCAGCCCGTCGGCATGGCCGCCGCGTACCGGATTCTCGAGACCAGACGCCTCACCGACGACCTCGTACTCGGTTATCTGAGCGTCGACTTCTCCTTCACCGACCGCCCCACCCTCAACGTCAAACTCGGCGTACTGGTGCGACGCGTGGGGGAGACCTGGTACATCAGCCACTACCAGGTGTCACGGCTCGAGTAGTCCGGCCCCCTTACAGGGACTTCACCCAGGCCGCGGTGTCGCCGGGGCGGCCGAAGCGAAGGGTGTCGAGGGGAGCGAAGCGCGGGTCGCCGGTGCGGCGGGTGATCTCGCGGCGCCGGTTCGCGTGCTGGGACCAGGCCCACCAGAGGGGGTGTTCCCGGCTCAGCCAGCCGGTCCAGGTCTCCCTGTTGCCACCGAACAACGGCTCGCGTGTGAGGGTGCGGCGGACGGAACGGCGCAGGACGCGGGGCAGGACGACCCGTTTGCGATAGTCCAGCCATATCACCGTGTCGGCCCGGTCCCACATCAGGTCACGGACCTCGGGATAGCCGAGGGAGTCGATGACCCAGCGGGGTTCGGCAGTGATCCGCAGTACGTCCTCGCTCAGCTTCTCGTTCACGGCCCACCCGGTGCCGGTGAAGTACAGCGCGTCCATCTCGTGGTAGGGCAGGCCGAGGCGACCGCTCAGGCCCCGGGCGAGCGTGGACTTACCCGCACCGGTACTGCCCACCACCAAGATCCGCCGCATCCCCGCACCCTAACCGAGCCGGACCCGTCCGCGAGAAGGGGGGAGTCAGCGGACCTGCGCGGCGAACGCCTCGTACGCCGGCTCGTCGAAGAGGACGAACGTGACCTCCTCGACGGCCGTGCGCGTGGCCCGTACCGTCTCCACCGCGATCCGGGCGGCGTCGTCCATCGGCCACCCGTAGATGCCGGCGGAGACGGCCGGGAAGGCGACCGTGCGGGCGCCGAGTTCGTCGGCCACCTTCAGCGACTCCCGGTAGCAGGAGGCGAGGAGTTCCGAGCGGTCCTCCTCACGACTGAAGACCGGGCCGACCGTGTGGATCACCCACCGCGCGTCCAGCTCGCCCGCGGTGGTGGCGACCGCCCGGCCCGTGGGCAGCCCCTTGCCGTAGTGCGAGGCGCGGAGCCTGCGGCAGTCGGCGAGGATGGCGGGGCCGCCACGTCGGTGGATGGCCCCGTCCACGCCTCCCCCGCCGAGCAGCGACGAGTTCGCCGCGTTGACGATCGCGTCGGCGCTCTGACGGGTGATGTCTCCCTGGACCAGGGTGATGGCGGTCATGACGGCCTCGGCCTCCTCGTATGCGGTCTTCGATCCTCGCCGCATCGCGCTCCGGCCGCCACGCGACAACCGACTGTCAGACGACCACTCCGTCGATCTCGAAGGTCTGCACGGACGCGGCGGAGAAGGCCGCCGTCAGCGTCTTGCCGCTCAGATAGGTGTCCGAGTGGGCGGTGTAGAGGTCGCCGCTGCCGGAGGTGACGGTGTTCCAGCGTCGTACGAGTCCGCCGCTGCCCCCGGTGACCTGGCTGAACTTGGACAGGTCGAAGGTGAGGTTCTGCGCGGCGCCGGAGTTGACGGCCACGATGACCAGGCGCTTCGCGCTCGCGTCGTACGCTGCCGCCGCGTATCCGACACCGGTGTCGATGATGGTCATGCCGGGGCGGATGTGCCGGCTGAACTGGGCCATCACGTAGTACTTGGTCTGGACGGTCGTCGGCTGGAGGGTGCTCTGGTCGTAGGCGATCATCGCCCAGCCGGTGCTGGGGTCCATCACCTGCCAGTACACCCACGCGGTCGGGTGCAGCCAGCGGAAGTCCAGACAGAGGTTGCTCGCCAGGGTGAGGCCGGTGGCGTCGGAGTCGCCCGTCTCGGAGTTCCACAGCCGCTTGCCCGCCGTGGTGACGACGTCGGTGTAGAGGAGGTCACGGCGACCGCCGGAGCCCTGATACCCGTGCACGTTGACCCGGTTGACCTGGGCTTTCGTGGTCGAGCTGAAGGAGTTCCAGGTCGTGCGGGCCAGGTCGTAGCTCGTCTCGTCGGACGCGGAGACCAGGGTGCCGGTCAGACCGCGCTTGTCGAGTTCGCTGCGCAGATACGGGAGGACGGCCGCCTGGACGGTGGCGTCCATGTGGCAGCCCTCCTGGGTGCCCGTCGCCGTCCACCAGCTGGAGGAGGGCTCATTGAACGCGTCGACGGAGCTGAAGCTCACACCCCAGTTGTTCTTCGCGTAGAGCGCCACCGCGGCGAGGTGGGAGGCGTGCTGACGGTAGTTCCAGGACTGGAGGTTGTTGCCGCCGCCGGACGCGCCGGACGGGTTGTGGTTGAGGCACATCCACCACATCGGCGAGTTGGCGAACAGCTCGCTGACGGCGCCGCGTTGGGTCGCCTTGACCAGGGCCGCCCGCTGGTTGGCGTCGGCCGTCCAGTCCCAGGCGGAGGAGGTGGGATCCTCGTTGTTCCAGTCCTGCCAGTACCCCTCGATCTGCTTGAACGCCGGGATGTTGGCGGAGGCGACCATGCTCGCACCGCTCACGGTGTTCCAGCTGGACGCGCCCAGGTTGTAGCGGGCGATGTTGAGGCCGAGGCCCGGCAGCGTCTTGCCGCCGTACGCCACGGACTTGGTGGTGAAGAAGATGTCGGCGAAGTCGTCCCGGGCGCCGAACACATTGGCCCACCAGGCGAGGGAGGTGCCCCAGCCCTCCCAACTGCCGTACGTCGTACCTGGGTTGACCCCGATGGTCGCATCGGCCCGAGCGGTGCCCGTGGCCAGCGCGCTGCCGAGCAGCGCACCACCCGCCGCGGCCAGCACCGATCTGCGCTTGATCATGTGGAAGTCTCCTGTCACGGTCATGCCACGGCCCCATCGCATGATCGGGCCGGGGCGGGACGTTGTCGAGACGCGTGACAGCGCTTTCTTCCTGTGAAACGAGGGACAGGTGTGACGGCTTACGCCGTCCCTGGTCAGGACTGGCGGCCGCCCCTGGTCAGGACTCGCGCAGGCGCCGCCACACGGCCTTCGCCGCGTTGTGCCCCGACATGCCGTGCACACCGGGGCCCGGCGGGGTGGCCGAGGAGCAGATGAAGACGGCCGGGTGCGGCGTGCTGTACGGGAACAGGGAGAGCCTGGGGCGCAACAGGAGCTGGAGTCCGGAGGCGGCGCCGCAGCCGATGTCGCCGCCCACGTAGTTGGCGTTGCGCGCGGCGAGTTCGGGCGGGCCTGCGGTGGCGCGGGCCAGTACGCGGTCACGGAAGCCGGGTGCGAACCGCTCCAACTGCCGCTCGATCGCGTCCGTGAGGTCACCCGTCCAGCCGTTCGGAACGTGTCCGTACGCCCAGAAGACCTGCTTGCCCTCCGGGGCCCGGGAGGGATCGACGACGCTGGGCTGCACCGTGATCAGGAAGGGGGCGTCCGGCGCCCGGCCCTCGCGCGAGGCGGCGCGCAGGGCGGTGGCGATCTCGGCGCGGCTCGCGCCCACCTGCACCGTCCCGGCGGTGCGTGCCTCCTCGGCCGTCCAGGGGACGGGGCCGTCCAGGGCGTAGTCGATCTTGAAGACGGACGCCCCGTAGCGATAGTCCTCGTAGTACCGCCCGAAGCCCGCGATGCGGGACAACGCGGCGGGTGAGGTGTCGAAGACGTAGGCGCGGGCGGGCGGCAGGTCGTCGAGACGCTTCACCTCGTAGTCAGTGTGGACGGTGCCGCCGAGGTCCTTGAGGTACGCGGTGAGCGCGTCGGAGAGGGACTGGGAGCCACCGCGCGCGACGGGCCAGCCGCGGGCGTGCGCGGCCAGCGCGAAGACCAGGCCGACGGCGCCGGTGGCGATGCCGTCGAGCGGGGCCATGACGTGTGCGACGAGACCGGCGAACAGCGCCTGGGCCCGCTCGTCGCGGAAGCGCCGCATGAGCCAGGTCGAGGGCGGCAGCCCGGCCAGGCCGAAACGGGCGAGCGTCACAGGGTCGCGGGGCAGGGCAGTCAGTGGCAGGGACATGAAGTCGTGGGCCAGCGTGTCCCACTTGGGCAGGAAGGGGGCGACCAGTCTGCGGTACGCACCGGCGTCGCGCGGGCCGAACGAGGCCGCCGTCTCGGCCACGGAGCGGGCGAGCACCGCCGCGGTGCCGTCGGGGAACGGGTGCGCCATCGGGAGCTTCGCGTGCAGCCACTCCAGGCCGTACCGCTCCAGGGGCATCGCTCGGAAGGCGGGTGAGTTGATGCCGAGGGGGTGGGCAGCGGAACAGGGGTCGTGCCGGAAGCCGGGGAGTGTCAGCTCTTCGGTGCGGGCGCCGCCGCCCACGGTGTCCCGCGCCTCGAACACGGCCACGGAGAAGCCGCGGCGGGCCAGCTCCACGGCAGCCGTCAGTCCGTTCGGCCCCGCACCCACCACGACCGCATCGAGCATCGACGGCACCTTCGGACTCCTTTGTCAGCCGACGGCCACTGGACATCAGGATATGCCGGGGGACTGACAGCCTTGATGGCGCGGGGGGGTTGGGAGACGGGGAGTCGTCCGGCGAACGGGGGCCTGGGGCCGCCGGGTCAGGGGCCGCCTGGGTCGGGGGCCCGCCGGACCTCAGGTCGCCGGGGTCCGGGACCCGCCGGGGGCCAAGAAGCCATCCGCTTTCACCTTGCGCCGACGAGGCCACTGGTGTGAGACAGGTGCTCGCCCGGACGGATCCCGAGATGCTCGCCCGGACGGATCCTGGACTTGCTCGGCGCTCGCCTGCTCACTCGTGCCGGCGCTGCCCACCCCTGCTGCCGGATGCCCCGCTGTTCTCCGTCCAGGGGTTCGGCCGGTGGACAGGGGCAGTCGGAGTCAGGCCTGCGCGCCTCGGTGATCATGTCATCGAGACGGTTGCGCACGCTCCGGAGGTCTGCCATCTGCCGCTCGATGCGGTCGCGCTCGGCGGCCGGCAGGTCCAGGAGCGCCGGGGACGCCTCACCTGAGTCGGGGTGCGTGTGCGGTGCCGGACGGGCGCAGCGCAACCCCTCGACCTTCGCCGGGACCGCCCCCAGCCCCAGGGGCCACGGCCGGCTGTCGACGCCGCCATGCCCTCGGCGCGTCGGTGGCGTCAGAGGCCGGCGGTCAGCAAGCCCCGTACCCGTCGGGCCGTGGTCTCGTCGCGGGCCGCCGTGAAGGGGAGGGTGTTGCCTCCCGTGATGCGGAAGGGTTCGCCCGTGAGGGTCAGGTGGGCGCCGCCCGCCTCCTCGACGAGGAGCAGGCCCGCCGCGTGATCCCAGGCCGCCTCCCAGGAGAAGGCCGTCGCATCCAGCTCACCGCGGGCGACGGCCAGATACTCCAGCCCCGCCGAACCGCAGGGACGCGGCCGCACGCCCTCGATGCGCAGGCCGAGGAGAGCGCGCTTCTGCTCGTCGGTGGTGTAGTCGGGGTGGGAGGTGGCTATCTCGAGGTCACGGCCGGGCGTGGGCGCACCCGGGCGCAGCAGCTCGCCGTCGAGGCGGGCACCCCGGCCGCGCACGGCGACGGCGAGCTGGTCGCGGGCCGGGGCATAGGTCCAGGACGCCTGGACGACCCCGCCCACGGCGAGCGCGACGAGCGTGCAGAAACCGGTGTCGCCGTGGACGAACTGGCGGGTGCCATCGACCGGGTCCACGATCCACACCGGAGCCTGCCCCTGGATCGCCCCGTACGTCGCCGGATTGGCGTGGACCGCCTCCTCGCCGACCACGACCGAGCCGGGCAGCAGCTTGGCGAGCGCCTCGGTGAGGTACTCCTCGGCCTTGCGGTCGGCGTCCGTGACCAGGTCGTGCGGGCCGCTCTTCTCGTCGATCTCGTCCGCGGTCAGCTGCCTGAAGCGCGGCATGATCTCGGCGGCGGCCGCCTGCCGGATCGCTTCTTCGACGTCGGACGTGCGGTGCGCGAGAAACTCGTCGATGGTTTCGATGTCTTCGATCATGGCTCCATGACAACACGCGCCACTGACAATCCCCACCCCTCCGGTGCACTGTGGGTGGAATCACCGTGAATTCCCGGAGTTGCTGATCAGCGACCCACCGCGTACCCCTGCATCCCCCGCGGGTTCGCCGCCGCCGACAGCACACCCGTCTCCGGATCCCGGGCGACCGCGCACAGCCGGCCCTCGGACCAGGCCTCCGCGACCTGGACGTCATGGCCGCGACGGCGCAGCTCCTCGACGACCGCCTCGTCCGTGCGGCACTCGACGGTGAGGCTGCCGGGGCGCATGCCGCGCGGGTAGAACGAGCTCGGGAAGCTGTCGTTGTGCCAGTTCGGGGCGTCGATCGCGCCCTGGAGGTCGAGCCCGCCGCGTACCTCGGCGCGCAGCGCCACGGCCAGGAAGAAGTGGGTCTGCCACTGGTCCTGCTGGTCGCCGCCCGGGGTTCCGAACGCCATGACCGGGACTCCGTCGCGCAGCGCCAGCGAGGGTGTCAGCGTCGTACGGGGGCGGCGGCCGGGTGTGAGGGAGTTGGACAGCCCCTCGTCCAGCCAGGCCATCTGGAGCCGGGTGCCGAGCGGGAAGCCCAGCTCGGGGACGACGGGGTTGGACTGAAGCCAGCCGCCGCTGGGGGTGGCGGCGACCATGTTGCCCCAGCGGTCGACGACGTCGAGGTGGCAGGTGTCGCCCCGGGTGCCGCCGTCCCGGGCCACCTCGGGTTCCCCCGCGGCCCTGGCCACGGTGGGTTCGCCCGCGCCCGGTACCGCCGGCGCGTCGAAGCCCGGCTCACCGTCGGCGACCTCGCGCGCGTGGCCACTGATCGTCGGGGTGCGCCCTCCGGGACTGCCGGGACGCAGCTCGCGGGAGGCCTTGTGGCCGATGAGGGCGCGCCGCTCGGCGTTGTACTCCTGCGACAACAGCTCGTCGAGGGGCACCTCGGCCGCGTCCCCGTACCAGGCCTCCCGGTCGGCCATGGCGAGCTTGCAGCCCTCGACGAGCAGGTGGACGTACTCCGCGGAGCCGTACCGCGGCAGCTGGGGCGGGAGCAGGGCGAGCTGCTGGAGGAGGACCGGGCCCTGGCTCCAGGGGCCCGCCTTGCACAGGGTCCAGCCGCGCCAGTCGTACGTCGCGGGCGCCTCGTAGCTCGCGGACCAGGAGGCCAGGTCGGTGGCTGTCAGGGTGCCGGTGTGGCGGTTTCCGCTGGTGTCCATGGTGGGCCGCCGGGCCTGCCGTACCAGGGCCTCGGCGATGAAGCCCGAGCGCCAGACGCGGCGCGCGGCCTCGATCTGCGCCACGCGGCCGGTCTCCCCGGAGACCTCGGCGAGCAGTCGGCGCCAGGTCGCGGCGAGGGCGGGATTGCGGAACAGTTCGCCGGGACGCGGCGCCTTCCCGCCGGGCAGGTACACCTCGGCCGACGAGGTCCACTCCGTCTCGAAGAGTGCGCGCACCGACTCCACGGTCTCGCCGACCCGCTCCACGGGCGGGTGCCCGTCCTCCGCGTATCCGATGGCGTACTTCATGACGTCGGCGAGGGACCTCGTGCCGTGGTCGCGCAGGAGCAGCATCCACGCGTCGAAGGCGCCGGGCACGGCGGCCGCGAGCGGCCCGGTGCCGGGTACGAGATCCAAACCGAGTCCCCTGTAGTGGGCGATCGTCGCCCCGGCTGGCGCGACACCCTGACCGCACAGCACACGCACCTCGCCGCCCGCCGGGGCGAGGATGATCGGGACCTCACCGGCGGGTCCGTTGAGGTGCGGCTCGACCACGTGCAGCACGAAGCCCGCGGCGACGGCGGCGTCGTACGCGTTGCCGCCGTCCTCCAGGACGGCCATCGCCGACTGCGAGGCGAGCCAGTGCGTGGAGGACACCATGCCGAAGGATCCCTGAAGCGTGGGTCGAGTAGTGAAGGACATCTCTCACCTCGGTGTTTGCGCGCGTCGGCCGGTACCAATCAGTCCTCCGGACGCGCTGTGGGAGGAATCCGGGGAGTTCCGGCTCGGCTCCGGTCGCCCTGATCAGGCAGCAGACTACCGATCGGCCGCGCTCTCACTTCGGCACCCACCGGCCGGCGACTGTCGCCCACCGGTGTGGCGCTGAAACAGCTGGGAGCCGCTGGAGCCTTCGATGTGACTCTCACGCCCTGACGCCCCGTCCGCGCGTCGAGGCGCCGTCCGGGACGGCACCTCGACGCGGTTCTCGCCGGGCGGAGACTCTCGGTCAGACGACCGGCAGCTTGCCCTTGTCGGTCATCACCGTGCCGAGGTAGGTCGCCGTCTTGCCCTTGACCCAGTACACCTTGACGCGGACCTTGTGGCCCTTGGCGATCCGGGGCGAGATCTCGCAGTCCTTGACGGAACTGGTCTCGCAGGTGTTCCGCCGCTTGCCCGTGGTCGCGTCATAGGTGACCGCTCGGATCGAGTGCCCGTCCTTGGCCGAGTCGATCACGTCGGTGAACTGAGGTCCCCCGGAGGAGTTCCGCGGCTCGAACACCACGGTCGCGACGGACTTGCCGTTCTTCTTGAACGAGCCGACGTAGTTGCCGCCGGCGAAGGAGGTTCCCGTGCCCAGTGCCAGTGCCAGACCGGTGGCGGTGACGGCTATGCCGACGCGGGCCATGATGTGCCGATTCATTACTCTCCCGTTGACGTGCGGTGCCGCTGAGTACGCGGCTCGCGGACTTTAGCTCATACCTCTTTGTGAGTCAGAAGTTCAACTTGAGCCACGTCGAGCCGACGGCGACACCAGGAGACAGACCGTCAGACGTCGTCGGGGGCCGGGGCGGGGACGAGCAACCGGGGTTCGATGTCGGTCACGCTGTCGGCGTGGTTCAGCCGGGCGGCCGCCGACAGAGCCGGTCGTGCTCGCCCTGACGTAGCGTGAGCCGGAACGAGTTGACCGTGTTGATCGAGTGCCGTTGCGGCACCGGATGGCGTGTCAGCCAGGGCTTTTGCACGCCGTGGTCCGTGCTCTCAGTCAAGGCCCCGCCGTCCGGCGCGCATGGCGCACGGCGGCCCGATTGTCCGACATCGACCGTCGGTACGTGACGCCCGCTCACCTGTGGCCGAAATGGATCAAATTGCGATGCGATCTGTGCGTCACCTGTGTTTGCATGGCGCCAACGCGACGGGGGGTCACGTGAGTTGAGCTTGTGCACCCCCTGTTGCTGACGACCAACACCGGGGGTACAACTTGACATCGACCAGCAGCAAGCTGCTCGCTACGACCGCGACCTTGATACTCGCCGCCACCGGCACCATCGCCGCCTCCGCCCCCCACAGCGGAGCCAGTGGAGCCAGTGGAGCCGGCGGAAACAACGAGATCACCGTCACCACCAGCGCGGCGAAGTCCGACTTCACCGCCGGCAACTCAAAGACCCAGGCGGTCACGCCGCAGGCGGGCGCACCCGCCGGGTACTGCAAGCAGCCCAACCCCATGACCACTGCGGTCAACCGCACCATGGACTGCTACCACATGCCCATCAAGATCGACGTGAAGAGGAACGGCCGCACCGTCGGGACCGCCTCGTTCACCGTGTGGCATGAGATCCACCTGAACCTGAAGAGCGTCAAGTGGTCCGAGAAGATCACCGTCAGCAAGGCCGCTCTCACCGGCAGCGCCGGCGGCATCATCACCACCTTCCACCCCTCCTGCGGCTCCGGCTGTCAGGTCCGCGCCGGTGGCGGCCTTGCCTCCCCGTTCACTCTGAACGGCTCCGCCCACACCGGATCGGCGAACCACACCTTCACCGTCAGCGCCGGTCACCCGCGCTCCAGCCACACCCGCTACGAGTTCGACTTCAAGAAGCCGGGCTACTCCAGCGGTGAAACCGCCTACCTCGGATCCACCTACCGCTGCGACGACGAGGACCGCCAGTACGGCGCGGGCTGCGTCTATCCGACCCGCATATCGGTCGAGAAGGACTGGACGAAGCTGTCCGACATGGCGAACCTGCCCGGGATCGGCGACAACATCCGCAAGGTCCAGCACGCCGGACTCCACATCGGTTACCCCGGCTCCACGGTTCCGCTCACCCGAGCCACGAAGGCCCAGGCCGACCAGAACCGCAGGGAAGTCTGCGGCCCCGGCGTCCACCCCCAGCCGGGCGACATCTGGTGGACCGTCGACCCCAATGACGACGGCACCAAGCCCTCCTGCGACGAGTACCCGTTTGCCGAGACCACTCAGGGCGGCAACACTTACAACCCGCCCAACCGGTCCATCAAGTGGGTGCCGCTGAAGGAGAACCGCCAGCAGGGCGGCATCATCCGAACCTTCTTCGGCCGCTACCACGTCCTGCCCGGAGACAAGTTCTACGTGCAGGCCGGCGCGTAAATCCGCCCACCCAACACCGGCAGGCCCCTCACGCCCCATGGCGCGAGGGGCCTTCCCCCTGTGACGGAGGAAAGAGAGACGTATGACAGAGATCCGGCCGGTGGACGAGTACACCGGAATGGCCACCCTGAACCACGCCTTCTACGTCATCGGAATGGGAGAACCCGAGGGCATCGCCCTGCCCTCCATGACCTCCCACACCCGCATCACCGCCACCGACGGCAAGAGCTGCCTCACCGTCACCGCAGGGTCCAGCGAATGGGAGCCGGTCAAGATCAGCTTCCTCATCTACGACCAGGAACCCGAGCCGCTGCCGGGAGAGTGGACCCACACCGAAACCTTCGCCTGCACCGCCACCGACGCCCCGGCCGGCTTCACCACCGGCACCGACTCCGACGACATGTTCCAAGACCCCATGCCGCCGGAGCACCTGTTCAACCGGCCCGGGCTCGAGCCCCCCTACCACTGGAAGGGCCGCCTCCTCATGGCTGCGTACGAGGTGGAGGAACACGTCCTCCAGTTCTGGCCCGCATAGAGGGTTGTTCAACCTGAGGCGAAGGCGTCTCCATCACCATGCCGCTGCGTGAAGAGCCGTGGGGTGAGCGCCTCTTCCAGGTCACCGACCCGAACGGGGTCATCCTCCAGCTTGTCGCCTGGGCCACACGGCGAGCGCCACGCACCCCTCAGTTCGCACTCCCCCGGGCCGTCACCAAGCCCGACTCGTAGGCGAACACGACCAGTTGGGCCCGGTCGCGGGCGCCCAGTTTCGTCATCGCCCGGCTGATGTGGGTCTTGGCGGTGAACGGGCTGATGACCATGTGCGCGGCGATCTCCTCGTTGGTCAGACCGCGCGCGGCGAGTGCCGTGACCTCGCGTTCGCGGCGGGTGAGGCACTCCAGGCCGGGCGCGGTGGCCCGGTCCGGGGGCCGGGCGACGAACTCGCCGATCAGGGTGCGGGTCACGGACGGGGACAGCAGCGCCTCTCCGCGCGCGACGACCTCGATGGCCTGGAGCAGGTCGGCGGGCTCGGTGTCCTTGAGCAGGAAGCCGCTGGCCCCGGCCCGCAACGCCTCGAAGACGTACTCGTCCAGGCCGTAGTTGGTGAGCATGACGACACGCACGGCGGACAGCTCCGGGTCGGCGGCGATACGGCGGGTGGCCTCGATGCCCGACATCACCGGCATCTGTACGTCGACGAGGGCGATGTCCGGCAAGGAAGCGCGCACCAGCGCGAGGCCCTGCTTGCCATCGGCGGCCTCGCCCACGACCTCGATGCCGTCCTCGGCGTCGAGCAGGGCGCGGAAGCCGGCGCGCATCAGCGCCTGGTCGTCGACGAGCGCGACCCTGATCACGGCACCTCCTCCGGTAGGCCCAGCGGCAGTTCGGCGCGCACCGAGAAGCCGCCCTCCGTGCGCGGTGCGGCGTGCAGGGTGCCGCCGAGGGCCGTGACGCGTTCGCGCATGCCGGTGAGGCCGATGCCGGGGGTGGGCGGACGGGACGGGTCGGCACCGCCGTCGTCGTCGACGGATATCGTCAAGTCATCTGTGCTGTAGTCGAGTTGGACGGCCACCTTGGCGGGGCCCGCGTGGCGCGCGGCGTTCGTCAGGGCCTCCTGGACGATGCGGTACGCGGCACGGTCCACCGTCGCCGTGAGCGGACGCTCGTCGCCGCACACCGTCAGCTCCACGGCGAGACCGGCCGCGCGGGCCCGCTCCACGAGCAGCGCGGGGGTGCCGGTCGGCTCGTCGGTGCGCAACACCTCCAGCGTCGCCCGCAGTTCGCGCATCGCCTCGCCGCCCGCCTCCTGGATGGCGAGCAGCGCGGGCGGGACCTCCTCACCGCGTTTGCGGGCGAGGTGGACGGCGACGCCCGCCTGGAGCTTGACGATCGAGATGCTGTGCGTGAGCGAGTCGTGCAACTCGCGGGCGATCCGCAGCCGCTCCTCGCCCGCCCGGCGTAGGGCCGCCTCCTCACGGGTGCGTTCCGCTTCCATCGCGCGCTGTTCCGTCTGGCGCAGATACGCCTGCCAGTTGCGGTCGGCGAGGCCTGTCACCAGGGCGCACAGGAACCAGCCGGCGAGCAGGAGAGTGCGCTCGGCGCTTCCGCGTGCCGTGAGGTCCGTGGTCACGAATGCCGCCAGGAACAGGGCACTCGCGAGCGCCGCCACTCCTCGGTGACCCGCTCGGGCCGCCGTGTGGACGGCGCCCAGTACAGGGAGGGCGGCGAGGGTGCCGGGGTGTGCGTGCAGGACGTACGCCGTCGTGGTGACCGTACTGACCGCGAGTACCCGGCGCGGGGCGCGGCGGTAGGCCGCGAGGGCGAGGGAGCCCACGGTGATCAGCGCGTAGTCGGCGGGGGTCGCGCCGTCGTCGACCGCGGCCGCGGTCATGACGAGGGCACCGACCACGACCGCGAGGGCCGCGTCGGTCAGGTGCCTGCGCGTGCCCTGGTCCAACGCCATGTTCCGCACGATAGACGGCCGTTCGGACAGTGGCGTCAGACCTGTGGAGGGGGCTCGGCGTACTCCGGCTGGAGTAGATCACGGCGCGCGCGGGGCGGGTGGAGGTAGCTCGGGATGCCTTCGGGCGGACGACGACCGGGGACGGCTCCCTGAAGGAGGGTGGCGACGGCGGCCGAGCCGGCGGCCCCGCGCTCATTCCCCACCAGGAGGCGTCCCATGTCCAGTCCCTTCCGCTACACCACCCCGTCTCCACCCAGGTCCGCCACCGGCCGTGTCGCGGGCGTCTATGCCCAGCTCGCCGACGACTTCGGCATCGAGCGCGCGGTGACCTTCGTCGTGCTCTCGCCCGCCCCCGGTCTCATGGCCTCCGCCTGGGCGTTGATGCGCGAGTCGCTGATCGCGGGCGAGGGCAGCCGGACGGGGAAGGAACTCGCGGCGCTCGGGGTGTCCGTCGCCAACCGGTGCCCGTTCTGCGTGGACGCGCACACGATGTTGCTGCACGCGACCGGGGACCACCGGCTCGCGGAGACGGTGGCGCGCGGGGACACCCCCGCCGACGAGGAGCACGCGCGTGTGCTGGCATGGGGCGGGGCGACCCGGACCCCGGGGGCGCCCGAGTTGGCACCGTACCCCTTCCCCGTCGCGCACGCCCCCGCTTACATCGGCACCGCCCTGTCCTTCCACTTCATCAACCGCGTGGTGTCGGCGCTGCTCACCGAGAGTCTGCTGCCCGGCAGCGCGCAACGGTTCCGGGCGGTGCGAAGTCTGGCCGGGCGATCCGTCGCCCGGACGGTGCGCCGGCGACCCGCGCCGGGTGCGGGCCTGGAACTCCTCGACGACTCCGGGCCCGGTCCGGACTGGGCGCGCGGGACCACCGTCGGCCCGGCCTACGCCGCGCTGCGGGCCGCCGCCACCGAAGGGGAGGGTCTTCTCGACGAGGCCGACCGAATCCTCGTACGGGAGACGCTCCGGGACTGGGACGGCTCGCACCCGCCGCTCGCGTGGGACGCACTGCCCGACCGTTCGCGGCCCGGGGCGCGGCTCGCGCTGCTGGCCGCGCTGGCCCCGTACCGGATCACGGACGAGGACGTGACGGCCTGGCGTAAACCCATCCATACCGACCACTGTCTGGTGCATCTGGTGGCGTACGGCGCGTTCGCCGCCGTCGACCGGATCGAGAGCGCGCTTCCCGTCCGCACGGCCGAGGAGACCTCATGACGCAGATCGCCGACTCCGCTCAGGCGCGGGCCTGGAACGGCAGCCTCGGCCATCACTGGGCGAGCCACCACGAGCGCTATGACACGCTCGTGTCGGGCCTGAACACCGCGCTCTTCGACGCGGCGGCGATCGCTTCGGGCGACCGCGTCCTGGACGTCGGCTGCGGGGCCGGTGCGACGACCCGGATCGCGGGCCGGCTGGCGGCGCACGGGCACGCCGTCGGGGTCGACATCTCGGCACCCCTGCTCGACCGGGCCCGGGCGACGACCGCCGCGGAGGGAGTCACCAACGTCGCGTACGAGCTCGCCGACGCCCAGATCCACCCCTTCCCGCCCGCCGGATACGACGTCCTGATCAGCCGGGGCGGGGTGATGTTCTTCGCGGACCACGCGGCGGCGTTCCGGAACCTGGCGCGCTCGCTGCGGCCGGGAGGGCGGCTCGCCTTCGTCTGTCCGCAGCCCGCCGGTCCCGAGGCGGAGGAGTCACGCGCCCTGAGCCTTTTCGGAGAACTCCTGGACGAACCGGACGCCGCAACGGTCGCCGTCCAGGCCGCCATGGCCTCCCTGTCCGACCCCGCGCACATCCGCGAGGTTCTGCGCGGGTGGGACGACGTGATGGTGACTCCGGTCGCGACGGAGACGACCTGGGGGCGCGACGCCGCGGACGCCGTCGGCTTCGTCCTCTCCCGCACGCCCGGCCGGACGGTCGACGCCGACACGCGCGCGGCCCTGCGGGACACCTTGCGCCCTTATGAGACGGATCGCGGTGTTCGACTCCGGGCGGCGGTGTGGCTGGTGACGGCGAAGTGGCGGACAGACGATTCCCAGTGAGTCACTGTCACCACACAGGCACGGAGTGAGTTGGCACTTCCGCCCCACAGGGAGTCATGTGAGACTGGCGTTCCGTCCGCAGTGTGGACTCCCTCCGCACCGTCCCCCACGAGAAGTGCGCCGTGCTTCCTCTGCCACTCGCCCTCACCGCGCGCCTGCTGCCGGTCGCGGTCCTCGCCTGCACAGGCTGGGTCATGTCGTCCGGCACGTCGACGACGACTCCGGCCGCCACCGACCACAAGTCGCCCCAGACGACGCAGTCCCCGTCGGGCCCCGCGGCGACGGCGGTCGCGAAGACGTACACCGCGGCCCCCGCGCCCTGCACCGGCGTGACGGAGAAGACGATCAAGGCCCTTGTCCCGGGCGCCAAGACGGCCGGCCAGGAGATTCCGTCGACCGACAAGTCGGTGCGCCGCACCTGTTCCTGGAACGCGCTCAAGGGCTTCGACTACCACTGGCTGGACGTCTCGTACGAGATCAAGGATTCGGACGAAGCGGCGCAGAAGTCCTATACGGGGCGCGTCGCGGACAAGAGCGGCGGCGGGGCGGTTCCCGGCCTCGGCGACTCGGCCTACTCGGTCGTGAACCTCACCACCACGGACAAGCAGCAGACCCGTGAGGGAGTGGTGATCGTCCGCGCGTCCAACGCGCTGGTGGTCGTCACGTACAACGGCAGCAACTTCGAGACGAAGAAGGCGCCCAGCACGGACGAGATCAACAAGGGGGCCATCAAGGCCGCCAAGGACGTGGTGGCGACGCTGGAGAACGGCCAGAAGGGCTGACCGTTCTCCAACCGCCGCACTGATCCGACAGCTGTTCTCCATCAGCCGTTCTCCGACGGCTGTTCTCCCTCAGCCGTTCTCCGACAGCTGTCCTCCCTCACGCGTCAGACGGCGGTCTTCTCCTTGCCCCGCAGCAGCATCAGCGCCAGGTACAGCACCATCGACGTACCGAGTCCGACCGCCCAGCCGTAGTCGGCCAGGGACTTCAGCGCCGGGATGGGCCGTCCGTCGATGAGCGGATGGAAGTCGGCACCGCCGACGGCCAGGACGCCTCCGGTGAGGAAGGCGACGACGGCCCGCCAGTTCCAGCCGCCGTCGTACCAGTAGCGGCCGCCCGTGCGGTACAGGTCGGCGAGGTCGAGCTTGGTGCGGCGCAGGATCCAGTAGTCGGCGATGAGGATGCCGGCGACGGTGCCGAGCAGACCGCCGACGAGGCCGAGCCAGGTGAAGATGTAGCCCTGTGGGTCGGAGTACAGCTTCCAGGGGAAGATCAGCACGCCGAGGACACAGGTGGCGAGTGCGCCGGTACGGAAGGTGATCTTCCGCGGTGCGAGGTTGGAGAAGTCGAAGGCCGGCGAGACCAGGTTGGCCGCGATGTTCACGGACAGGGTCGCGACCAGCACGGTGACCAGCGCGTAGAGGAGGCCGAAGACGTTGTCCGTCTTGGCGGCCAGCTGGACCGGGTCCCAGATGGCCTCGCCGTACACGGCCTGCGAGCCCGAGGTGACCATGACGGACAGGAAGGCGAAGAGCGTCATCGTGGTCGGCAGACCGAGCGCCTGGCCCCAGGTCTGCGCCTTCTGGCTCTTGCCGTACCGGGTGAAGTCGGGGATGTTCAGCGACAGCGTGGACCAGAAGCCGATCATGCCCATGAGCGAGGGCCAGAAGAGCTTCCAGAAGTCGCCGCCCCAGCCTAGCTTGGAGGGCTGGTCGAGCAGCGGGCCGAAGCCGCCCGCCTTGCTGCTCATCCACCACAGCATCACGCCGGCGCCCAGGAGCACGAAAGGCGCCGCCCAGTTCTCGAAGCGGCGGATCGTCTCCATGCCCCGGTAGATGATGGCGACCTGGAGCACCCAGAAGATCGCGAACGACAGCCACATGGTCCACGCGTAGCCGCCGACGTGCGAGGCGTTCTTCCAGCCGTCGCCGAAGAGCTTCCCGGCGAGGAAGTAGATCGCCTCGCCGCCGATCCAGGTCTGGATGCCGAACCAGCCGCAGGCCACCAACGCCCGTACGACGGCCGGCAGGTTGGCGCCGCGGACACCGAAGGAGGCGCGGGCGAAGACGGGGAAGGGTATGCCGTACTTGGGTCCTGCGTGCCCGGTGAGCAGCATCGGGACCAGCACGATCAGGTTGGCCAGCGCGATGGTGAACACGGCCTGCTTCCAGTCCATGCCGACGGCTATCAGGCCGGAAGCAAGGGTCCAGGAAGCGGTGTTGTGGGCCATGCCGACCCAGAGCGCCGAGAAGTTGTACGTGGTCCACGTGCGCTTCTCGACCGGGACCGGCAGCAGGTCCTCGTTGGCGTAGGGGCCGCTGGGTGCGGGCGCGCCGGGCGCGATCTCCACCCGGCCGTCGGTGAGCGTGACTTGAGCGACGGGCGGGCCCTCGCTGGGGACGGTCTCGGTCATGGGCAGGCCAATCAAGTGAGGAGTGACGGGAGAGGCCGTGCGGGTGACGCCGTGGGGGGTTGTGCGGGTGCGGTGGTGCGGTGATCCCCTTCCCCGGACGGGGGGGGAAGGGGACGTATGGGGAGGGGGAGCGGCGGCCGGAGTGCGGCCGGTGGTGCGGTGGGCGGCCGGAGGCCGGCCGCCCGGAGCGGAGTTGTCAGCCGTTGACGGCCGGGATGACCTTCGACCCGTACGCGTCGATCACGGCCTCCTGCGCGTCGTGCATGTCGTACACCGCGAACTGGTCCACGCCCAGCGCGCGCAGCGCCTTCAGCTTCTCGATGTGCTGCTCGGCCGTGCCGATCAGACAGAACCGGTCGACGATCTCGTCCGGCACGAACTTGGTGTCGGGGTTGTCGCTGCGCCCGTGGTGGGAGTAGTCGTAGCCCTCGCGGGCCTTGATGTAGTCGGTGAGTTCCTCGGGTACGGCGGCGGAGTGCTCGCCGTACTTGGAGACCAGGTCGGCCACGTGGTTGCCGACCATGCCGCCGAACCAGCGGCACTGCTCACGCGCGTGGGCGAGGGCCTCCGGCGAGTCGTCCTCGGTGATGTACGCGGGCGCGGCCACGCAGATCTTGACCTCGGAGGGGTCACGCCCCGCCTCGACGGCCGCGTCCTTCACGGCCTTGACCATGTACTCGGTGAGATAGAGGTCGGCGAGCTGGAGGATGAACCCGTCGGCCTCCTCGCCGGTCATCTTCAGGGCCTTGGGACCGTACGCGGCCATCCAGACCGGGAGTTCGGCGCCCGGCTTGACCCAGGGGAACTTGACGACGGTGCCGCCGAGGTCGGCCTCCTCGCCGCGGCCGAGGGCGCGGATGACCTTCATCGCGCCGCTGATGCGGGCGAGTGTGTTGGGCTTGCGTCCGGCGACGCGCATCGCCGAGTCGCCGCGTCCGATGCCGCACACCGTGCGGTTGCCGTACATGTCGTTGAGCGTCGCGAAGGTGGAGGCGGTGACCTCCCAGGTGCGGGTGCCCGGGTTGGTGACCATCGGGCCGACCGTCAACTTCTCGGTGTTCGCGAGGATCTGACTGTAGATCACAAAGGGTTCCTGCCACAGCACGGCCGAGTCGAAGGTCCAGCCGTACGTGAAGCCGTTGCCCTCGGCGCGCTTCATCAGGTCGATGACGCGGGAGGCCGGGGGGTCGGTCTGCAGGACGAGTCCGAAGTCCATGGCGCCACTCCTAGTCGCTCAGAGAAGGTACTGACAGGTGGAGCGGGGGGTGTAGACGCCGTGACCCGCGCGTCCGGTGAACTCCCGCTCGGTGATGACCGGTTCGCCGCGCGAGAGCACGGTCTCGACCTGCCCGGTGACGCGCTTGCCCTCGTACGCCGAGTAGTCGACGTTCATGTGGTGGGTCTCGACCGACATGACCTGCTCGGCGCGCGGGTCGTAGATGACGATGTCGGCGTCGGCGCCCGGCGCGATGGTGCCCTTCTTCGGGTACAGGCCGAACATCCGGGCCGGGGTGGCGCAGGCGATCTCGATCCAGCGGCGGCGCGAGATGTGCCCGTCGACGACGGCCTGGTGGAGCAGGTCCATGCGGTTCTCGACGCCCGGGAGGCCGTTGGGGATCTTCGAGAAGTCGCCCCGGCCGAGCTCCTTCTGGCCCACGAAGCAGAAGGGGCAGTGGTCCGTCGACACGACCTGGAGGTCGTTGGTACGCAGGCCCCGCCACAGGGCGGCCTGGTGCTCCTTGGGCCGAAGGGGCGTGCTGCACACGTACTTCGAGCCCTCGAAGTCCGGTTCCGCGAGGTTGTCGGTCGACAGGAACAGGTACTGCGGGCAGGTCTCGCCGAAGACGTTCAGGCCCTCGTCGCGCGCCCGCGCCAGCTCGGCGACCGCCTCCTGCGCCGAGACGTGCACGACGTACAGCGGAGCGCCCGCGACCTGGGCGAGCTTGATGGCGCGGTGGGTGGCCTCGGCCTCCAGGAGCGCCTTGCGGACCTCGCCGTGGAAGCGCGGGTCGGTCTCGCCGCGCGCCAGCGCCTGTTCCACGAGGACGTCGATCGCGATGCCGTTCTCCGCGTGCATCATGATCAGGCCGCCGTTCTCGGCGGAGCGCTGCATGGCGCGCAGGATCTGGCCGTCGTCGCTGTAGAAGACGCCGGGGTAGGCCATGAACTGCTTGAAGGAGGTGACGCCCTCCTGAACCAGCAGGTCCATCTCCTTGAGCGTCTCCTGGTTGACGTCGGAGACGATCATGTGGAAGGCGTAGTCGATGGCGCAGTTGCCGTCGGCCTTGGCGTTCCAGGCGTCGAGGCCCTCGCGCAGTGAGCGGCCTACGCTCTGCACCGCGAAGTCGACGATGGTGGTGGTGCCGCCCCAGGCCGCGGCCCGGGTGCCCGTCTCGAAGGTGTCCGAGGCGAAGGTGCCGCCGAAGGGCAGCTCCATGTGGGTGTGGGCGTCGACGCCGCCCGGGATGACGTACTTGCCGGTGGCGTCGATGGTCTTCTCGGCCGTCCACGACTCGGCCGCCGGGGTGCCGGTCGTGGCGAGGGCGACGACCCGGCCGTCCTCGATCAGGACGTCGGCGTGGATCTCGTCGGACGCGGTGATGACGAGGCCATTACGGATGACGGTACGGCTGCTCATGCTCCCTCTCTCCTGCCGTGCGCTGAATGCGGTGCGCTGAAAACTGCGGGTCACTCGTGGCTGGTCGCGCCCACGCGGCGAAGCCGCGCAATGCCACAGCCCCGCGCCCCGTCGGGGGCGCGGGAAGCCCGGCGGACTCCAGAGCCCCGCCGGGCTACGGCGCGGTCAGCGGCTCGTACGCGTCGGGGCGGCGGTCCCGGTAGAACTGCCAGCGGTCGCGCACCTCGCGCAGCTTGGCCATGTCGAGGTCGCGGACGACGAGTTCGGTCTCCTTGTCGCTGGCCACCTCCCCGACGAACTGGGCCTCCGGGTCGACGAAGTACGACGTTCCGTAGAAGTCGTTGTCGCCCAGTTCCTCCACGCCCACGCGGTTGATGGCGCCCACGAAGTACTCGTTGGCGACGGCCGCCGCCGGCTGCTCCAGCTGCCAGATGTAGGAGGACAGTCCGCGCGAGGTGGCCGACGGGTTGAACACGATCTCGGCGCCCGCGAGGCCCAGCGCACGCCAGCCCTCCGGGAAGTGCCGGTCGTAGCAGATGTAGACGCCGATCCTGCCGACGGCGGTGTCGAAGACCGGCCAGCCGGCGTTGCCGGGACGGAAGTAGAACTTCTCCCAGAAGCCCTCGACCTGCGGGATGTGGTGCTTGCGGTACTTGCCGAGGTACGAGCCGTCCGCGTCGATCACGGCGGCCGTGTTGTACAGGACGCCGGGCTGCTCCTCCTCGTACATCGGCAGTACGAGCACGATGCCCAGTTCCTTGGCCAGCGCCTGGAAGCGCCGGACGATCGGGCCTTCGGGGATCTGCTCGGCGTACTCGTAGAACGCCTTGTCCTGGACCTGGCAGAAGTAGGGCCCGTAGAAGAGCTCCTGGAAGCACAGCACCTGTGCGCCCTGTGCGGCGGCGTCGCGGGCCGCCTGCTCGTGGACCTGGATCATCGACTCCTTGTCGCCGGTCCAGGCAGTCTGGAAGACGGCGGCGCGGATCACTCTGCTCATCGGGACCTCCGGTCGCTCGGTGTGCTGGGGCAGACGGCACTTCTGGCGCCCGCCCCAGGAGCCTAGGAAGCCCTGAGGGATGGTTTGAGTTGCACCGTGTCACGTCTGAGGCGCTGTGCCGTTCCACGGTGTCACCCCCGCGTTGTCCCATGTTTCACCTGAGCCGTCCGGTGTTTCACCGTTGTTGCGCGTCGTGTGCGAGCAGTGCGATGTGTACGGAGGCGGCCTGCTCGAAGTCGTCGAGGTCGACGCCGAGCCGGGCCTCGATGGCCTCCAGCCGGCGGTAGAGCGCGGGCCTGCTGACGTGGTGGAGCTGCGCGGTGCGGGACTTGTTGCGGCCGGTCGCGAGGTAGGTCCGCAGCACGGGCAGCAGCTCCGACTCGGCATCGGCTCCGCACAGCAGCCCGTCCAACTCCCGTTCGGCGAAGGACTGGACGTTCGGGTCGTCGCGCAACAGCCGTATCAGGCCCCGCAGATGGACGTCACGCAGCCGGACGAGCACCGGCTGGTCCTGGTCGGCGGGTGCGTCGGCGGCGGCCTCGGCGACGTGCAGGGCCTCGCGCAGGCCGCCGGGGACGTCGTCCCAGGCGGTACGGGGCGAGGCCGCCGCCACGGTCGTACGGGCGCCGGTCTCATGGCGCAGCCGCAGCGCGAAGTGGGCGGCCAGCGCCTCCGCGTCCTGGTCGCGGGCGAGGCTGAGCAGCACGGCGGTGGCCCCGTCGGCGAGCTCGGCGACCAGTCCGGGGAGCCCCAACAGACGCAGCACTCGATCGAGTTGACCCGGGTCGCCGTCCCGTACCACCAGCGGCACGAAGGCCCGCCGGTTGACGGGCAGCCCGGCCGCCCTGGCCCGCGGGAGCAGCTGCCGCGCCGGTACGACCCCGCTCACCAGGTCGGTCAGCAGGCTCTGCGCGGACTCCTCCTCCCAGGTGTGCACGGAGCCACCCAGCATCCGGTGCAGGACCAGGGCCTCGGCGGCACGGTCCGCGAGCAGCCGCCCGGTGGCGGCGTCGCCCCGGTAGCCGCACAGCACGATGCGCCCCCATCTCTCGCCGCGCCCGCCCAGCTCGGCGCGGATCCAGCCGTCGCCCTCCCTGCCGCCCGCCTGCCGGGCGATGCGCTCCCAGTCGCGCAGCACGTCGTCCACCGCGGACCGCTCCCCCGCCGTGGCGAGGACGCGGTGGGCGAGGTTGGTGACGACGACCGGGCACGCGGCGTGCACGGCGATCTCGTCGAGCATCCGTTGCAGGGGCGCGCCCGTGGTGATGAGCCCGGTGAGCGCGGTCCGTACGGCCTCCGAGAGGCTCACCGCGGCGAACTTGCTGCGCACGAGCCGGGACTGGACCTCCTCCGTCAGTTCGGCGAACGGGAAGGGCCGGTGGAGGACCACCATGGGCAGCCCGCAGCGCTCGGCGGCCCGGCGCATCACGTCCGGCGGGGTCGGGAAGGCCCGGCCGAGCCCGAGGACGACGGCCGCGGCCTCCGCGCGGTGCAGCGAACGGATGTACTCGGCCTGCGCGTCCGGGTCGCCGGCGAGCAGGACCCCGGTGGTGAGCACCATTTCCCCGCCACTGAGCATCACGCCCACGTCGGCGGCCTCGGCGACGTGCACCCAGCGCACGGACCGGTCGAGGTGGCCCGCGCCGGCCACCACCTCGGGCTCTCCGGCGAGCACCCGGTCCAGGGCGAGGACCTGGCGTACCGAAAGGGCGGGTTCCAAGGCGGTGGCGGTGGTCATGGCACGTTCCCTTGCTCAGAACTTCTTACTGGATACACCTCAGCGCGTGCTCGAGAATCGCCGCGCCCTCCTCCGCCTCCGCGACGGTGAGGGAGAGCGGCGGTGCGATGCGCAGCACGCTGGTGTTGTGACCGCCGCCCTTGCCGATCAACAGGCCGTCCTGGCGGGCCGCTTCGAGCACGGCCGCGGCACCTTCGGGGTACGCCTCGTCGGTGCCGGGCCTGACCAGCTCGACTCCGATCATCAACCCGCGCCCGCGCACCTCCCGTACGTAGTCGAGCGGCACGGAGATCGCCCGCAGCCGCTCGCCGAGCAGACCGCCGACGCGCCGGGCGTTGCCCTGGAGGTCGTGTTCGAGGAGGTACGTGAGGTTCGCCAGGCCCGCGGCCATCGTGATCGGCGAGCCGCCGAAGGTCGAGATGGAGTTGGAGTCGAGGCAGTTCATGATCTCGGCGCGCGCGACGACGCCGCCGATGGACATGCCGTTGCCGATGCCCTTGGCGAAGGTGAGCATGTCCGGCGGGCCCGCGTCGGCGTGCGCCTGCCAGCCCCAGAAGTGCTCGCCGGTGCGGCCCCAGCCGGTCTGCACCTCGTCGGCGATCCAGAGGATGCCGTGCTGGTCCAGGACCTCGCGGAAGGCCGCGTACAGGCCGTCGGGCGGCGCGGTGAAGCCGCCGACGCCCTGGATGGGTTCGGCGATGAGGGCGGCGGGTGGGCGGACGTGACCGAGCAGGTCCTTCAGGTCGTCGACGCAGGCCGCGATGAACTCGGCGTCGCGGAGATCGGCGTACGGGCCGCGGGTGCGGACGCCGCCGTGGACGTACAGCGTCTGGAGGGGCGAGAGGGAGGTCGGTGACCAGCCCTTGTTGCCGGTGATGCCGACCGCGCTGAAGGAGCGGCCGTGGTAGCTGTTGCGCATCGCCAGGATCTGGTTGCTCTGCCGGTAGGCGGTGGCGAGCAGCAGCGCGGTGTCGTTGGCCTCGGTGCCGGAGGTGGTGAAGAAGACGCGGGCGTCGGGGATGCCGGACAGCTGGGCGATCCGCTCGGCGAGGTCGACCATCGGCCGGTTGAGGTAGAGCGTGGAGGTGTGGATGATCCGTCCGGCCTGCTCGCTGACGGCCTTCGTCACCTCAGGCAGGGCGTGCGCGGTCATCGTCGTCAGGATGCCGCCGAAGAAGTCGAGGTACTTGTTGCCCTGGGCGTCCCAGACGTGGCGGCCCTCGCCGTGGGTGATCTCGATCGGGTCCTCGTAGTAGAGGGCCAGCCAGTCGGGCAGGACGGCCTTGTGGCGCGCGTACAGGTCGCTCACGGCTGCACCAGCCCCTCGTAGGCGTCGGGCCGCCGGTCGCGGTAGAACGCCCACTGCTGCCGGACCTCCTCGATCAGGTCGAAGTCGAGGTCGCGGACGACCAGCTCCTCGGCCTTGTCACTGGCCGTCTCCCCCACGAACTGTCCGCGCGGGTCGACGAAGTACGAGGTCCCGTAGAAGTCGTTGTCGCCGTACTCCTCCTGCCCGACCCGGTTGATCGCGGCGATGAAGTACTCGTTGGCGACCGCTGCGGCGGGCTGCTCCAGCTGCCAGAGGTAGGCGGAGAGGCCGCGGGAGGTGGCGGAGGGGTTGTAGACGAGCTGGGCGCCGTTCAGGCCGAGCTGCCGCCAGCCCTCGGGGAAGTGCCGGTCGTAGCAGATGTACACGCCGATCCTGCCCACCGCGGTGTCGAAGACCGGCCAGCCCAGGTTGCCCGGTTTGAAGTAGTACTTCTCCCAGAAGCCCTTCACCTGCGGGATGTGGTGCTTGCGGTACTTGCCGAGGTAGGTGCCGTCGGCGTCGATCACGGCCGCGGTGTTGAAGTAGAAACCGGACTGCTCGACCTCGAACACGGGCACGACGATGACCATGCCGGTCTCGCGCGCGAGCTCCCGCATACGAGTGACGGTGGGCCCGTCGGGCACCGGCTCCGCCCAGCCGTAGTGCTCGGGCTCCTGGACCTGGCAGAAGTAGGGGGCGTTGAAGACTTCCTGGAATCCGATCACCTTCGCGCCCTGCCGGGCCGCCTCGCGGGCGTGCTCCTCGTGCTTGGCGACCATGGATGCGGTGTCGCCGGTCCAGGTGGCCTGGACCAGAGCGGCGCGTACGACGTTGGCCATGAGCTGCTCCTTCGACGAGACGTCAGAGAGCCTCTACGCCCGTAGACAAAGGCGGTGGGGGCTCGAAAGTAAGCCCAGCGGACAGCCTTGCCAAGACCATCGCCGTTAACCCGCTGAGTCGATCACGTTTCGCACCCCTGTGGGTGAGCGGTCGATCCGGTGGGCGACGGCCCGACGGACCCTCGGCGGGCTCAGGAATGCCTTCCCTGATGGCTCAGGCGGCGAAACCGGCCACCCTCAGCGCGTGCACCAGGTCCCAGTGGCGCTCCTCCGAGACACCCTTGGCGGCCGCCAGCAGCAGTGGCACGAGGCGTCCCGGGTCCGCCTCCGCGCTGCGGGCCGCCTCCTCCGGCGTGCGGACGCGGACATACGCGTCGAGCAGCGCCCGGATCTCACGCTGCCGCCCCTCGTCGGCCAGGCTCAGCACGGCGGTCCCGATCTCGGGAGCGGGGCGGGCGACGCCCTGGCGCAGCATCTGCCGGCCGTCGGCGCTGCGGCCCGCCGCGACGAGCGCGTCCGCGGCGCCGACCAGCCGGTCCGCGGGGAGCGAGGCGGCCTCCCACAGCAGGGTGGCCCAGTCCGCGTCGAGGCCCGCCCGGTGCAGTTCGGCGGCGAGCAGCGGGAAGCGGGCGGCGGGCCAGTGGGCGGCCTCCACGAGCACGGCGTGCGCCTCGCCGCTGCGGCCCTCGCGGCGTAGCCGGGTCAGGGTCTGGACGGTCTCGGCGGTGGCCCGCCGCGCGTCCTCGTCCAACGCCTCGGTGCGCGGCTGCGCGGGCGCCTCGGCGGCACCCGCGAAACGGGCTCCACGGGGGCTACGGCCGCTCGGCGCGGCCGGAGCGGACACGGGCGGCGCCGCCGTCTCCGGGACGCTCACGGGGGCCGCCTCGGCCTCCATCATCCCGGCGAAGCGGGCACTGCCGCGGGGGCGCCGCTTGGAGCGCTGCTTGGGGACGGGGGCGGCGCTCGGAGCGGGGGCGGCGCCCAGGCTGGGGGTGATGCCGGCACTGGTACTGGGAGTAGTACCGGTACCGGCGCTGGTACCGGCCTGGTCGTACGGGCCGATACGGGCGGCCGCCGAATCGCTTCGGGCGGAACGGGCGGCCGCCGGGTCGTACGGCCCGGAACCGGGGTTCGCCGGGTCGCTCGGCACCATGGGAGCGGGGGCGGGGAGGGGGCCGGGCCCGGAGTGGTCGGTCACCGCCGGGTCCGCGAAGCGCGGGCGCGGGCCGGACCGCTCCGGGGTCGTCGGGTGGTGCGGGGCCGCCGTCCCCGGCGCGCCGGGCCGGGTCTCGAGCGCGCGCTGGTCGGCCGGCTCCGCGACCCGGACGACGCCCCCGCCCGCGCCCCCCGAAAAGTCGAACGCGCCCGATACGTGGGTACGCAGGGCGCGGCGGTCCAGGTTCTCCATCCGGTGGCGGAGTTCGACGCATCGGGCGGCGGCCCGTTCGTGGTCGTCGTGGGCCCAGGCGAGGTCGAGCCGGACGGTGTCGGCCTCCTCCTGGGTGGTGGCCGCGTGCAGCTGTCGGCCCAGTTCGGCCTGACGTTCCGCGGCGTAGCGCTGTTCGCGGAGCATGACGTCGAGACGATCGCCGAGGGCGTCCCGGCCGCCGGGCCGGCCGTCGTAGGCGGTGAGCGAGGCGCTGTGCAGGGATCGGGCGCGTTGGGCCTCCTGGGCCGCGACCTGGGGGCCCTGCTCCGCGGCGAGGTCTTGGAGGAGCGCCTCCACGACGTCCCACGGGGGCACTTCCCAGCCGTCCAGGCAGGCCCGCATGCCGTCGGGGTCGCGCTGCCAGAACACCGCGCACCAGCCGCCGTCCTGATCGAGCCGTTTCATCAGCCCGCTCAGGTAACTCGCGAACTCCCGTACTTGATCTGGGAGTTGTTCTACAGCCATCACACAACTCCCCGCCCGACTGGAGTACTCCGGTCCGGTAGAAAACACCCTTCGTGTTACGGAACGGCTACAGGGAGTTTTCGGACTGGACGCAGAGTCCTGTGATCGATGTCATCCATGGACAGCCCGAGCGCCCGCGCCAGCGCCGCCACGGTGAAGAAGGCGGGGGTGGGGGCCCGTCCGGTCTCGATCTTGCGCAGGGTCTCGGCCGAGATCCCGGCGGTCGCCGCGACCTCCACCATGCTGCGGCCACCGCGGGCCTCGCGCAGCAACTGCCCGAGACGCTCGCCGCGTTCGCGCTCTTCGGGGGTCAGGGGGTTACGCACCATGCACCCATTCTAATACCGGTATAGTAATTGGCATGGTGGAACTCAAGACGGACACGTCGATCGACGAGATGTACGAAGCGGGGCAGGTCGTGGGCCGGGCGCTCACGGCGGTGCGCAAGGTGGCGGACGTGGGCGTCTCGTTGCTGGAGCTGGACGAGGTCGCCCACCAGGTGCTGCGCGACGCGGGCGCAGGCTCCCCCTTCCTCGGCTACCGGCCCTCGTTCGCGCCCACCCCCTTCCCCGCGGTCATCTGCGCCTCGGTGAACGACGCGATCGTGCACGGCATCCCGACCGGTTACCGGTTGCGGGACGGCGATCTGGTCTCCATCGACTTCGGGGCCGAACTGGGCGGCTGGGTCGGCGACTCGGCGATCAGCTTCATCGTGGGCGAGCCGCGCGTGGCCGACGTGCGGCTCGTGGAGACCGCCGAGCGGGCCCTCGCGGCGGGCATCGAGGCGGCGGTCGTCGGCAACCGGATCGGGGACATCGCGCACGCCGTCGGCACGGTGTGCCGCGCGGCGGGATACGGCATCCCGGACGGCTTCGGAGGCCACGGCGTGGGCCGCCGCATGCACGAGGACCCGTCCGTCCCGAACGAGGGCCGCCCGGGCCGCGGCCTCCCCCTCCGCCACGGCATGGTGCTCGCGATCGAGCCCATGCTCCTCGGCGGCGGCACCGACGGCTTCCACGCGGCCCCCGACGGCTGGACGCTGCGTACCGACGACGGCTCCCGCGCGGCCCACACGGAACACACGGTGGCCATCACCCGGACGGGCCCACGCATCCTCACGGCACGCTGATCCCCACGGGCGCACCGACGTCGCCGAGCGCGAGGGCGCCGCTCGCTATGACGCCGGTCGCACCACCATCGCTGAGCCGCCACCGCGCCGTACCTTCTCGGCGGCCGCCAGCCACCGCCCGTCGGGGAGGCGTTGGACGCCCGTCGCGGCGCCGATCTCGGGGTTCAGCTTGAAGGAGTGGCCGAGGGCTTCGAGCTGGGTCCGCAGGGCGCTGTCGTACAGGCCGGGTTCGAGTTCGGTCTGGGCCGCGTTGCGCTGGCTGGCGCGCGGGGCGGCGATGGCGTCCACCAGCGGCAGCCCCCGGTCCAGGAACTCCGTCAGGGTCTGCAGGACGGTGGTGATGATGGTCGCGCCGCCGGGCGAACCGAGCGCCACCACGGGCTGGTTGTGCCGGTCCAGGACGATCGTCGGGGAGATCGACGAGCGCGGGCGCTTACCGGGGCCGGGCAGGTTCGGGTCGTGGACGGCCGGGTTGGCCGGGGTGAAGGAGAAGTCCGTCAGCTCGTTGTTGAGGAGGAATCCGCGCCCCGGGACGGTGATCCCGCTGCCGCCGGTCTGCTCGATGGTGAGGGTGTAGGAGACGACGTTGCCCCACTTGTCGGCCACCGTGAGATGGGTGGTGTTCTCGCCCTCGTACGTCGTCGGGGCGGCCGTGCCGCCGGTGGAGCAGGCCGCCGGACGGCGCGGGTCGCCCGGTGCGAGCGGGCTCGTCAGGACCGCGTCGTCCTTGATCAGGCAGGCACGCGAATCGGCGTACTTCTGCGAGAGGAGTTCCTTCGTGGGGACGTCCTCGAAGGCGGGGTCGCCCACCCAGCGCCCCCGGTCCGCGAACGCGATCCGGCTGGCCTCGATGTAGTGGTGCAGGTACTGGACCTCGCTCGCCTTCGAAAGGTCCGTCTTCTCCAGGATGTTGAGGGCCTCGCCGACCGTGGTGCCGCCGGAGGAGGACGGGGCGATCGAGTAGACCTTCCGGCCGCGGTACGACGTCTCCGTCGGCGCCTGTCGCTTCGCCCGGTAGGCCGCCAGGTCCTTCGACGACAGCTTGCCCGGGCGGGCGTTGTAGCCCGAAGCCGGGTCCACCGGGGGCTTGTTCACGGTGGCGACGATGTCCTCGCCGAGGTCGCCGTGGTAGATCGCGCCGACGCCCTTCTTGCCCAACTCCTCATAGGTCTTGGCGAGATCGGGGTTGGTGAAGGTCGATCCGACCACGGGGAGCGAGCCGCCGGGCAGGAAGAGCTTCGCGGTGTCGGGGAAGTTCTTGAAGCGCGCCTGGTTGGACTCGGTCTGCGAGCGGAAGGTCGCGTCGACCGTGAACCCGTCGCGCGCGATCCGCTCCGCGGGCTTCAGCACGCTCCCGAGCCGCTGGCTGCCCCAGCTGTCCAACGCCGTCTGCCAGGTCGCCGGCGTGCCCGGCGTGCCCACGCTCAGCCCGCTGGTGACGGCGTCCGCGAAGGCGAGCGGCCGGCCGTTCTCCAGGAAGAGCCCCGAGTCGGCGGTCAGCGGCGCGGTCTCACGGCCGTCGATCGTATGCACCGTACGGGACTTGGCGTCGTAGTAGACGAAGTAGCCGCCCCCGCCGACGCCGGAGGAGTACGGCTCGGTGACGCCGAGGGCCGCCGCGGTGGCGACCGCCGCGTCCACCGCGTTGCCGCCCTTCTTCAGGACCTCGATCCCGGCGGCGGAGGCGTCGGCGTCGACGCTGGCCACGGCACCGCCGTAGCCGACGGCGACCGGCACCTTCGCCGGGGTGGCACGGGAGGAAGCCGTCCCGGCGCTGGGTGGCGCCGCCGCGCCGACCGACACCACCGCGGCCGAAACCGCCAAGACCGCCAGATTCCGCGCAACAGGGCGACGCATCCGTACCTCCAGTCAACAGCCGTCCGCGCAGCGTAACTTCAGCGCACCCCTCCCGTCAGGACCCCCTCGAACACCGGTCCGCACTCCCGATACCATGCGCGCCCATGAATGACGACGTGCGCAACATCGTTCTCGGCGTGGTCGCCGCCGCCATCAGCGCCGCGCTGGGCTGGCTCGCCCGCACCTACCTCTGGAAGCGCCGCCTCCGGCGCAAGCAGGCGTTCTTCGGGCTGCCCGACAACTCCGAGTCGCTCCTGGTGGTGAACCGCGAGGCGGGCGGCCCGGAGCTCACGGTGATGCGCTTCGACGTGTTCGCGCTGCTCGAACTCGCCGCGCTGATCAAGGACTGCGGCGCGCACGCCCAGGTCGTCGCGCACGACGCCGCGCAGCAGGGGTTCGGTGAGCGGACCGAGTTCTGCGTGGGCGGGCCGTCGTCGAATCGCCGCATGGCCGCGCATCTTCACAGCCTGCTCCCGGGCATCGAGGTGAACACCGACGCCGAACCGGGCCCCGACCGCGGCGCCTTCCAGATCGGCAGCGAGCGCTACCTCCTGGAGCCGGGGAAGGGCGAGTACGTGATCCTCGCCCGGCTGATCGCGGGGCAGGAGCGCGGGACGCGGCCCGTCTTCCTCTTCTGCGGGCAGCGCGCGATCACCAACCAGGCGGCGACGCGCTATCTCGCCCGCAATCACGAACGGCTGGCACGCAAGCACGGCGGCAACTCCTTCGTACTGCTGCTGAAGGTGGTGAACTCGCACGCGTACGGGCCCGATGTCGTCGAGCTCGTCGCGGATGTGACCCGGGCCGCCCAGACCCCGCTGCCCACACCGGCGCCGGCTCGCAACTCCCACCGCGCCTCGTAGATTTCACCTCGGCTCGTAGATTTCACGGCCCTCGAACAATCTTTACCCGTGCGTAACTTACCGACGGGTTACTTCCGGTAAGGCAGCGAGGTTACCGTCGGGTCACATTCTACTGACACGAGTGAGGAGTGGCCCGTGGGACACCATCGTCATGCCCTGCGCACGTCCGCCGTCGGTGCCGTATCCGCAGCCCTGATCGCCGGTACCGCCCTCGGGCTCGCCCCCACCGCCCAGGCGGCCGCAGCCGCCGTCCGCTTCGTCGACATCGCCGGAGACGGCGGCACGGTCCTCAAGGCCAATGTCGTCACCCCCGCGGGCGCCGACGGCAGCCGCAGGTACCCGCTCCTCGTCATGCCGACGAGCTGGGGCCTGCCCCAGGTCGAGTACCTCGCGCAGGCCCAGAGGCTCGCCGACTCCGGCTATGTGGTGCTCACGTACAACGTGCGCGGCTTCTGGCAGTCCGGCGGCGAGATAGAAGTGGCGGGACCGCCCGACGTGGCCGACGCCTCCAAGGTGATCGACTGGGCGCTGGCGAACACCCCGGCCGACGCCCAGAAGGTCGGCATGGCGGGCGTCTCCTACGGCGCCGGGATCAGTCTGCTCGCCGCCGCGCACGACAAGAGGATCAAGGCGGTCTCCGCCATGAGCGGCTGGGCCGACCTCATCGACTCGATCTACTCGGGCCGCACCCAGCACTCCCAGGCCACCGCCCTGCTCGGCGTCGCGGGGACCATCACCGGGCGCCCGAGCGCCGAACTCCAGCAGACCCTCAAGGACTTCTTCGCCTCGAACCTGTCGAAGGAGCAGGAGATGATCGCCTGGGGGAAGAAACGTTCCCCCGAGACCTATGTCGACCAGCTCAACAAGAACGGCGCGGCCGTCTTCATGGCCAACGGCTGGGGCGACACGATCTTCGCACCCAACCAGTACGCGAGGTTCTACGAGGAGTTGACCGGCCCCAAGCGCCTGGAGTTCCGCCCCGGCGACCACGCCACCGCCGAGGTGACCGGCCTGTTCGGGCTCCCCAACGACGTGTGGACGGACACCGGCCGCTGGTTCGACCACTACCTCAGGGGCGTCGACAACGGCATCGACCGTGAGCAGCCCGTCCAGCTCAAGCCCCGCACCACCGGCGCCTACGAGGGCTACCCCGACTGGAAGTCGGTCGGCGCGACCAGGAAGAAGATCGCCCTCGCGGGCACCACCACGATCCACACCAACGTCGACTCGGGCGCGGACGGCGGGATCATCTTCCTCTCCAGCATCCTCGACCAGATCGCCCAGGTGCCCCCGATGGCGTCGATCCCGCTGCTGCCGCGCCGCTGGGCGGCCGTCTGGCAGTCGGAGAGGTACGCGAGCGTCCAGCGAGTGCGCGGAACCACCACACTGCACACCACGCTCACTCCGACCGACGAGAGCGGCACCCTCGTCGCCTACCTCTACGACGTGGGCCCGCTCGGCCTCGGCAAGCTGGTCAGCAACGCGCCGTACACCTTCCACGGGCAGACTCCCGGAAAGCCATTCGGCGTCGACCTGGAGCTGTACTCCACGGCCTACGACGTCCCGGCAGGGCATCGGCTCGCCCTGGTCGTCGACACGGTCGACCCGCTCTACATCGAGCACAACCCGTCCGGCGCGCAGCTGACCTTCTCCTCACCGGCGAACGACCCGTCCTACGTGTCCGTTCCCCTGCGCGAGCAGTGATCTCCGGCTGCTGACGCCGGCCGGGTCTGGCCCTGTGAGCTGCTGCTCCCCCTACAGTCGCGGGGCTGTGGGGGGACCCCCACCCGGCAGCAGCGTCCCTGGTTCGGCCGGTGCCACGTGCACGGCCTCGGTCTTGGGACTGCGCTGCTCCCGCCGGGACACCCACTGGGCGAACCAGGAGAGCAGCATGCACATCCCGATGTAGATCGGCGAGATCACCATCACCACGGGGATGAACGGCAAATCGTAGTCGAGGTTCGAGGCGATCAGTTTCCCGGCGTGGAGAAACTCCTCGTAGGTGATGAGATAGCCGAGCGAGGTGTCCTTCAGGGCCACCACGAGTTGGCTGATGATGGCGGGCAGCATGGCCCGCACGGCCTGCGGGACGAGGACGTACGTCATGACCTGGGTCTTGCGCATGCCGAGCGCGAACGCGGCCTCCCGCTGGCCGCGTTCGACCGAGTTGACGCCGGAGCGGAAGACCTCGGCGAGCACCGAGCCGTTGTAGAGGGTCAGCCCCGCGACCAGCGCGGGCAGCGGCTGCACCTTCAGCGCCACGAAGATGAAGAAGATCATCACCAGTACGGGCATGGCGCGGAAGAACTCGACGACCAGCGCGGAGACCCAGCGCACCGGACGGTGGTCGGACAGGCGTCCCGTCGCGAGCACGGTGCCCAGCGCCAGCGAGAGCACCGCGGCCATCGCGAAGGCCTTCAGCGTGTTGCCCAGTCCCCGCAGCAGCAGTTCCTGGATGCCCTTGTACTCGAACGGCATCCACTTCGTGTAGGTGAACTGGTCGGTGTCGAAGAGGAGATAGAGGATCCAGCCGACCAGGGCGAGGATCAGGGCGGTGGACACGGCCGCGTAGAGCCGGTGCCGTTGACGGGTCCTGGGTCCGGGAACGTCGTACAGGGCGGTGGATTCGGGGGCGGTGGCGGTCATCGGGCGACTCCCCAGCGCTGTTCGAGGTAGTTGAAGATCGCGCTGATGGTGAGGGTGATGATCAGATAGCCGACGGCGATCCAGACGAAGGTCCAGATGATGTTGTAGCCGAGCTCGCTCAGCGTCTTGTAGGTCCCGAGCAGTTCGTTGACGCTGAACGCCCCGGCGATCGCCGAGTTCTTGGCGAGGGCGATGAGCGTGGAGCCGATGGGCGGGATCACGGACCGGAACGCCTGCGGCAGGACGACCACGGACAGCGTCTGGCTGAAGGTCATGCCGAGGCTGCGGGCCGCCTCGCCCTGTCCTTTGGGCACGGTGTTGATGCCCGAGCGCAGCGCCTCGCAGATGAACGCGGAGGTGTAGCAGCCGAGCGCCAGGATCGCGAACACCTTGAAGGGCAGTACAAGTCCGAACCGGGGCAGCCCGAGCAGCACGGCGAAGAACAGCAGGGTGAGCGGGGTGTTGCGCAGCACGGTCACCCACACCGTGCCGAAGGCCCGCAGGGAGCCGACCGGCGCGACCCGGAACGACGCCATCAGGAAGCCGAGCACGAGGGCCAGCACGCTCGCGTAGACGGTGAGTTCGACCGTGCCGAGGAATCCCTGGGCGAAGGTGTGGAAGTTGTCGATCAGTACGTTCACATCGGCCTCGCTCAGCTCGCCGGGTAGCGGTCGATGGCGGGCGGGGTGGGCGCCGGCACTCCGGAGAGCCCGAGCGTCGCCTCGTACGCCCTCTTCCAGTCGCCGTTCTTCTCACGGGCCTCCAAAGCGTCGTCGAGCGCGAACCGCAGCGCGTTGTCGTCGCGCGGCACGCCGATGCCGTACGGCTCCTTCGAGAACGGCTTGCCGACGACCTTGAGTTCGTCGGGCACCTTCGCCGCGTAGCCGATCAGGATCGCGTCGTCGGTGGTGACGGCGTCGACCTGGTAGGTGAGCAGGTTGTCGACGCAGACCGAGTAGGTGTCGTAGGCGACGAGCGTCGCCCTCGGGTAGTCGGTCCGGATGCGCTGGTACGGCGTCGAACCGGCCGCCGAGCAGACGCGTTTGCCGGCGAGATCCTGGGGGCCGTGGATGTCCTTCTCGTTCTTGCGTACGAGCAGCGACTGACCGGCCATGTAGTAGGGGCCCGCGAAGCCGACGAGTTTCTTGCGGTTGTCGTTGATGGTGTAGGTGCCGACGTAGAAGTCGATCTGACCGTTCTGCAGGGCGGTTTCGCGGTTGGCCGAGGCGATCGTCTTGAAACGGATGGTGCTCGGGTCGAAGCCGAGCGAGGCCGACATCATCCTGGCGATCTCGATGTCGAAGCCGGAGTAGGTGCCGCTCGCCGGGTCCTTCTCGCCCAGGTACGGCTGGTCCTCCTTGACGCCGATGCTGAGGTAGCCGCGTTTTCTGGCCCTCTCCCAGGTGGGCGAGGAGGGGAGCTCGAAGCCCTCCGCCACCTGATAGTGGGGCAGTTTGCCGGCGGCCGGTCCCTTGGTGGGCGGACTGCCCTCCTTGCCGCAGGCGGCCGTCAGCAGCGCGACGCACAGGAGGGCGGCGACGGCGAGGCGCGTACGTGTCGTACGGATCATGGTCGTACTCCCCCGCCTAGTGCTTGAGGATCTTGGAGAGGAAGTCCTTGGCGCGGTCGCTGCGCGGGTTGGTGAAGAACTCCTCGGGGGTGCGGTCCTCGACGACGCGGCCGTCGGCCATGAACACGACGCGGTTGGCGGCGGAGCGCGCGAAGCCCATCTCGTGGGTGACGACGACCATGGTCATGCCGTCGCGCGCGAGCTGCCGCATGACTTCGAGGACCTCGTTGATCATCTCGGGATCGAGTGCCGAGGTCGGCTCGTCGAACAGCAGGGCCTTGGGGTCCATGGCGAGGGCGCGGGCGATGGCCACGCGCTGCTGCTGGCCGCCGGAGAGCTGCGCCGGGTACTTCGGGGCCTGGGAGGCGAGGCCCACGCGGTCCAGGAGCTCGAGGGAGCGCCGGTCGGCCTCCTCCTTCTTGCGGCCACGGACCTTGATCTGGGCCAGTGAGACGTTCTGCAGGATCGTCTTGTGGGCGAAGAGGTTGAAGGACTGGAAGACCATCCCGACCTCGGCGCGGAGCCTGGCGAGCGCCTTGCCCTCGTCCGGCAGCGGCCGGCCTTCGAGCCTGATGGCGCCGGACTCGATGGTCTCCAGCCGGTTGATCGCCCTGCACAGGGTTGACTTGCCCGACCCCGAGGGGCCGATGACCACGACCACCTCCCCCTTGCCGACGGTGAGGTTGATGTCCTGGAGGACATGCAACTCGCCGAAGTGCTTGTTCACGCCCTGCAGTTCGATCAGAGGATCGACAGCCATGCCCGGCCCTACCCACTCTCAGCTGTGTCGCAGAAGCCGCAAACTATCCGGGCAGGGGGACCCCCCATACGCGACACGCACTTTTCGGGCATTAGCCGTATTTATGAAATTTCTGGTTTACGCCGTCACGGTGTGACGGGCTACCCCTCCGCCACCTCGGCGTACAGCTGTGAGAGTTCGGGGGCGCCGCTGGACGCCCAGGTGTGGCCGGAGGCGACGACATCGATCTCCCGGCCGGAGGCCAGCCGCACCGCCGGGTGGCCGTTGGGCCAGACCTCCCAGCGGGCGCCGGGCACCGTGCGCACGATGACCGAGCCGAGATAGAGCCCCGCGTCGTTGCCGAGCCATGGCAGGCTCTCCTCGTCGTCGCGCCAGCGCGGCAGCAGCTGGTCCAGCGCTTCCAACGAGGCGACGGAGTCGTCGAGTTCGACGCCCGCCTGATGGGCCTGCGAGCGCAGCAGCTCGCACTCGGAGAGGAGTTCGGCGACGCCCTCGGAGTCGTGATCACCGTCGGAGAACACCGCGACGCCGAAGGCGGGACCGTGCTTCTTGCGCCAGGTGCCCAGGAAAGGGATGTTCATACGCCCAGCGTGACATTCACACTCCGGGTCGCACCACAGGCGCGCCCCGGGGGGGACTCACACGTCGAGGTCCACCACGACCGGCGCGTGGTCCGACGCGCCCTTGCCCTTGCGCTCCTCGCGGTCCACATAGGAGTCGGTGACCGCCTTGGCGAACGGCTCGTTGCCGTAGACCAGGTCGATGCGCATGCCGCGGTTCTTGGGGAAACCGAGCTGACGGTAGTCCCAGTAGGTGAACGGGTGGTCGTACTTCAGGGGCCGCGGGACCACGTCCGACAGGCCCGACTCGCGCAGCGCGGCGAGGGCGGCCCGCTCGGCCGGGGTGACGTGGGTGGCCCCCTCGAAGAGGGAGATGTCCCAGACGTCGTCGTCCGTCGGCGCCACGTTGTAGTCGCCCAGCACGGCGAAGGGACGGCTGCCCGCCGCGTCGCCCGCGACCGCGGCCTTGAGGGCCTCGAACCACTGGATCTTGTAGGCGTAGTGGGGGTGGTCCACCTCGCGTCCGTTCGGCACGTACACCGACCAGACGCGGACCGGGCCGCAGGTCGCGGAGACGGCCCGGGGCTCCTCCACGCCCTCGTAGCCGGGGTCGCCGGGCAGCCCCTTGACCACGTCCTCCAGGCCGACACGGGAAAGCACCGCCACGCCGTTCCACCGCCCGGTCGCGTGGACCGCCGCCTCGTAGCCCAGCTCGCGCAGCTCGCCGACGGGGAACTGCTCGGCGGCGACCTTGGCCTCCTGGAGGCACAGCACGTCCGTGCCGCTGCTCTCCAGCCAGGCCAGCAGCCTCGGGAGGCGAGCGGTGATCGAGTTCACGTTCCAGGTCGCGATGCGCATGCCTCACAACCTACCGGGCGGGTACGACAACGGGTCGCCGTGCCCGCCCGGCGCCCCGCCCTCGGGTGCTGGGGCCTGTCCGGCGGATCAGGTCGGAGGGAAGTGACGGTGCCTTGTAAGCACGAGTGAGCGGGGCTCGGTGCGTGCAGTTGCAAGGCGGAGGAGGGAGTCGACGCGGAGCGATGGGGGCTCCTCCCTGCTCGAGCGAAGTCGAGAGCTCGAGGGAGAGTGACGACAACGCCGCTGGGGGCACCCCCTGCTCGAAGAGCTTGGGGGGAGAGCGTGCCAAGCCCCGAGCCTCCGGCATGATCCGCCGGACAGGCCCTAGACCTCCGCCGACGCCCCCGGCGCGAGCCGCAGGTGCTCGGAGCCGCCCAGGGAGCCGATCTGGTGGTCGTAGATCGGGCGCGCGAGGTCCGTCAGGAGCGCGTCGTGGATGTCGTACGCGCGCTGCGGCTTCACCTCTCGGACGTAGTCGATGACCTCGGCGATCTTGTTCCAGGGGGCCATGACCGGGAGCATCAGCGTCTCGACCGGCTGCTCGGGCACGGTGAGGGCGTCGCCCGGGTGGAAGACACGGCCACCGTCGATGAGATAGCCGACGTTCGTGATGCGCGGGATGTCCGGGTGGATCACGGCGTGCAGTTCACCGTGCACCTGGACGTCGAAGCCCGCGGCGGTGAACGTGTCGCCGTGACCGACGGTGTGCACACGGCCCGGGAAGGCCGCGGAGATCTTCTCCGCGACCGACTTCAGGGTCCAGATCTCGGCCGCCGGGTTGGACTCCAGACCGGCCCGCAGCCGGTCCTCGTTGAAGTGGTCGAGGTGCTCGTGCGTGACCAGGATCGCTTCCGCGCCGACGGCCGCGTCCTCCTCGGTGAAGGTCCCCGGGTCGATGACGAGCACACGCCCGTCCTTCTCGAGACGGATGCAGGCATGCGACTTCTTCGTGAGCTTCATGGGTCCATCCTCCCCCTCCCGGTGCCACGGAGGGCTGCCGAGACAGGTGCTCCCACTACCAGGCTCAAGATCACTCCTGGGGGGTGGTCTCCTCCCGGATGACCTGCTGCGCCACCTTGAAGGCGCTGTTGGCGGCCGGGACACCGCAGTAGACGGCCGCCTGGAGCAGCACCTCCTTGATCTCGTCCGGGGTGAGGCCGTTGCGGAGGGCGGCGCGGGTGTGGAAGGCCAGCTCGTCGAGGTGACCACCCGCGACCAGCGCGGTGAGCGTGACACAACTGCGCGAACGCCGGTCGAGGCCCGGCCGGTCCCAGATCTCGCCCCACGCGTAGCGCGTGATGAACTCCTGGAAGTCCCCGGAGAACTCGTCCGCCGAGGCCAGCGCCCGGTCCACATGCGCGTCGCCCAGCACCTCGCGGCGCACCTTGATCCCGGCGTCGTAGGGGTCCGGCCTGCCCAGGACCGCGGGCTGGACGACGGGTGGGGCGATCTCGGCGACGGGGCCGACCGGCGGGGGTGCCGCGAGCACCGGCTTGACCGGGGCCGCCGGGATGGCCATCTGGCCTGTGGTCGAGTCGTAGGCGGGCTGCCAGGCGGTGGAGAAGTGCCGTACCAGCAGGTCGGTGACCGCTGCTGGCTGCTCCACGGGGACCAGGTGCGAGGCGCCGGGTACGACGGCGAGGCGGGCGTCCGGTATCCCGGCGACCAGTGTGCGGGCCTCGGCGGGTCCGGTGACCTGGTCGTCGGAGCCGACGAGGACGAGGGTGGGGACGCTGATGCGGCCCAGTTCGCCGCGTACGTCGAACGCGGCGAGCGCCTCGCAGGCGGCGATGTAGCAGCCGGGGTCGGTGGTGCGCACCATCTGCACGGCCCACTCGGTGATCGCGGGCTGCGCGGCGGCGAAGCCGCTCGTGAACCAGCGCTCGGGCGAGGATCGCGCGATCGGGTCAAGACCGTTGCTGCGGACGATCACCCCGCGCTGCCGGAACTCGTCGGCCGATCCGAAGCGGGGCGAGGCGGCGATCACGGCGAGCGAGGCGATCCGCTCCGGATGACGCAGGGCCAGCTCGATACCGATGGCCCCGCTGAACGCGCAGCCCGCGTAACCGAAGCGCTGCACGCCGAGCCCGTCGAGGGTGGCGAGCAGCCGCCCCGCGAGTTCGGTGACGGAACCCGCCGGGTAGGCGGGGGCGCCGCCGTGGCCCGGCAGGTCGAACCGGAAGATCCGCCAGTTCTTGGACAGCTCCGGTATCTGCCGGTCCCACATGTGCCATGTGGTACCCAGTGAGGGACCGAGGATCAGGACAGGGGCGTCTTCTGGCCCGTCAAAGCGGTATTGCAGGGTGTTCATCGGTGTCTCACTCACCCGCCTGACCCTTTCATCTGTCACGGACGCCCCTATAACGGGGGGTCGGTAGAGACCGTCCTGACCAGGTTGAAGACCTCGCGGGCGGCATATCGCTTGAGGCATCGGATGATCTCACGACGGGTTTTGCCCTCCTGGGTGCGGCGTTCGTAGTACGCCCGGGTGCGCGGGTCGTGGCGCAGCCGGGTGAACACGATGCGGTGCAGAGCGGCATTCGCCTGCCGGTCGCCGCCGTGGTTGAGCCGCCGTGAGCTCCGGCCGCCCGAGGAGTACTCGATGGGGCTGACTCCGCACAGCGCGGCGAAAGACGCCTCGGTGCTCAGCCGCTCGGGATTGTCGCCCATGGTGATCAGGAGCGTGACAGCGGAGTCCGGGCCGATACCAACCGGCGCGAGCAGCTGCGGGGCATGTCGTTCAACGAGCCCGGTCAGTCGCTGATTCAGCTCATCGATCTGCCCGGTCAGCTGCTCGATACGCTGAGCCAGCATGCTCAGCGTCATGAGAGTGGCCTCGGCTACAGGGTCTTCATCGCTCCCGCCGGCCTCGCCCTCGCGCGGACTGAGGCGTGCGCAGGTGCGGAACAGTTCGCGGTTGCCCAGGCCAGACAGCCGTTCCCGCAGGACCGGGTCGGCTACGACCAGGACGGCCTTGAGCTGGTTGATCGCCTGGGTGCGGGCCTTGACCGCGGAATCCTTGGCGAGCTTGAACATCCGAGCACTCTGCACCGGACCGTCGCCAGTCTTCGCCCGCGCCTGGGCGCGACCGCTGAGCACGGCCCGCGCGGCGGCCTGTGCGTCGAGCGGGTCTGACTTCCCGAGGAGACGGCGGGCCGAGCGGTCGGGTCGGTTCACCTCGAAGACCGCGACATGCTGCGCCAGCAGGTAGCGCGACAGACCTGCGCCGAAGGTACCGGTGCCCTCCACCCCGGCCCGCCGCACCGTCCCCAACTTGCGTGCCCAGGCGAGCAGCCGACGGTAGCCGACCGCCGTGGCCGGAAAGGACTTGGTGCCCAGGATCTGGCCCAGCGGGCAGACCACTGCTGCGACATGAACCTCGCCGTGCGTGTCCACGCCCAAGACGACCTCGCCCCAAGCGGGCGGGCCTGTGCTGGTGGAAGAGGTGCTGCGCTGTCTGGTCGTCATGGTGGTCTGCCTCCCGCGTGGTGATGTGCTGGGTGGCTGGCATCTGCCGGTCGGGCGGTCTGAACCGTGATGGCGCCTGAAAGACGGCAAGGCCCCTATTGGGACACGCCCTGTGGCTCGGTGACAGCAGGCACCATCCCGCAACGGCAGTCGACAAGCCCGTGACAAGACACTTCGGTCAAAGATGTCATGAGTCAGACCCCCGTCCGGAACGGTGTTCCGCAACCGTCTCACTGCCCCCGGCGCAACCGCATGACCCGACCGCTCCCGGGAGACTTCGTCCGAACCGGTACTGAACCTGCGCTGGACGGGATAACGATGAGTTGACTCCTCGTCCACCCGTGACCGGCATTGACGGACTGCCCAGTGGCTCGCCCTACCAGCTGCCCCTCGCCGGCCATCGCACGGGCGGCCTCGAACCCTCATCTTGGTAGACGGCCAGCCGCAAGTCCTGTAACTGCTGCGCGAGTTCCTCGCCGGCTTCCTCCAGCTCCTCCACGAGGCGGGTGCTCTACGCGGTCCTGGCCGCTGGCGTGTGAGCACCGGCGGCTCGCCCCTACTCGATGTGCGGCGGGATCGCACCAAGGGGGCCTGCCCCCCAGCGGCACATTCTCCCGACAGGCGACCGCAGGATGGCCTGTTGCACGGCGCGCAGCCCTCTAGTGACGGGCGCGAGGCGGCCACGTCCACCGCGGCCTGCCGCGTCCATGGGCAGGCAGTCACAGTCTTCGCCGACCTCGGCGACGTGCAGGGCACGTTGCAGGTCGGCCACGCTCGGTGCTCCCTCGGTCCGCCCGTCCGGGCCTCGATACAGGCGGCAGGAGACAGACGCGGCAGCCCCCGGTACGGCGAACGGGTCGGCGCCGTCTACGAGGACGGTCGGGGAGCCGGTCATCCCGAGCCGCGCAGCCTGCGCTTCGTCGGCGACCTCGACCAGCTCCACCTCTGCGGCCCGTCCGTCGAGCGCCTGGCCGATCCGCTCCCGCGCAAGACGCGCGTTGGGGCAGTCGGGCACCGTCAGAAGCGTGATACGCATGGCCGCGTCCTCCCACGTCACCTTGGATGCGACCGACGTTAGACCTTCCAGCGCACTGGAAGGTCAAGGCGTAACCTCGCTGGTATGCGCATCGGAGAACTGGCCTCCGCAAACGGGCTGACGCCCAAGACGATCCGCTTCTACGAACAGGCCGGACTGTTGCCCGCCCCGCCCCGCACGCCGGGTGGCTACCGGGACTATCCGCCGCAGACCGGCACCCGGCTGGCCTTCGTCCGCGACGCCCAGTCGGCCGGGCTGACGCTCTCCGAGATCCGCTCGATCCTCGCCCTGCGCGACTCGGGCGAAGCGCCCTGCGCCCACGTCACGGACCTGATCCAGCAGCACCTCACGGACATCGAGCGGCGCATGACCGAGCTGCGCAAGACCCGCACCGCCCTGCGCGGCCTGGCCGAACGCGCCGCCACCACCGACCCGAGCACGTGTACGGACGCGGACATCTGCAGCATCATCGGCGGCCCGGCATCGTAGTGACAACAAGGGATTGTCAGTCAGTGAGTGACAATCTACGGTTGTCAGCATGAGCGAAGAACCCACCGTGGAGCAGCTCATCGCAGCGGCCCACGCCCGCGCTGGAAACGAAGACGAACTCGCCCTGCTCGACGCCGTCATCGCCGTCACCCAGGACCTGACCGGCCACGCGGACGAGGCCGTTGACCAGGTTGTACGCCAGGTGCGCGCCGCCGGGCACTCCTGGACGGTGATCGGTGAACGCCTCGGCGTCTCCCGCCAGGCCGCACGCCAGCGCTATGTCGACCGCGTCGACCGCATCCAGGAGGCGCCCACGGCTGGCGGCCTTATCCGTGGCCGTGACCTGAGGAGCGGCCTGTCCGCCGCGCTGACCGCGGCCGAGGCGGACGGGCTGGCCGAGGCCGGCACCGAACACCTTCTGCTCGGCCTGCTCACCGACGGCGTGGCCGCCGCCACCCTCGAACACCTCGGCATCACCCGCGACAAGATCCGCGAAGCCAGCCGCCGCCCCGACGACGCCTCCTCCCGCTGCTCCTTCTGCGGTCACGCGGGGAGCGACGAGCGCCGCCTGGTCTCTGGCCCCGACGTGTGGATCTGCGCCGACTGCGTCGTGCTGTGCGGCGAGATCCTCGCCCAGCCCGCGGGCGCCGGATCCAAGTAGTGGGCTGGTCGAGACGCTCGAGCACTACCGTGGATCCATGACGGCGCCATTGGACGTGCTCGTGGTCGGTGCGGGGCCCACCGGGCTCGCGCTCGCCGCACAACTGCGCAGCTACCGCACCACTTTCCGCATTGTCGATCGCTCGCTCGACCGGGCGCATGAGTCGCGTGCGTTGGCCATTCAGCCGCGCACGCTGGAGGCGCTGGCCGGGTTCGGGGTGACCGGGGAGCTGGTCGCCCGCGGCAACCCCGCGATGCAGCTTAGGCTGCATCTCCCCCAGCGGGTGGTGCAGATGCCGCTGTTCGACATCGGGCTGACCGACACCGCGTATCCCTTCCTACTGTTCCTCTCGCAGGCGGAGACCGAGAGCATCCTTGCCGAACATCTGGCGGCGCAGGACGTGGTCGTGGAGCGGGGCACGGAGCTGGTCCGTCTGGAGCGAGAGGGCTCATCCGTCACCTGCTGGCTCCGGCGTGACGATGGCGCTGAGGAGACCGTGAACGCGCGGTACATCGTGGGGTGCGACGGCGCGCACAGCACCGTCCGCGCCCAGGCGGGCATCGGCTTCGAGGGGTACGCCTATCCGCAGACCTTCCTGCTCGCCGATCTGGAGGTCGACGGCCTGGAGCCGGGTGCCGTGCACGCGTACATGACCGGGTCCGGGATGCTGTTCTTCTTCCCGCTCGGCTCGCCGGCGACCTGGCGGATGCTCGCGATGCGTCCGCCGCGTGCCCCGGATACCGAGGTGAAGCTCGGGCTTCTGCAGAGGATCACCGACGAGTACACCCCCGACCGGTTGGTCCTGCGGGACCCGCTCTGGATGACCGACTTCCGGCTCCACAACCGCGGCGCCGCCCACTACCGCTCGGGCCCCTGCTTCCTTGCCGGCGACGCGGCCCACATCCACAGCCCGGCCGGCGCCCAGGGCATGAACACCGGCATCCAGGACGCCCTCAACCTGGGCTGGAAGCTCGCCCTCGTATGCCGGGGCAGGGCACCGGCGGAGCTGCTGGAGACGTACGAGATCGAGCGCGCCCCGGTCGGCCGCAGCGTGCTGCGCTTCACCGACCGCGCCTTCACGATCGGCACCAGCCGCAACCCGCTCATCCGCCTCGCCCGCACCCGACTCGCTCCACGCCTGGCCCCGTTGGCGCTACGCGCGACGGGACCTCGCGGGCGTGTGTTCCGTACGGTCTCTGAGCTGGGCATCCACTACCGACGAAGCCCCGCCTCCACCGCGGGCTCGCGGCCACCGAGGAAGGGGCCGCGAGCGGGCGACCGGCTGCCCGACCTGCCGCGCGGGCTCCAGGCGCGGAGTTCGGGCCCGGGCTGGCACCTACTTCTGTCCGGACCGCCCGCGCTCTGGCCCGACGAACGCTTCGCCTCAGTCCTGCGCGGACGGGACGACCTGATCAGCGTGCACCGGCTTTGCGGGGAGAGCCCGTGGCCGGACGTGGCCCAAGGGCTCGTACGCCCTGACGGCTATCTCGGCTACGTCGCTCGCGGTGCGCACCTCGAAGGGCTGCACGCATACCTAGAGAGTTGGCTGCCCGTACAGCAAGGTTGATTCGTACGGGCGCGGAGCTGTGTGGGGCCCGCCTTCGTACACCCTGTGTGCGGTCAGTGCTGTGCCGGGACGCCGAGGTCGTCGAGGAGGCCGCGGACGCGGCGTTCGATGTCGTCGCAGATGGGGCGGACGTTGTCGACGGTCTGGCCTGCGGGGTCGTCCAGGGTCCAGTCGAGGTAGCGCTTGCCGGGGAAGACAGGGCAGGCGTCGCCGCAGCCCATGCTGACGACGACGTCGGCAGCGCGGACGATCTCGTCGGTCCAGGGTTTGGCGAACTCGCGGGAGATGTCGATGCCGCGCTCACCCATCGCGGCGATGGCCGACGGGTTGACCTCGATTCCGGGTTCGGATCCGCCGGACCAGGCGACGGCGCTGTCGCCGGCCAGGTGCTGGAAGAAGCCCATGGCCATCTGGCTGCGTCCGGCGTTGTGGACGCAGAGGAAGAGCACGATGGGCTTGCCGTCGGTGTGGTGGCCTTCGACCTTGGCGAGGGCGTGCAGGCGCTGGCGGGCGAAGCGTTTGGCGAGGAGCGGGAGGAAGTTGGGGATGGTGCTGCGGCCGGCGAACTGGTCGTAGCTGGTGTGCAGGAACCGCTCGATGGTCTCCTGGCCGAAGACGCCGTCGAACTCCCGGGTCAGGTGGGTGGCTGCGGTGCGCAGGGCGAGTTGCTGGTCGATGCTCAGGTTGCGGTGCGGGGTGGACGCGGTCTCAGTCATCGCTGCCTCCAGGAGGGCGGACGGCGGGAGCCAGCCGGTTGACCCGGTCGGCGAGATCACTCAGGGCGTCGGCGAAGGCGTCGTCGGTGCCGGTGCGGGTGGGGTCGGGTACCGACCAGTGCAGGCGGTCGGGGACCCGGGGGCCGAGCTGTTCGTGGGCGTTGTCGCAGACGGCGACCACGAGGTCGTCCGGGCGCAGCGTCTCGTCGATGTGGGCGGTGCGGGCGGGGGCCAGGGAGAGGCCGTGTTTGCGTGCGGTCGCGACGGCGCGGGGGTGGACGCGCTGTGCGGGCTCGGTTCCTGCCGAGGCTGTCGGCACGGTGCTGTGGCGCTTCCAGAGGGCGGCGGCGAGGTGTGAGCGGGCGGAGTTGTGGGTGCAGACGAACACCACGCGGGGCGCGGTCCGCAGGGGTGTCGGCATGGTGTCGGCCAGGGTTTCCACGCGCAGGCGCAGGTAGGTGCGCCGTCGGTCTCCTTCGGAGCGGGATCGCTCGATCAGGCCGACCTGTTCGAGCAGCTTGAGGTGGTGGGCCAGGAGATTGCTGGGCAGGTCCAGCTCCTGGCCGAGTTCGCTGGGCGAGGCGTCGCCCAGCAGCAGCCGGTCGATGATCGCCAGGCGCGCGGGTTCCCCCAGTGCCGCGTGCCGTTGTGCTCGCGCCACCACCGTTGCAGACCACTCAGCGTCCATTGACTCAATTTTCATTGAGCTAATCTCCTGTCAATGCCTGTGAAGGCCGGGGCGCCGCTCTGTCGGTCAAAGCGAACCCGCGGTGAACAACTCCCTGTGTGGATCTGAGGGCAGCCGGGGACCGCGCGGCAGCCGCCTATGGTGAACGGGTGGCTATCTCTACGTATGGCGAGGCGACGGAGGCGGTGGCGGACCAGCCGGGGACGTGCACCGCGTCCCTGTCCTGCCTGCTGATCGACCGCGACGAAGCCGAGCGGCTGGCCGCCGTCCTGAAGGCCATCGCGGACCCGACCCGGCTGCAGCTGTTGCGTCTCATCGAACGCGCCCTCAAGGGCGAGGCGTGCGTGTGCGACCTGACCGAATGCCTCGGCCTGCGTCAGCCGACCATCAGCCATCACCTGAAGGTGATGACGGACGCCGGGCTGCTCACACGCGACCGGCGCGGCACCTGGGCCTGGTACTCCGTCAACCACGCTGGGCTGCGCCGCGTGCGGGAGATCCTGGAGCCCGTGGGCGAGCCGGAGGCCGAGGCTACGGCCGCCTGAGCGCCGTCACTGCCCTGAGGGCGTCCGCAGCATGCGGCGCTGCACGTCGAGGTGGTGCTCGTTCATCATCCATGCCTGCGCCGCGACCTGGACCGCGTCCCACGGGGAGCCCAGGGGCGGGGTGTAGGAGAGATCGAGTTCGCTGATGCCGTCGACCGGCATGCCGTGGAAGAGGGCGGTGGCGTACGTGTCCACGCGCTTAGAGATCTCCGCACCGCGCCGTCCGACGAGCTGGGCGCCCAGCAGGAGGCCGCTTGAGGTGTCGCCGGTGACGCGGATCGAGACCGGCGTGGCGCCGGGGTAGTACGCCTTGTGGTCATCGGGACTGCTGGCGGTGGTCGCGGGTGTCCAGCCCCGTCCGGCGTCCGCGGCTTCGTGGTCGCGCAGGCCGGTGCGGGCGGCGACCAGGTCGAAGACCTTGACCACCTGGGTGCCCAGGCTGCCCGCGAACCAGCGGCTGCCGCCGAGCGCGTTCTCCCCCACGATCCGACCCTGCTTGTGGGCGGTCGTCCCCAGCGGCAGCCAGGTCCTGCCGAGCAGGCGGTGGTGCGTGACCACGCAGTCTCCGGCCGCGTACACGTCGGGCAGCGAGGTGCGCATGTACTCGTCGACCTCGATCGCACCCTTCACACCGAGCTTGGCTCCGGCGGCGTCGGCGAGTGCGGTGTCCGGGCGGACGCCGACGACGACCAGGACGAGGTCGGTGACCTGGGTGAAGGTCGTGCCGTCGGGGCCGGTGGCCTGGACGTTGAGTACGTTGCCGGAGGCGGCACGGGCGATCGCTGAGACCGTTGTGCTGGTGAGCACCTCGACACCGTGGGTCGTGAGTTCGGCGTGGACAAGGGCGCCGAGTTCCGGGTCGACGGTGGGCAGGACCTCGGGCAGGGCCTCGATCTGGGTGACCTGGATGCCGCGCATGGTGAGGGCCTCGGCCATCTCCAGGCCGATGTAGCCGGCGCCGATGACCACGGCCGTCTTCGGACGGCGGGCGGCGAGGCTCTGCATCACGGCAAAGGTGTCGCCCATGCTGTGCAGCAGGTGGACGCCGTCCTGCGGGCCGAGCGCGTCCGGTCCGCTCAACCCCTTGATGGGCGGGCGGACGCTGACCGCGCCAGTGCCCACGATCAGCGCGTCGTACGGCAGCTCCTCGATCCACCCGCCCACGTCGCGCACCATCAGCCGCTTGCCGGCCACGATGCCGGTGGCGAGCGTGTTGGTTCGGACCTGCATGCCGGTGGCCTTGAGGTCGGCGAGTGTGCGGTGTGCGAGGTTGCTCCAGTGCTCGACCTCGCCGGAGACGTAGTACGGGATGCCGCAGATGGAGAAGTTCGGGTAGGCGTCGGCCACCACCACGGTGACTTCGCTGTCGGGATCCAGCTCGCGGGCGCGCAGGGCCGCACTGATGCCGGCGTCGCTGCCGCCGATGGCGACGATGCGCTTGCTGGCCACCGGGATACCTCCGTCGGAGATCGGAGAAATGGAGGTGGTGGGGGCGTTGAGGACACCCCCACCGGTGTCGCGTCAGGCGAGGTGGTCGGCGAGTTCGCGTTCGAGGGCGGCCTTGGGCTTGGCGCCCACGACGGTCTGCACGACCTCGCCGCCCTTGTAGAGGTGCAGCGTCGGGATGGACATCACGCCGTACCGGGCGGCGATGGCCGGGTTCTCGTCGATGTTCAGCTTGACGATCTCGATCTTGTCGCCGTGCTCTGCGGCGATCGCCTCCAGCGAGGGGGCGAGCTGGCGGCACGGGCCGCACCAGGCGGCCCAGAAGTCCACCAGGACCGGCTTGTCGCTGGAGAGGACGTCCTGCTCGAAGGAGTCGTCGGTGACGTTCTTGAGAGTCATGATGTTTCTCCGGGCGTCAGACGGCAGCCGGGACGGGCTCGCCTGCGGTGTCGGCGTGGCTCAGGGCGGCGAGGTACCGCTCGGCGTCGAGGGCGGCCGCGCAGCCGGAGCCGGCCGCGGTGATGGCCTGCCGGTAGCTGTGGTCGACGACGTCGCCCGCGCCGAAGACGCCCGCGATGTTGGTGCGCGTGGAGGGGGAGGCGACCTTGAGGTAGCCCTCGCCGTCCAGGTCGAGCTGGCCGGTGACCAGGTCGGTGCGCGGGTCGTGGCCGATGGCGACGAAGAGCCCGGTGGCCGAGAGGCGGGAGGTCTCGCCGGTGACGGTGTCGCGCAGGGTGAGCCCGGCGAGTTTGCCGCCGGCCTCGTGGATCTCGGCGACCTCGCTGTTCCAGGCGAAGGAAATCTTCGGGTCGGCGAAGGCTCGGTCCTGCATGGTCTTGGAGGCCCGCAGGGTGTCGCGGCGGTGGACGACCGTCACGGACTTGGCGAAGCGGGAGAGGAAGGTAGCTTCCTCCATCGCCGTGTCGCCGCCGCCGACCACCACGATGTCGTGCTCGCGGAAAAAGAAGCCGTCGCAGGTCGCGCAGTACGACACGCCCCGGCCGGACAGCGCGTCCTCGCCGGGCAGGCCAAGCTTGCGGTGCTGCGAGCCGGTCGCCACGATGACGGCCTTCGCCCGGTGGACCGCGCCCGCGCTGTCGGTGACGGTCGTGACCGTGCCGGTGAGGTCGACCTCGACGATGTCGTCGGGGACGATCTCGGCGCCGAAACGCTCGGCCTGGGCCCGCATGTTGTCCATCAACTCCGGGCCCATGATGCCGTCGCGGAAGCCGGGGAAGTTCTCCACCTCGGTCGTCTGCACCAGCGCGCCGCCGGCCGTGACCGCGCCCTCGAAGACCAGCGGCTTCAGCGAGGCGCGGGCGGTGTAGAGAGCGGCGGTGTATCCGGCGGGGCCGGAGCCGATGACGATGACGTTGCGTATGTCCGTCGCTGTGCTCATGCCTGGGGCTCCTGCGCGATCTCCTTGATCAGGCCCTCGATCAGTACCTTGATCTCGTCCCGGATCGGACGCACGGCCTCGACGCCCTGGCCCGCCGGGTCCTCCAGCTCCCAGTCCAGGTACCGCTTGCCCGGGAAGACGGGGCAGGTGTCGCCACAGCCCATGGTGATGCAGACGTCCGACTCCTTCACCGCGTCCACGGTGAGCATCTTCGGGACCTCGGCGGAGATGTCGATGCCGACCTCGGCCATGGCCTCGACGGCAGCCGGGTTGACGCCTGCGCCCGGGTTGGAGCCGGCGGAGCGCACCTCGACACGGTCCCCGGCCAGGTGGGTCAGCCACGCGGCAGCCATCTGGGAACGGCCGGCGTTGTGGACACAGACGAACAGCACAGAGGGCTTGTCGGACATCAGAAGTCTCTCTTGTCTCACGACGACATCAGGCACGAATGACATCAGCACCCGGTGGTGTCAGCCACCACTGATATGAAAGTATCAGTCCATGCTGACGTCAGTCGACACTGATCTGATCCGGGTTCTGGCCGACCCGCTCAGGCTCCAGATCGTGACCTTGCTCGCCAAAGAGACGCTCTGCACCACCCACCTGGTGGAGGAGACCGGTGCCCGGCAGACCAACCTCTCCAACCATCTGAAGGTGCTGCGCGAGGCCGGGTTCGTCGAGACGGAGCCGTGCGGCCGGTACATCTACTACCGGCTCAAGCCCGACGTCCTCGCCTCACTCGCCGGCCAGTTCGCCGACCTCGCCGAATCCGCTCGCACCGCCGCCGAGAACAAGAGGGCCTGCCCATGACCGCCGCCGAAGCCGCCCCGACCGCGGAGTCCGCGACACCGGCTGAACCCTCCTCCGTCGCGCCCGCGCCGGGTGCCACACCGCCGCGCACCCCCCTGGTCGCCCGGGCCGCCGCCGAACTCATAGGCACCGCGGCGCTGGTGGCGGTCGTGGTCGGCTCCGGCATCCAGGCCACCGAACTGACCAAGGACGTCGGCCTGCAACTGCTGGCCAACTCCACGGCCACCGTCTTCGGCCTCGGCATCCTCATCCTCCTGCTCGGCCCGGTCTCCGGCGCCCACTTCAACCCCGTCGTCACGCTGGCCGAGTGGTGGACCGCCCGCCGCGGCGGCGCCGGGGTCACCCTGCGCGAGGCAGCTGTCTATCTGCCCGCCCAGATCGTGGGCGCGATCGCCGGTGCGATCCTCGCGGACGCGATGTTCGGCGAACCCCTCGTGAAGTGGTCCACACACGACCGCTCGGCCGGGCACCTGCTCCTCGGTGAGATCGTCGCGACTGCGGGCCTGATCCTGCTGATCTTCGGCCTGGCCCGCGCCAACCGCCTGCAGTTCGCCCCCGTGGCCGTCGCCTCCTACATCGGCGCCGCCTACTGGTTCACCTCGTCGACGTCCTTCGCCAACCCGGCGGTGACCATCGGGCGTACCTTCACCGACACCTTTGCGGGCATCGCGCCGGGCTCGCTTCTGGGCTTCATCGGCATGCAACTCGTAGGCGCCGTGGTCGGACTGGCACTGGTGGCCCTCATCTTCATGCCCGGACGATCGGCCGAATGAGCCACCAGACGCAGGTGGTGGTGATCGGCGGCGGCCAGGCCGGGCTCGCCGCCGGCTACCACCTGCGACGTCTGGGCCTCGACTTCGTCATCCTCGACGCCCAGACCACACCGGGCGGCGCCTGGCAGCACGCCTGGGACTCGCTGCGCCTGTTCTCCCCGGCCGCGTACTCCTCGCTGCCCGGCCGCCTCATGCCGGCGCAGAGCGGCGAGACCTACCCCGACGCGCAGCACGTGGTGGAGTACCTGGTCGACTACGAGAAGCGCTACGACCTGCCCGTCGAACGGCCCGTGCGCGTCCTCGGCGTCCACCGCGACGGCCAACTCCTGCGCGTGGAAACCGACTCCGGTACCTGGCACGCCCGCGCCGCAATCAGCGCGACCGGCACCTGGTGGCGGCCCTTCCTCCCAGCCATCCCCGGCCAAGCGGCCTTCGGGGGCCGCCAGTTGCACACGGTGGAGTACCGCAGCCCCGCCGACTTCGCAGGCCAACGCGTGATCGTGGCGGGCGGGGGCAACTCCGGCGCCCAGATCGCCGCCGACCTCGCCGACGACACCCGGCTGACCTGGGTCACCCAGCGCCCGCCACGCTTCCTGGCCGACGATATCGACGGCCGCGCCCTGTTCAATGCGGCCACCGCCCGACGCCGCGCCCTGGACGAGGACCGCACGGACACGGGCGGCGTCGCCTCGCTCGGGGACATCGTCGCCGTCCCGCCCGTACGCGAAGCCCGAGACCGCGGCCTACTGAAGGCGAGCCCAATGTTCTCGCGTCTCGTCCCCGGCTGCGTCGAATGGGCCGACGGCACGCGCGCCGAGGCCGACACAATCATCTGGTGCACAGGCTTCCGGCCCATCCTGTCTCATCTCGCTCCGCTCCAGCTCCGAGGCCCACGCGGCCACATCGCCACTGACGGCACCCGGGCAGTGGACGAGCCGCGTCTGCACCTGCTCGGCTACGGCGACTGGACCGGCCCCGCCTCCGCCACCCTCATCGGCGCCGGGCGCCCCGCTCGCGAGGCAGCCCGCGAGATCAGCGCGCTTGTTTCAAACGGAGTGTGGTAACTGCGACTTGGAGCCTTCCCTCGGCATAAGAAGCTGCCGCCCCCGGCGACCGCTCTGGATCCGTACAAGCCGGTGATCGACGGTTTCAGGGGGCGGGGAGGGCCGGGTTCCCTGCCGTGGCTACCGTTGCCGCAGCACCCCGCTGAACCGACCCCGGAGAACCCCGTGCCCGTACCCCTCGGCGAGGACGTGGTGGCGCTGCTGCGCCGCCCCAGTACCTGCTATATCGCTACAACGATGCCCGACGGCTCACCCCAGCTCACTCAGACATGGGTCGACACCGACGGCGAGCACGTCCTGATCAACAGCGTTGAGTCGCATCAAAAGACCCGAAACATCGCGCGCGACCCGCGGGTAGCCATCGCCGTCGCCGACCCCTCGGAACCTGCCTCCTACGTCCAGATCCGCGGCCGTGTGGTGCATATGACCACCGAGGGAGCGGTCGACCACATCGAGGCGCTCGCGCAGAAGTATCTCGGCGGGCCCTACCCATGGTTCGGCGGCCGCGACCAAGTCCGGGTGATCTATGTGATCCAACCCGAACGGATCAGCAGCCCCCGCGGCTAATCATCGTGATGATCCTGATGTCTAGGTCTTCCATCCCGGCCCCACCCCGTCGAACAGGCAACTCAATGTTCGACGGGACAACCTACCGATATGCGGCGGCGCCGGAAAACCTTCGCCCCGCCCAGCGGACCCAGGTAGTTGACGACGTCGAAGGGCCTGGTCCCAGCGTTGAGAAGTCGGGCGAAGGCCCGGCTGACGCCACGCGGCAGCCGCCCGAAGATCCGCAGCAAGAGCAGCAGCGGCCGGATCAAGATGTAGCCGAAGAGCATGTGGAACAGCAGCTGTTCGTTGGTCCACCGGGTGCCGTCGGTTGGCCGGCGCAGGTCGTCCTCAGTGGCGTTGTCGAGGAGCCGGTGGAACGTCGTCCGGGCCCGCTCCAGCTCCTTGTGGATCGCCTGACGATCCACCGACGCGTTGCTCATCGGACTCACCTGCTCCCTGCGGCCCGTCCAGTCGGCTCAGCCCAGGCTGCCGAGCATCTGCCCCATCGCAGCGACCACCGACGGCTCCACCCGGTAGTACACCCACGTGCCGCGCCGCTCGGAGGTGAGTAGCCCGGCCTCCTTGAGCTTCTTCAGGTGGTGGGAGACGGTCGGCTGGGACACCCCGACGTCGGAGATGTCGCACACGCACGCCTCGCCGCCCTCGTGCGAGGCGACCAGCGAGAACAGGCGCAGGCGGACCGGGTCGCCGAGCGCCTTGAACATCGCGGCGGTCCGCTCCGCCTCCTCGGCCGTCAGCGGCCGCTCGGTGAGCGGCGGGCAGCACGGCACCACGACACCCTCGGCGACCTCGGGGTCCAGCAGCGGCAGCACCTTGATGTTCGACATACGTCTATGTTGACATACGTCGAACTAGCGCCGCCAGGGCCTCAGCCTCGGTGCACATACGCCGCCAGGCGCCGGGCAATCCGGTTCGCGTCCCTGCCGACCCCGCGGAGGGAGTTCGAGGACAAGCTCCGCTGCCACTCCAGCCCCACATAGGCGAGGCCAGGATGAGTGAGCGAGACGCCCTCCTGGTGGATCGGCTGGCCATGTTCGTCGAGCGCGCCGAGCGGGGCCAGGTAGCCGAGGTCGGGGCGGTAGCCGGTGGCCAGCAGGATCGTGTCGACCTCCTCACTGCTGCCGTCGGCCCAGGTGACCTTGGCGCCGTCGATTTCCGTGAACACCGGACGCCGGTCCGGAGCGCCGGAGGCGACGGCGGTCCGGTAGCGGCCGTCGTCGATGACCAGCTGAGTCGGCGGTGTGCGCAGGAACCGGCCCAGGGGCAGAGTGTCGACCCCGGTCCGCTTCAGCCACCAGTGCAGATCCCGGCCCAGCGTGCGCTGCCGGGCGAAGCGGACCGGATGCCGCATGCCGAGGGTGACCCGGGCGTGCGCGGCCAGCTCGGCGGCGATCTGCACGGCGGAGTTCCCGGCCCCGACGACCGCCACGCGCTGTCCCGCAAACGGCTCCGGCGCGCGATACCCGGCCGCGTGTAGCACTGTGCCGGCGAAGTCGTCCAGCCCTGGCAGCGCCGGTCGCCAAGGGCGACCGAACGTACCCGAGGTCGCGACCACGCCGCGCGCGGACAGTTCCCCACTGCCCTCCAGTACGAGGGTGAAGGCGCCGTCGTCGCCGGCCCGGACTTCCCGGACCCGCATCCCGGTACGGATGTCGGCACCCAGGCGGTCGGCGTACCGCAGTAGGTAGGCGACGACCTCGTCCCGGTGTGGGTAGCGGTCCGAGTCCCCGTCGAACGGCATCCCGGGCAGCGAGCTGTATCCGGCGGGAGAGAAGAGCGTGAGGCTGTCGTAGTAGTGCCGCCAGGATCCGGCGGCCTCATCGGCCGCCTCCAGGACCACCGGCTCCAGCCCCTGCCGACGCAGGGAGTGCACTGTGGCCAATCCCGACTGACCGCCCCCGATCACCGCTACGTCCACCCGTTCCATATCTCGACCCCCAGATTCGATGAGTGTCTATGTTGACGCTTATCGAAGCAGCTGTAATGCTGGGGACGCAAGAGATCGACGGATGTCGAAACAAAGGGGATTTTCGTGAACGCGCTCACCACCGACCAGCTGCCCGTCGTGGTCATCGGCGCCGGCCCCATCGGCCTGGCCGCCGCAGCCCACCTCGTCGAGCGCGGCATCGAACCCCTCGTCCTTGAAGCTGGCCCGGCTGCGGGCAGCGCCGTACGAGAGTGGTCGCACGTGAGGCTGTTCTCCACCTGGGGGGAGGTCGTCGACCCGGCGGCCGAGAAGCTTCTCGCACCGACCGGCTGGGTCCGCCCCGACACCTCGACCTACCCGACCGGCGGCGACTGGGCCGGGCGTTATCTCCAGCCACTCGCCGAGATCCTGGGCGACAGGGTCCGCTACGGCGCCACGGTGACCGGCGTCGCCCGAGCCGGCCGTGACCGGATCGTCGACGCCGGCCGCGACGAGCAGCCCTTCACGGTGCACATCCAGTCCGCCGATGGCGCCGAGGAGCGGATCACCACCCGCGCCGTCATCGACGCCTCCGGCACCTGGTCCACTCCGAGCCCTCTCGGCGCGGACGGCTTGCCCGCCCTCGGCGAGAAGTCGGCCGTCGGCCGCATCTCCTACCGCGTCCCGGACCTGAAGGACCCGGCTGTACGTGCCCGTTACGCGAGTAAGCGCACCGCCGTCGTCGGCTCCGGCGCCTCCGCCTTCACCGCCCTCGCCCTCCTCGCCGACCTGGCCGAGGAGGAGGACGGGACACACGCGGTGTGGATCCTGCGCCGCGGCATCGGCGCGAACACGTACGGCGGCGGCGAGGCCGACCAACTCCCCGCTCGCGGCGCCCTGGGCCTGCGTGCCAAGGCCGCAGTCGAGGCCGGATATGCGAGCGCGGTCACGGGATTCCGTACACAGGCTGTGGAGCGGGACGGCGACCAGCTCGTCCCCGTCGGGGAAGACGGCCGCCGCCTCGACCCGGTTGACCAGGTCATCGTCCTGACCGGCTTCCGCCCCGACCTGTCCTTCCTCTCCGAGCTCCGCCTCGGCCTCGACGAGCGCCTCCAGGCGCCGACCGCGCTCGCCCCGCTGATCGACCCGAACGTCCACTCCTGCGGCACGGTCTACCCGCACGGCGTCAACGAGCTTTCCCACCCCGAACAGGGCGTCTACCTGGTCGGCATGAAGTCCTACGGCCGCGCCCCGACCTTCCTCGCGATGACCGGCTACGAGCAGGTCCGCTCCATCACCGCCGCCCTCGCCGGAGACCAGGAGGCCGCCGAGCGCGTCGAACTCACCCTCCCGGAGACGGGGGTCTGCGGCGGCGCCGGCCTCTTCGACGAGCCGGAGAACGCCGAGCAGTCCGGAGGCTGCTGCGCCGCCCCCGCCACCCTCCAGATCGGCATCGGCGCCCCGGCCACCGCCTCCGGCGGCTGCTGAACTCCCCACCCACCCCAGGAGGTTCGCCATGACGTCCCGCGTACAGCTCGCCCTCCGCGTCCCCGACCTCGCCGCATCCGTGGCCTTCTACACGAAGCTCTTCGGCACCGAGCCCGCCAAACTCCGCGACGGCTACGCCAACTTCGCCATCGCCGAGCCCCCGCTCAAGCTCGTCCTCATCGAAGGCACCGCGGCTGAGGCGACCCGCATGGACCACCTCGGCGTCGAGGTCGAGACGACCGAGGCGGTCCACGCCGCCACCGCCCGCCTGGGCGAGGCCGGCCTGGCCACCGACGTGGAGAACGACACCACCTGTTGCCACGCCCTCCAGGACAAGGTCTGGGTCCACGGCCCCGGCCAAGAACCCTGGGAGGTGTACGTCGTCAAGGCCGACGCCGACACCCTGGCCAAGCAGCAGGGCAGCACCTGCTGCACGGGCCCGGCCGACGCCGCCGTCGACGCGAAGGAACTGTCCATCGCGGGCGGCTGCTGCTGATCCACCGATGGCCGACCCCCACACCAGCGAGGCCGTGACCGGGACGGGAGACCGGTCACGGCCTCCCGCCGCCTTGCCCGCCCTGTGCGCCACCCAGATCACCAGCTGGGGAATCGTCTACTACGCCTTCCCCGTCCTCAATCCACAGATCACGGCCGCCACCGGCTGGTCGACGACCGCCACCACCGCCGCCTTCTCAGGCGCGCTCCTGGTCTCCGCCTTCACCGGCATACCCGTCGGCCGCATCCTCGACCGCCGAGGCCCTCGCGCAGTGATGACCACCGGCTCCGTCCTGGGCGTCGTCGCCGTGCTGGCCATCGCCTACGCGCCCAACCTCGCGACCTTCATCGCCGCCTGGCTGCTGGCCGGCGTGGCCATGGCCGCCACCTTCTACCAGCCCGCCTTCGCCGCCCTCACCCGCTGGTGGGGAAGTGATCGCGTCCGCGCCCTCACCATCGTCACGCTCGCCGGCGGCCTGGCCTCCACCGTCTTCGCCCCGCTGACCGCCACACTCGCCGAGCACCTGAGCTGGCGCAGCACCTACGCCGTACTCGCACTGCTCCTGGCCCTCGTGACCATCCCCGCCCACGCCTTCGCGCTCCGGGCACCCTGGCCGCCCGCACCGGCGCCACCCTCCCAACAGGACACCTCCAGCAGGTCGGTGACCCGCAGCCGCCCGTTCCTGATGCTCGCCACCGCCCTCACGCTGAACAGCTTCGCCATGTACGCGGTCGTCATCGCCCTCGTGCCCCTGCTGATCACACGCGGCGCCAGCCCCACCGCCGCCGCCTGGGCCCTCGGCCTCGGCGGCGCAGGACAAACCCTCGGCCGCACCCTGTACGCGACCCTCGCCAGCCGCACCGGCGTCACCACCCGCACCGTCGCCCTGATCACGCTCGGCGGGACCACAACCGCCGCGTTCGCGATGGTCTCCGGCCCCTTCCCCCTGCTCGTGGGGATCGCGGTCGCAGCCGGCATGGTGCGCGGCAACCTCACCCTGCTCCAGGCCACCGCCGTCACCGACCGATGGGCAACCACCCACTACGGGCGCCTCTCCGGGCTGCTGGCCGCGCCTGCAACCATCGCGTCTGCCCTGGCGCCGTTCGCGGGAGCCGCGCTGGTAGGGCCGCTCGGCGGCTATCCCGGTCTGTTCATCGCGCTTGCGCTGGCCTCCGCCGCAGCAGCCCTCTTCGCAGCTGGAGGGACCGCGAGCCGTCCACAGCACCACACCGACAAGACGTCTACGAGTCCGTAACGGGCGGTGGGCTGCACCGTTCTCCTGAGCGTCAGCAGCAGGCACAGCCTGCCTGGCAGCCGCACGCGTCCACGGTTCCCGGGCGATCCGCAAGAACCGGGGCACCGTCGCCCTGATCGACATCCTCAAGGAAGCGGCCCCACGCACCGGGATGCTCAAGGCCCTCGCCCCGGTCGGTACCCGGGGGGCGATCGACGAGCCACGCGCACCCGGACCACTGGCCGGTCAGCTGCTGCCTTCGGGGTCGAGGCGGCGGTAGCGGCGCCCGGATGGCCATAGCGGGTCCCAGTACTGGGCCGGTTGTCGATCGTCACGGGGCGCGGGCTCCTCGGTACCGGTCAGGGACATGGAGGCGGCGGTGTCTAGGCTCCGGAAGGGTTAGTTCCGCAGCACGAGGAACGGGATGTCCAGGGCCGCGGAGATGAGCGTGAGGGTGGGGCGCGAGCAGCCCGCGGGAGAACGAGCGCGCCGCCCGCCGCGGCGGCGTAGGGCTGGGCGGTGTGGCTGAGAGCGCTCGCAATGGCGGCGGTGTCGCCGGGGACGGCCGCGGCCATCTCGTCGAGGGCGGAGCTGTCGCTCGAGCGCCACGAAATCCGCTTCACCCGGGGCGTGTCAACCCATGATCGCGCCACCGTTCCGTCATGGACATCTCAGGAACAACACATGAGTTGACCAGGAACAGCAAAGGACAGTCACAGTTTCAACGATCTTCTTGTTGGCATGTTCCAGCCACTCATAGGTTCTGCGCCGTAGTGACGCGCATCACGCGTCTCGGCCGTCCAGCGCACCCGCATGTCTCCCCCGGTTCACCCACCTCTCGGAGGAAGTACGTTGCGCAGAACCGTTTCTCTCACCGCCGTGGCCTCCTTGGCCACGGCTGCTCTGGCCCTGGCAGCCCCGGCCGGCCAGGCGGCGCCCTCGGCCTCACCGTCGTCGAACGGCGTCACCGTCGCCCACTCCTGTGCGACCCCGACGCAGAAGAACGTGATGGCGTGCAAGGCGCTGCACGTCACCGCGGGCACCCCCAAGTCCGCGCACGCCGAGAGCGACCTGACGGCAGCCGCCGCCCCATCGGGCTACGGCCCCGCCTCGCTGCAGGCCGCGTACAACCTGCCTTCCTCCAGCGGCGGTTCGGGCCAGACCGTGGCCATCGTCGACGCGTACGACGACCCGAACGCCGAGGCCGACCTGGCCGTCTACCGCTCACAGTACGGCCTGTCCGCCTGCACCACCGCCAACGGCTGCTTCAAGAAGGTCAACCAGACCGGCGGCACCAGCTATCCGCGCGGTGACTCCGGCTGGGCCGAGGAGATATCCCTCGACCTCGACATGGTCAGCGCGGCCTGCCCGAACTGCAAGATCCTTCTGGTGGAGGCCAGTTCGGCGACCATGACGAACCTCGGCACGGCCGTGAACACCGCTGTCGGCCTGGGCGCCAAGTACGTCTCCAACAGCTACGGCGGCAGCGAGTCCTCCAGCGACTCCACCTACGACTCGTCGTACTTCAATCACCCCGGCGTCGCCATCACCGTCAGCTCCGGCGACAACGGCTACGGCGCCGAGTACCCGGCCGCGTCCAAGTACGTGACGGCCGTGGGCGGTACGTCCCTGAAGACCTCGTCCACCACACGCGGCTGGACCGACACGGTGTGGAGCGGGGCGGGCTCCGGCTGCTCCTCGTACGACGCCAAGCCCACCTGGCAGACCGACAGCGGCTGCGCCAAGCGGACCGTCGCGGACGTCTCCGCGGTCGCCGACCCGAACACCGGCGTCGCGGTCTACGACAGCTACCGGCAGGCCACCGGCTGGATGGTCTTCGGCGGCACCAGCGCCTCCTCCCCGCTGATCGCGGCGACCTACGCGCTGGCGGGCGCCCCGTCCTCCGGCTCGTACCCGGCGTCGTTCCCCTACGCCCACACCTCGGCACTGTACGACGTGACCAGCGGCTCGAACGGCAGCTGCTCCGGCTCGTACCTGTGCACCGGCACCACCGGGTACGACGGCCCGACCGGCCTCGGCGTCCCGAACGGCACGACGGCCTTCACGGGCTGAACGGCGCTATGAGGTAAGCCTGTTGCATGTAAGCACCGCGCGGAGGACGGCGGCCGCCTAGTTGCGGCACTCGTTGTCCTCCGCGACCGGGTCGGAGTCGGCGACAATGCCGGCTCCGGCCTGGACGTACACCGTGTCACCCCGCAACAGCGCCGTACGGATGGCGATGGCGGTGTCGAAGTCGCCGGCGAAGTCGAGACAGCTGGCGCAGCCGCTGTACAACCTCCGCCTGGACGGCTCGAGTTCGTCGACGATCTGCATCGCACGCGGCTTGGGCGCGCCGGAGAGCGTGCCGGCCGGGAAGCAGGCCGTGAGCACGTCGAAGGCGGTACGACCCGCCGCGACCCGGCCGGTCACGGTGGACACAATGTGCATCACGTGCGAGTAGCGCTCGATGGACATGAAGTGCAGGTGGTCCTCAGTGCGCTGCGGGAGCGTTGAGGCGGGCCAGCAGGAGGGCGATGTCGTCGCTGTGGCGCGGTGTCCGCCTTACCCCGGCGAGGAGTTCGTCTGCCAGGACCTCGAGGTCGGCCGTCGTGGCTCTTTCCAGCCCCGCCAGGAATGCTTCGATGCCCGCGTCGATGTCTCCCTCTGCCGCTTCCAGAAGACCGTCGGTCGTGACCGCCAGCACGCTGCCAGGGCGGATGTGTGTCAACTTGGTCGCGTACCGGGCCTGCGGGTCGACACCCAGCGGAAGGCCGCTGGTGATGTCGAGGAGGCGCGGTGGCTCACCTGGAGCGACCAGGGCAGGTGCCGGATGGCCCGCTGTGCAGGCTTCGACCGTCCCCTCGGCGGGGTCGATCACCAGATAGCAGCAGGTGGCGAACATGGCCCGGTCCGGATCGGTGTCGAATTCGACGAGCAGCCGGTTGGTCCGTGTCAGCACGGCAGCCGGACCATGCCCCTCGCATGCATAGGCGCGCACAGCCGTGCGCAACTTGCCCATCAGGGAGGCGGCCGACACGCTGTGGCCCTGGACATCTCCGATCACCAGTGCAACCGCGCCGCCGGGAAGGCAGATGGCGTCGTACCAGTCGCCGCCGATCCACATGCCCGAGGTGGCCGCCTGGTAGCGTGCGGCAATCGTCAAACCGGGCGCCGACAGCGGGCCGGGAGGCAGCATTCCACGCTGCAGTTCCGTGGCCAGAGCTTGCTGTGCCTCGTACATCCTCGCCCGCTCCAGGGACTGGGCGAGCAGTCCGGCGACGGCAACCAGCAAGGCCCGCTCCTCGGGACCGAACTCCTGGAGCGAGGCGAACCCCATCAGGCAGACCCCGGTCGGCCCTCGAGAATCCGCCATGGGAATCGCCGCCCACGCGCGGCGGCGAGAACTTTCGGCCGCCTGTGCCAGCTGCGGGTAGGCGGCGGCCAGTTCGGCGACGGAAGCGACGAACACCGGAGCCTGACGTGCCAGGGCATCCTGCAGCAGGGAGCGCACGCCGGGACGCAGATCGCAGACGGCGGCCAGCTCCTCGTCGTGATCGCCGTAGGAGGCCACGGCGGACAGCCCACCGGGCACCGACGCCACCACGGCAAACCCATCCGCGCCGAATTCCTGCAGTCCTGCCTGCGTGGCGGCCACGATGTCCTTGACCGTCACGGCCGCCGCCAGCGCGGCGGTGAGCTGTTGCATCCGGCGATTGCGGGTCGCCCCTTCGTAGAAGCCTCGCCTCTCGGCTTCCTGACGCTCATGCGCGGCCGTGGTGTCCATCACCACCCCGACCATTGTCGTCGGCACTCCGGCCGAGTCGGCCAGCACCCGCCCGCGAGCCTCCAGCGAACGCCAGACGCCTTCACCCGCCGCGACCCGGTAGGCGATCTGGTAGTCGCCACCGGACTCCAGCATCGACTGCAGCGCGACGACGAACTCGGGCAGGTCGGACTCCGGGATCCTCGACAGGAAGCTGTCGAGATGAGGCGGGCCGTCCTCGGGCAGGCCGTGGAGGGAGAAGGTGAGAGGATCACAGTTGATCTCTCCCGTGGCGACGTCCCAGCAGAAGAACCCCGCCTGCACGGGGCCGGCGCTCGGCTGGAACGGAGAGTTGGACGACTCCTCCGTGCCCGGATCCTTGGCGCCCGGCTCGCCCGTCCGCCGGGCGTGGGAGGGCAGCGCGGGAGTGGCGCTCCCTGCGATGCTCTCGCCGCCGTTCGGCCAGGACAGGGATCGGACATGTGTCACTGGTCACTCCCTGCTGTGCGCAAGGACGCCTCCTGGAGAGTGATTTGACGAGGCGTTCAGCGTAGAACCCCGGCAGGCCGTCTCGCGGAGGAGCGATCACTGGGACACCTGAAGGAGTGAGCGGGTCGCAGAAATTGACCCTCTCGCCAGGCACGTTCCGCGCACGCGGCGTTCGACTGCGGCAGGAAGCCTCGTCCTTGGTCTTTTCTGAGCGCCGAGGTGCCGGACTCCGGTCGATTGCACAGAGGTTGCGCTCCCGCTCTGCTCGCTCTGGGGTTGTGCTCCCGCTCTGGACCGACCGCCATCTCGCGCTCTGATAATCGTATCGGACACCCGCTAGCCTGATGCCGGGCTTGAGGTTCGCCGAGGTCATCCGCGTAAGGTCACCCGGACGAGGAGAGCGTCATGCAGGAATACTCGTTCGAACTCCCCTTCCCTTCTCGAGTCAGTCAGGCCATGGAATCGGCAGCGCTTCACCACTTCCGCTGGGTCCAGGAGCATGGACTGCTGAGCCAGGAGTCCCTCCCCGAGTACCGCCGATGGAACGTGCCGGAGGTAGCCGCCCGCTTCTGGCCACATGCGGGCGGAGTGGACCTGGAGTTGGGGATCGATATAGCGGGCTGGTTCATCCTGTTCGACGACCAGTTCGATGGGCCGCTCGGAGTGGAGCCGCACAGAGTCACACGGATCGTCCAAGAACTCATCGATGTCGTGTACGCGCGCCCCGGCGCGGTACCCGCGGTTCCGAAGAAGAGCCTCACCCCCGCGGCAAGCGGGCTCATCTCACTCTGGTCGCGTCAGGTCCGGGGAATGTCCGCCGCGTGGCAGCAGCGGTCGACCCGCAACTGGGAAGACTTTCTCAACGCCTACACCAGCGAGAGCATCAACCGTCGAAGCGGTATCATTCCCGACGTCAGCACATATCTCAGTCTGCGCCACAAGGCAGGACTGGAGAATGTGCTGATCGACTACGCCGAACGCATCGGCCATTACGAAGTGCCTGATGCCCTGTTTGCCCTGCCGGAGATCCAGGAAATGCACAATGCGACGGTCCAGGTCGTCAACATTGTTCAGGACGTGTTCTCGGTTGCCAAGGAGGAAGCCAGAGGAGACTGTCACAACCTGGTTCTCGTACTCCAGCACCACCGGAACTATTCACGTGGGGAGGCCCTCGCGGAGGCCCGGTCGATAGTCCGCGGCCACACCGATGAATTCCTTCGCCTGAAGGCACGGCTCCCGGCACTTTTCGATGCCGCGGCCCTTCCCCCGCACGACCGGGGCATCGCCTATGTCTTCGTCGATGACCTCCAGGCCCAGATGAAGGGCTGTCACGACTGGTGCCGCAGCTCCAGCCGCTACTCCCGGGTGATCCGCGCTCGACCCGACGAGCCCACCTACCTCGAGGAAATGCGCCTGGAAGGACTCGGCCGCTGAGCACGGCAGCGGTGAGGTGCGGTGCGGTGCGACGCGGATCTCGAGGCGCTGTTTGGCGAGCGGGACGGGCGGCAGATCCTCGATGCGGTGCACACAGTAGGCGGCAGTGCAAACGGTAGACGATGGTGTTGTGGTGCACGTGCCGCTCCTCGACAGCGCGTTCCGCGATGTTGCATACGGGCTAGGTCAGTTCGAAGGCCCGACGGGGCTTCGTCGTCTCACACAGCCCCTATGAGCGGGGGCGTGACGATCTATGACGGGGGCTGTGAGGATGTGGGCCGGATCAGGTGAAAGACCTCTCGGGCGACATAGCGACGGCGGTGAGCCGTCGCACATGCGACCCGCGATCGGCGGATGAAGGCGATGGCGTCGCGCGCCATCGCGGTCACCGAGCCCGGTGTCTTGCCTTGTGAGACGCCGACTCCCCGATTGTCGAAGGTGATCACGTGGTGTCGTGCGGCGATGCCGTCGACGACCCGGGGTCCCAGTTGTCCAGGACCGCGGCCAGGTGGTTGAGGAAGATCACCGGGGTGCCGGTGTCCGGCCCCAGTTCCCGGTAGGCGAACTTCGCCCCGCCGATGTCGACGGTCTTGGTCGGCGCGTCCTGGTAAGTGGTGAGCACAGTCATGGTTCATCTCCTGCCTGATGGTCTATTTCACCTTGATGACGACTTTGCCTTTGGTGCGTCCCTTTTCGACGTACGCCATGGCCTCGTTGGTCGATTCGAACGGGAAGACGCGGTCCATGACCGGTCGGATGATCCCGGAGTCGATAAGCGAAGTGATCTCGCGGAGCTGGTCTCCGCTTGCCCGCATGAAGAGGAACGAATAGCTGATTCCGCGCCGCTTGGCGGCTTTCCTGATCCGATGGCTCAGGACACGCATCACCGGCCGCAGGATCCATGGCTTCCCGATCTCCCGGGCGAAGCTGGGATCCGGTGGGCCGGAGATCGAGATGAGCTTTCCGCCCGGTTTCAGCACTCGCAGGGATTTCATCAGCGTCGCGTCATCGAGGCTGTTCACCACCACGTCGTAGTCGTGGAGGACCGTTTCGAAGTCGTCCTGCCGGTAGTCGATCACGACATCCGCGCCGAGGCTGGTGACCAGGTCGATGTTGCCCGCGCTGGTCGTCGTGGCCACGGTCGCGCCGAGATGCTTCGCCAGTTGGATCGCGAATGTTCCGACGCCGCCGGAGCCGGCGTGGATGAAGACCTTCTGCCCCTTCTTCAGGCCGGCGATTTCGATCAACGCCTGCCAGGCGGTCAAGCCGACCAGCGGGACGGAGGCCGCTTCCGTCATTGTGAGGTGCTTCGGCTTCGCGGCCAGGTCGTGTTCGTGGATGGCGATGAATTCCGCGAATGTGCCGATGCGGCCCTTGTCCGGTCGCGCGTAGACCTCGTCGCCGGGCTTGAACTTCCGTACCCGGGCGCCGACCCGGACCACGACACCGGCCACGTCGTTGCCCAAGATCAACGGCAGGCGATAGGGCAAAATCAGCTTGAACTCTCCATCCCGGATCTTGGCATCCAGCACGTTGACGCCTGCGGCGTGAACCTCGACCAGCACGTCGTGCTCGCCCATCGCAGGCCGCGGCACGTCTGCGGCCTGCAGCTCGTTGCCGGTTTTTCCGTAGCGATTGACGGTGAACGCCCGCATGTCAGCCCACCATCCGGTTGAGTTTGCGAACGCTCTTGTCGAAGGCCCGTGCGGGGACGATGCGGCGCAGCACGCTGAGGCGGCCGGCCGTCGAACCCGCGGTGTAGCGCAGTTTCGGTTTCGGGTCGGTGGCTGCCGCGGCGATCACCTTGGCGACGACGGCGGGATCGTCGCCGCCGCGCATTGTCTCCCTCATGACGTCTTCGAAGACGCGCCGTCGGCGCGCGTAGACCGCCAGCGGGGTGTCGGCCTGCACCTGGTTGGCGTCGAACGGGGTGTTGACCGGGCCGGGCTGGACTCGCAGGACCCGCACGCCGTGTTCCCGGACTTCGTGGTCCAGGGACTCGGAATACCCCTCGACCGCGTGCTTGGTCGCCACATAGTTGGCCATGAAGGGGTTGGGCACGAAGCCGGCGACGGACGAGACGTTGATGATGCGCCCGCTGCCGCGGGTGCGCATGTGCGGCAGGACGGCCTTCGTCATGCGGATGAGGCCGAAGACGTTGACGTCGAACAGGCTCTGTGTCTGGGCGACCGAGAACTCCTCGGCGGCACCGTTGGCACCGATCCCGGCGTTGTTGACCAGCACGTCGAGCCGCCCGAAGCGTTTGAGCACCTGCTCGACGACGCTCGCGACCGACTCGTCACTGGTCACGTCGAGGTCAAGGAATGTCACGCCGTTGCCGGGGGCGATGCGCGAGGTGTCGCGGCTCGTTCCGATCACAGTGAAACCGGCGTCCGCGAGGGTGAGCGTGGTGGCCTTACCGATGCCGGATGACGCGCCCGTCACCAGCGCCACCTGCGGAGATGTTGTCTTCATGGCTCTCATCCCTTTAGATTACGATCGTACTACCATAGGCACGGCCAGAGCTTGCGCACAAGCGTTCGGGCAGATTGGAATTACGACCGTACTAACATGAGTGACGGGCTGACGCGGCCCGCGAGCGGAGGAGCACGTGGTGCGGTACGGGAAAGAGCACAAGCTGGCAACGAGGCAACGGATCATCGAGACGGCCGGCCGCCGGTTTAAGCGTGACGGCATCGACGGCTCCGGTGTCGCCACGCTCATGAAGGACGCGGGCCTGACCAACGGCGCCTTCTACGCCCACTTCGAGTCCAAAGAGGACCTGGTCGCCACCGCGGTCTCCGAGCAACTGCGCGGCCAGCGAGAGTGGCTCACCTCTTTTGAATCCGGTCGCGCCGGGATCGAACTAATGGTGCGCACCTACCTCTCGCCCGAACACCGCGACAACCCCGAGGACGGCTGCCCGTCCGCCGCCCTTCTCGACGAGATATGCCGGTGCGCGGATCGGACCAAGCAGGCGTATACCAACAGCGTCCTCGCGATCATCGACGACATCGCCGCCCGCCTGGCACCGCACGATCCGCAGTCGGTACGCGCCAAGGTGCTCAGCGTCTACGCACTGATGATCGGGACGCTGCAACTTTCCCGCAGCCTCGCCGACCGACGGCTCGCGGACGAGGTGCTGGAGCAGGGCATCCGCAACGCCCTGACGGTGCTGGACGCTGCACTGGAGCGCTGAGCCGCCGCGTCACCCAAGGCGTTGCCTTCGTCCCGCCGTGATCCCGCTCGCCGCCGCACCTGGTTCGCCGGCGCGCCTGGTTCGCTGGCGCTCATGACCGCTCCGGACGCGCTGCCCAGATACCAGGCATTCGCGCCGGCGGGGACCACGTTCCGCAACGTGGTGGTGGCCCGGGCGTGCCGCGGGCGCGAACAGCCTCAGCGGCTACAAGCGGCCGACTTCCCTGGTCGTGCTCGACGCCATCCCGAAGAACGTGGTCGGCAAGATTGATCGGCAGGCCAATTGGCTGGAGGGTCAATGGGGCTGGGATCTCCGGGCCGTGCCGACCGATGCGATCGGGATCGGCGGGCGGGCAGCGGGCACGATGGGGTCGCTGCCCTACAAGACGACGTCCACGGCGCAGGCGGTGATGCGCAGTTCCATCAGGACGGGGCCGAGGGCGTATTTGAGGGCGTTGGTGACCAGCTCGCTGACCACCAAGGGACCGGGTCGAGCACGTCCCCACGCAGAAGGAACTCGCGGATGCGCAGAAGCACACCTGGGTCAGGATCCCTCGCCACGACTACTCCCCCGCTGACCGCCTGAGGATCTGTCTGAGTGGCGGGCTGCCGCACCGGTGCGGCGAGTGGGCCGACACGGCCGCACGCCCTTTGCGGACCAGCTCGCCGAGATCGTGCAGGAGGTCGATCTCCGCGGAGAGGCAGCCGAACGCAAGCGTCTGGCTGACCTGGAGGAAGCACAGCGGAAGCGCCTGCGATGGGAAGCCGCGAAGTGTCGGGCTACGACCGAATACGCAGAGGCATACCGCGTGCGCCACCTCGAAGCACAGCACGCGGCATGGCAGCGTGCAGCGGGCCTCGTCGAGTACGTCGGCGCACCCCGACTTCATGCAGAGGGTCTGCCGCCCGGGCCGGCCAGGGAGGAAACCCAGGCATGGATCGCGTGGGCCGAGAGCCACGTGCAACGCCTGAATCCGCTCAACGGTTCACCGTCGCTACCGGAAATCCCCGAGGCTCGCACCGAGGACCTCAAGCCGTTCATGCACGGCTGGAGCCCCTACGGACCCACCTATTGAGCGCCCACTCCGCCGGACTCCCGGTGCAGGCAACGGGTGATTCACCCGCCGCCGAGACTAGATACAGAAGCCGCGAGAGACGGCCCCGTGGACCGTGTGTCTCTTGCCTTCGCGTCTCACGCAGCGGTGTCGCAGAAGGGGAACTCATCGTCCGCGTCCGTGGATCTCACCGGCTTCCTGAGCCAGTGTCCCGCCAGCAACCTGACGACAGCGTCAGCCTGCTGAGAGGACAGACCCTTTTTGCCGACGGACTCCTGCCAGAACTTCCTGTCGCCGTTCATATAGGTGTAGCCGCCATACCAGCGGACTTGGCCGGTCCCACCCCCGATACCGAAGATACCCAGGCAGTTCCCCTTCCCGGCTACCGCTACATCAACGGTCATCTCCTTGCCCTCGGCGGTCGCGGTGCCTTTGACCCCTGAAGGACGTCAGCTTCGCCATCGCCAGCCGGGACTTTTCGGCGATCTCTGCCGGACCCAAGCCCTCAAACGGCGTCGTGGGCGAAGCCGATGCTGAGGCGGAGGCACACGCCATTCCCGGCACGCTGCGAGACGGACGCCCCTATAACGGGGGGTCGGTAGACGCCGTCCTGACCAGGTTGAAGACCTCGCGGGCGGCATATCGCTTGAGGCATCGGATGACCTCACGCCGAGTCTTGCCCTCCTGGGTGCGGCGTTCGTAGTACGCCTGGGTGCGCGGGTCGTGGCGCAGCCGGGTGAACACGATCCGGTGCAGGGCGGCGTTGGCCTGGCGGTCGCCGCCACGGTTGAGCCGGCGCGAGGTCCGACGGCCCGAGGAGTACTCGATGGGACTGACTCCGCACAAAGCGGCGAAGGACGCCTCGGTGTTCAGCCACTCGGGGTTGTCTCCCATGGTGATCAGGAGCGTGACGGCACTGTCCGGTCCGATGCCCACCGGGACGAGCAACTGCGGGGCGTGGCGTTCAACGAGCCGGGTCAGGCGCCGGTTCAGCTCGTCGATCTGTCCGGTGAGCTGCTCGATGCGCTGGGCCAGCAGGCTCAGGGTGATGTGAGTTGCCTCGGCCACGGCGTCCTCGTCGTCCCCGTCGGGCAGGCTGAAGCGCGCGCACGTGCGGAACAGTTCGCGGTTGCCCAGGGCGGACAACCGCTCCCGCAGGGCCGGGTCGGCTATGACCAGGACAGCTTTGAGCTGGTTGATCGCCTGGGTGCGAGCCTTGACCGCGGAGTCCTTGGCAAGTTTGAACATCCGGGCACTGTGCACCGGACCGTCGCCGGATTTTGCCTGGGCCCGGGCGCGGCCACTGAGCACGGCCCGCGCAGCAGCCTGCGCATCGAGCGGGTCCGACTTCCCCAGCAGACGGCGAGCTGTGCGGTCGGGCCGGTTCACTTCGTACACCTGGACGTGCTGAGCCAGCAGGTAGCGGGACAGGCCCGCTCCGAAGGTGCCGGTGCCCTCCACACCGGCCCGGCGCACCGTTCCCAGCTTGCGGGCCCAGACGAGCAGCCGACGGTAGCCGGCAGCCGTGGCCGGAAAGGACTCGGTGCCCAGGACCTTCCCCAGCGGGCAGACCACGGCGGCGGCATGAGTCTCTCCGTGCGTGTCCACGCCCAGGACGACCTCGCCCGGAATGGGAGGATCCGTGCTGGAGGAGGTGCTGCGTTGTCTGGTCGTCATGGTGGTTCGCCTCCCGCGTGGTGACGTGCTGGGTGGATGGCACCGGCCTGCTCGGGCGGTCTGAACCGTGATGGCGCCTGATCGTCGGCAAGGCCCCTATTGGGACACGCCCTGTGGCTCAGTGACAGCAGGCACCATCCCGCAACGACAGTCGACACGCCTGTGACTGGACACTTCAGTCATAGATGTCATGAGTCAGACCGTCGTCCGGGACGGCACTGCGCAACCGTCCCATTGGCCCCGGCACACCGGCACGAACCGATCACAGCCGCATGGCTTCGAACGAACCGGCGCTCAACCTGGCTTTGACGGGCTGACACTGTGTTGACTACTCGCCCATTCGTGACCGGCATTGACGAACGGCCTGTGGCCCTGCCCGGGAGAGGGCAAGGAGCTATCGGCTCCGTCGGTTTCATCGGTGGCGGGCGCTTCGGACATGCGCGGCGTGGTGTTCCCCGAGCCGGGCCAGTCGGCCTTAGATCATTCACGAAACTGCGTTAGAGCTAACGAGGCGGACAGTCTTCCGCCGGCACCGCGGGGCAGGTCGACGACCGTCGTCTCCGGCAAGGTCCTGATCACGGCTCGCAGCCTCGCGCCGGCGGTCGCGGCGTGAGTACCCTCGCGGCCCAGGCCATCAGCACCACGCGACTGAGCCTGCTTCCGCTGCACGTCGCGCATGCCGAGAAGATCACCGCGGCGTTGTCCGGTCCAGCCCACGGGGAGCCCATGAGGTGGTGGTCAGTCAATCTCCGCCCTTGCGACCAGCGCATCGAGCGCCGTACGCAGCGCGGCCAGTTCGTCCGGGGTGGGATCGGCCGGTTCGTGCGCCACCAGCGCAGCGGGGTTCACCACGGGGGTGGTGCCCTCAGGACCGGGTGCAGCCGTGGCGCGGGCAAGGGACGCACTCATTTCGGGCGGCGGGGTGCCGAGGCCGTCGCCGAGCCGCCGCAGCGCGGCCGCGAGCAGGGGCTGGGGGAAGGGGAAGTCCGCGGGAAGCAGCCCGGCCTGCCGGGTGTGGTCGTCGCCGCGGAAGTCTAGGACCCAGTTCTCCCAGCCCGGCAACGGCCAGTTGTGAATGCCGGCCACGGTCTGCACTGCCCACAGCGAGACGGTGCGGGCCTGCGGGTCGAAATGGACGCCGCCGTGCGGCATGTCAGTGAGCGCAGGAGTGGCCGGCGACGCGACGATCAGGTCGATCAGGCCGGGGCCGGCGGCGAGGTGCTCGATGGGCTCCCAGTCGCTGCCCCACGCGCGAACGCTTCCGTCGGGCAGGCGCAGGGAGGCGACGGAGCAGGGCTCGGTGTACTCAGTGTCCGCGAACCCGGAAGGCTCGAAGGTCTCGAACCAGCCCGGCGCACGGGTCAGGTCCCTGCCGAGGCCCAGGTGGTGAGTCAGATCGCCGATGCCGTCGTGCGCGAAGCGGACGTCCCAGCCGGGCCAGGTCCGGGCCAGTACGGCGCGGGCGGCGATGTGGTCGTCCCAGCCGTCCGTGACGGCGAACCAGAGCAGAATCCGGCGGTCGTGGTCGACGAGTGCGGCGCCCTCGCACCACACGTCGTCGAGCCATTCGTCGATCTCCCGGTTGGCGCGGAAGCAGCGTGTCGCCGCGGCCGGACCGGGCAGCAGATCGTCGACCACCCGGTTGGCTGCCCAGTGCGAGTAGTACCGCTGCCAGGCGCCGTTCCCGACCACCACGTACTGCGCTCGCGCTCCCATGATCAGCGAGGCTAGCGCCGCTGGGCTACGGGCGACGAACGCTTTTCTGGCGAACGCCACTCTGCTGCGGCGGTTGCCCGGCCTGCGGCTGGCCGTCCGGACCGGGGCGCCGGATGGACGGCCCCCGAACGGGCGGCTCGGCGCCCCGAGTCGAGGTGGGAGAGGACTCAGTGGCGTGGCGCGAAGTGGACCAGGATCCGGCCCGTGTTCGCCGTGTCGATCTCCACGCGGTCGTACAGCTTCCTGATGTGCTTCTGGCCGAGGAACGCGAGGACGCGCCCCTTGAGCTGTCCAGTGCCCTTTCCGTGAATGATCTGCACTACGGGCTCCCCCGTGCGTTTCGCCTGGAAGACGATCTGCCGCAGCGAGAGTTCGATGTCACGGTTGTTCCGGAAGATCGGGTGCAAATCCAATGTCAGCAAGGTGCTACCTCCCGCTGCCGCCACCTGTGACGACCCGGTCCGAGTGTGTCATGCGACACCCTGCCAGGACCCCGACCTGGACAGGTCCGAACGGACCGCACTGAGTTCGGACCAGTCAACTCCACCAGGCGGCCCATCCAGTTCTGTCCATGACTGCCGGGCCAACCACAGACACCCCGGCAACGTGGCCACGCGGGACGCCACCACCAGAAGATCCTCCTCGCCAGCTCCAGGGGCGAAGGAGACGTAGACGCCCCCCCCGTCCTCCTCTCCGACATCGAGGACTTCTCCGTCGCCTTGGCCTTTCGCCATCGGACAGGAAGTCCTCGACGTCTTCGCCCCAGGGAAAACGGGGATACCGTCCGGCAGGTTGGGCATCGCCACCAACAACACGGACAGGTCCTATGACGGGGCTGTGAGGATCTGGGCCGCAGCATCGATACTTCCCCAATGAGGCATCGGACGATCTCGCGCCGGGTCTTACCCTCCTTGATGCGGCGCTCATAGTAGTCACGTGTGCGTGGGTCGAAGCGCAGCCGGGTCTGCACGATCCGGTGCAGGGCGGCGTTGGCCTGCCGGTCGCCACCTCGGTTGAGCCGACGGTACTGCCGACTGCCCGAGGAACGCTCGACGGGGCTCGCCCTCGCGAGCCAGGGCATCGAGGCCTGGGCCGAAGACGCCGTCGTCCTGGGCTCGTTGGTGCATTGCGGACAACAGCCTTCGGTTGTCGGCGAATTGAGAGCCCCGTTGACGACAGTGCCGGGCGGCATAGGGGCGTAGTCGGGTCGGTTGTGCTTCTATGGAAGCAGCGTTGGCCGTGGGAGAGGCGCGAAGGGCGGGATTCGCTGAATGCTGGACGACGCCTCCCTCTCCGCGGCGACAGCAGCCGGTGCCGGCGTCGCCAAGGCGGCCACCACCGAGCGGTGGCCGTTCGTGCGCAGCTGGGCAGCGCGCTTCCTCTCCAGGGGCGACTTCCAGGCCGAGCAGGAGCATCTGAAGCGCCTGGACCTGAGCGCAGCCGCCTTACGGCAGTCGTACGGCCCCGAACTGCGCATCAGGGTGGAGACTGCCCTGCAGACGCGGTTCGAACTGCTGCTGGAGGAGTCCGCGGGCGTCGAACGGGCCGAACTCGCGGCGCAGTTGCTCCACTTGGCGCAACTGTGCCGGAGCACGTACGCCACCGTGGCTGTGCCCGCGACGACCGGCGCAGTCTCGTCCGACGGTGGCACGGGCGAGCCCGCCGCGCTGGTGGGGCGGATCCCGGCCGAGGCGGCGCAGTTCCGCCACCGTGCCGAGGCCGCCCTGCTCGACGGCCCGTCGGCGATCCAGGTGCTCGCTGGTCCCTCGGGAACGGGCAAGACACAGCTCGCCGCGCACATCGCCCGGCGCGCCCTGCGGGACGGCTCGGCCGACCTGGTGGTGTGGGTGACCGCTGGGAGCGGAGACGCACTCGTCTGCGGCTACGCCGACGCCGCCGCGGCCACCACCGACCACGACCCTGGCCAGCCGGAACGCTCCGCGGAGGCGTTCCGCTCATGGCTGAGCTGGACCGACCGGCGCTGGCTGGTGGTGCTCGACGGGGTGCCGGACACCGCCCACCTGCACGGTCTGTGGCCGCCGACACGGCCGAACGGCCGGGTCCTGGTCACCGCCCGGCGCGCCACCTCCCTGCCGGACGGCAGCGGATACGTCGAGATCGGTCCGTACCTCCCCGACGAGGCGGTCGACCAGCTGACACGTGAACTCCTCAGCCACGGCCACCGGGACGATCCCGTCGAGGTCGCGGCACTGGCCGCCGATCTACGGCAGAACCCGCTGGCGCTGTCGACGGCGGCCGCCTGCATGGGACATTCCGGACTGGCCTGCGTCGCCTACCGCGGCCGTCTCGCCCGGCTGGCCGGTCCCGACGGGGTCGGGCCCACCCGCAACGCGGTCATCGCCGGTTGGTGGGTGGCGGTCGAGACGGCCGACCGGCAGTGCGCCGGCCTGGCCCGCCCCCTGCTCGAACTGGCCGCCGTACTCGATCCGCACGGCGTCCCGGTCACGGTGCTCACCAGTCGTCCCGCGCTACGCCATCTCGCGCGCCGACGCGGGCGGCAGGCTGCGGAGGCGCCCCTTCTCGTCGAGGCCCGGGACGTTCTGGACACCCTCGACGTCCTGCACCGCCTGCGCCTGGTGGAGCACGACAGCGGCACCGCGTACCCAACCGTACGGCTGAGCACCTTGGTGCAGATGGCCGTGCGGCGGGCGGTGCCCGTCGAGGCGTGGGACGGCCTGGCCCTGAGCGCCGCCGATGCCTTACTGGCGGTGTGGCGTCCTGCGTCCGGCCAGCCGCAGTCCGTCCTGTGCCGGGCGCTGCGGTCGGGCACGGACATCCTGACCAGGCACGCCGGGGAGGCCCTGTGGCGGCCCCACTGCCATCCAGTGCTCTTCCACGTGGGCCGCAACCTCATCAATGCCGGGCTCATCCGGGCAGCCCGTATCCGCTGGGACTGGCTGCAAACCCGGCTGCACCAGCGTTTCGGCCCAGACCACCCGGACACCCTGGCTGCGCGCGGGTACCAGGCACGGGTGCGCGGCGCCTCGCAGGACGCGGACGGCGCCGTCGCCGCCTACCGTGACCTCCTCCATGACCTGGAGCGGGTCCTCGGCCACGACAACCCTGATGTGTTCATCGTCCGGGACAACCTCGCGCGCTGGCAGGGAGTTGCGGGCGATCCGGCCAGAGCGGCGGTGGCGTACACCGACCTGCTGGCCGATCGGCTGCCCGTGCTCGGTCCCACCCACCCCGACACGCTCCTGACCCGCCACAACATCGCGCTCTGGCGGGGCAGGGCCGGCGATGCCGCGGGCGCTGCGACGGCGTACGCCGAACTCCTGGACGACATGGTGCGGGCGTTCGAGGCGAACCACCCGGCCGTTCTGGAGACCCGCGACCAACTGACCGAGTGGCGGAACAAGGCGGCCGACGTGGCCGCGGCGGCCCGCGGTCCCGTGGCCATGTGTCCGCGGGCCGATCAGCTCGAACCGGACCTCTGGTCCCGTCCGGCGACCGACGGCGGGGCCCGGCCGTCGGAGGGGTCCGCGCTCTCCGCCCAGCAGCTGCTGCTGGAACCGCCGTGGTCCTCCCGGCTGCGCCGCCGACTGACCCGACGCGGTAGACCGGCCGGCGGCGGACCCCGGTCCCTTGCGGAGCTCGGCTCCCCGATCGCCGGGTGTCACCGCGTCTCGGTGATCAGCCTGAAGGGCGGAACGGGCAAGACCACCACGGCGGCTGCGCTCGGCGCGACCCTGGCCGGCCTGCGCGACGACCCGGTGATCGCCGTCGACGCCTCCCCCGAAGGCGGCACGCTCGGCCATCGGGTGCGCCGGGAGACCGACTCCACGATTCTGGATCTGCTCGCCGCCCTCCCGGAGCTGGACGGCCACGACGACATCCGCAGGTTCACCGAGACCGGCCCCAACGGCCTGGAAATCCTCGCCCACGACGTCTCGCCCGCGCTGTCCACCCCGTTCGGCGCCCAGCAGTACCACCGGGTCGTCGACGCCCTGAGCCGCGCCTACCCGATCATCGTCACCGACTCCGGCACGGGCCTGATGCAGGAAGCCATGCGCGGGGTGCTGGCGCTCACCGACCAGTTGGTGGTGGTCGCCACCGCGAGCGTCGACGGCGCGGCGGTCGCCGACGTGACTCTGGACTGGCTGTCCCACCACGGCCACGCCGAGTTGGCCCAGCGCGCCCTCGTGGTCCTCTCCGCCGTGCACCCCGGCGCCACGCTGGTCAGGACCGACCGCATCATCGAGCACTTCGCGGCACGCTGCCGAGGCGTCGTCACGGTCCCCTTCGACGAGCACCTCGCCACCGGCACCGAACTCGACCTGGCCCAGTTCCGGGCCGAAACCCGGCGGGCGTACGCCGAGCTGGCCGCCCTGGTCGCGGAGGGCTTCCCTCGTGCGTCTGGGGACGCGGGTAGGCTGGGCGAGCAGACGGGTGCGACGAGACCGGGGGCAGCGCAACCCAAGGAGCCGACGGAACCGCCCATCGTAGTCGTAGAACCCGATCCGTCCGCGGAGCCCGACACCCCCGAACCACCCGCAGAACCCGCCGCGGCGGCACCGCCCCGCAGCCTCGAGCCTCCCGGCGGTGCCGCCACTCCTCCCCCGCCCGCGTCGCCAGGCAGATCTGCGCGCACGCCCCGGCCTCCACGGCGGGCCCGGCTGACCGTGGCCGACGACGTCGTGCGCATCGGGACGCCGACCACGATCGAGTTCACGCTGACCGTCACCGACCCGCGGGACACAGACATGGACAGGACGTCGCCGGTATCTGTCCTCGTGGTCGCCACGTCCCGGTCCTCCGCGACGCTGGAACCCTCCGCGGTCTCCTATACGACGGACGACGCACGGCCCGCGCAGTTCACCTTCACCGCCTGGGAGGCGGGCGAGCACCGACTGCGCTTCAGGGTGTACGACCCCGAGTACGGCAAGGTGCTGCAGGTCGTCGAGACGACGCTCCCGGTCGCGGTCCCGGAACCGCTCGGGAGGCCGTGAACCCGTGAACCACGTGCTGAGCACCGAGGTCGTCCACAACCCTTCGGGTGACCTCACCCGATGGCCCGAGGACCATGGGCAGCAACCGATCGATCTGTCCGTCATCCTGTCTGTCAAGTCAGAAGACCGTGTCGAGATGATCGCTGTTCCACACGGCAAGCGCGCCCCGCGCACGGGTCACCATCGGGCCGATCTCCAGGTCTCCGCCACCGTCATCCGTGATCAGGCCGACCGGCTGCGCGGTCAGTGGCACGATTTCGTCCGCCACCAGCCCCGGGACCCCGAAGGGATGCCGTACGGGCCGCCGTTTCCCTTCGCCGCCACGCATGACCTCAGGCCGTCCCGGAGCACGGTCGTCCCGATGATCGAGGAACTGGCCAAGAGCGGGGACCGCACACTGAAGCGGATCCTCGCGGGGACGGACAGCGATCTGGTGTGGTTCCGTGAATTCCTGCTCGGCGAGCTGCGCCGGGAGGGCCTACGCATCAGCTTCGACTCCCCCGACCTGTCCCTGCCGTGGCCGATGCTCGCTGTGCGGACCGAGGACTCAGCCACGCCCTCGTTCCTCGGCTACCGGCACGAGATCGATCAGACCGGGGCGTCGTACGCACCCGTCTACTCCCCCGCCGTCCGGTCCCTCCCGGTCACCAGCCTCAACACCGACACGGCGCTCGACGGCATCGGCCGCTCGGAAGAGATAGCCGAACTACTGTGCAAGCGCTCCCAGTTGACCGTTCGCACCCACTCGGACGAGCTGCTCAAGTCGCTAGCGGACGCGGAGTTCGACGAGGACCTGATGTACTTCTGGTGCCACGGCGCCTTCAACGAGTACGGCGCCCACCGCACAATGGGGGTCCGACTCTCGGACGACAAGGTCATCGACGCGGATCGGGTCCACGAGCACCGCGAGGAACTCAGTACCGAGCAGGAGTCGGTATTCCGCCCGTTCGTCCTGCTCAACGCCTGCCACGCGGGGGTGCCAGCGGCGACGGCCGAGCTGGAGTACCTCGGCAAGGGCTTCATCAAGCACGGTGCAACCGGGGTGCTGGGCCCGCAGATCGAGATCCCCCAGATCTTCGCCTCGGAGTACGCGCACGCCTTCCTCGACCGGTATCTGACGGGGTCGCAGACCGCAGGAGAGATCTGCCGCGCCCTGGTCCGCCACTTCCTCGACGACCTGCACAACCCGCTCGCCCTGGCCTATCTTCTGTACTGCGGCATCGACAGCCTCCTGGAGATCCGACCGTGCACCTCATCACCATTGACCTCGACGAACGGGGACGGCTCCGCTCTGCCGACGGCCGTCATACCGTCCCAGGCCACCGAATCGCCGACCATCTTGCCGAGCACGTCCGCACCCCTGACCGAGTAACGGACCTCTACGTCTATGTACACGGCTGGCAGACCGCGCCATCCACCGCGCAACGTCGCGCGACCGCCCTGCTCACGCGGGCCCGGGAACTGCACGCCGCTCATCCGGACCACTATCCGCAGTTGGCCCGAGGGTACCGGCCGGCGGTCGTCACCGTGCGCTGGCCGTCGTCCAGCTTGCCCTCGCTCGGCGGCTACCGTCGTATCCGCGACCGCGCCCATGCAATGAGCGCACCCGCTCAGGGCCACGCGCCGCACGTTCTCGCCCACCTTCTGGGCTACCTCGACGCGCAGCGCCCCGACCCGACGGCTCCCCCGGTACTCGCCAACCGCAACGGCCAATACCTCCATCTCGTGGGCCACTCGTTCGGCGGCCGTTTCCTGTGCGAGGCGGTGCAGTGGGCGGCGAGGCCGGACGCGCCGCGCGTCCTGGGGTGGAGTGCGCGCGCGACGCCCGGACGCCCCTTCAGCGTGGACAGCATGGTCATCTTCCAGATGGCCGCACCCCGCGACGCGTTCGACCGTCTTTTCCCGTCCCTGTTCCCGTCGGGCGCGAAGTCCGGCGCTCCGTTGCGCGGACCGCTGGTGCTGACTCACTCCCGCTGGGACCGGGCCACCGGTTTCTGGCATCTGCGCGCGGAGGGCTCCGCCGGCATCGGTCACTCGGGGGCCGGCGCGGCACCGGTCCCCCAGTTCCATACACGGCTGTTGCCGGTGCACGAGCCGTACCGGCTCTCGATACTGGATCACCGACTCGTCAACGTGGATGCCAGCGTGCGCTTCCGCGGCAGCGCCCGTACCCGCCTGGCCCCCGCCGGAGCCCACTCCGACTTCGACCACCCCGAGTCGGCCCATCTGCTGCTGAGCCTGGCGGCACTGTCTCGCTGACTGCGCGACGGATATGACGCAGGGGGTAGACACGGCTCGCTCAGTGATCAACAGACTCGAGCCCCGCGTGATCGCCAGCACCCTGTCTGCGCTGCTGCCCAGGCTGACTAAGTGGTTGTTGCTCTTCCGGTCTTGTGGCCGCCCGGGTCGAACGGAGCGGTGGGTTGGGGACGAATGCCGGAGTGGGCGGGTGGCGCGGAGGGTGCCGCCGGTGCCGGCATGGGCTGGGCATCGGGGGCCGCCGACCTGAGAGCTACTGCGGGTCAGAACCGTCGTCCCAGGATCCCAGGGCTTCCCTCTCGCTTCGCTCGAGCCATTCGAGATACCAGGTGTGGAAGTTGTGGCGGTTTCCGTGCACATCGACGAACGGTATGTAGGGCGGATTGGTCCCAACGTTCCGGTCGCGGAGTTCTCCGCGGTGCGGGCCGACGATGATGAGCCAACTGGTCATCCCGCATCCGTTGTCGCTGATGAGGATCGCGCCCCGATCACGCTGCTCGTGCCAGACCCGGTCTGAGGCGTCGCCGAAAACCTTGCGGTAGTCGTCGAGGTAGTCGTCGTCCTCGTCGCGGGTGGTGGGCTCGCACCCGGCAGCGCGAAGGGTTGCCAGCTGTTGGTCGGCCCATTCTTCCGTCTCCACGAAGGGCTCGCTCGGGTCCAGCGGAATGGGATCGCCGTCTTCCCAGACCCAGGCCCATTTCCCGTCGACCCAGCGCAACGATGTCAGCTCGAATTCGGGTCCGGGTCCGCCCGCGCCGACCTCCGCCAAGAAGGTGCAGTACTCCTTGGGGAGTTCGATTCCGTATTGGGCCTCGACCTCAGCGATCTCTGTGGCAGTCAGGACCGGCTCGAAGACGGGGTGCTGAGGAGGCCCCCAGCCGCGTGTCCGATACCGGTCCTCCACCAGCGCGATTACACGTTCCCGGACCTCGGCCCAGCCTGTCTGTGTGTCCACGGCTCCTCCTGTCAACGGCGAGCACGGACGTTAGTCCATGCCACCGACAACGGAGGTTCGCCCTTGGTGTCGCCGGAGTGGGTAACGGCGAAGGGGCAGCCGCGATGCGGCTCCCGTCCTATTCGCTCTTGAGTGGTGTTCGTCGAACGGGAGTCTCGATCGGGTGATTACGACGACTGCCGGACATGGGGACAGGACCTCTTGGTAGCTCGGTGGGTGTCTACGCCAACTCGAGCACCAGGAGGCCCGTTGTCGCAGTTGTACGTCACTGCGGGGGTGAAGTGCACTTCGGCCACTCTCACGTGTGACTGTCTTGCGCACCGGTTCGGGAACGCCGCCGACCACGGGGTGCATGAGCGCCGGTATCCCACGGACATGTCGGACCAGGAGTGGGCCGTGGTCCTGCCACTGCTGCCGGTGCCGGGCTGGATGCGGGGCCGGGGCGGGCAGCCGGAGGCGTACCGACACCGTGCGATGCTGGACGCGGTCCGCTACCTGGTCGACAACGGAATCAAATGGCGGGCGATGCCAGCCGACTTCCCGCCGTGGGACCGCGTCTATGCGTTCTTCCGTCGCTGGCGCGACCACGAGTTGGTCAGGGAGTTCCATGACCGGCTGCGCGGACGGGTCCGTGAGGAGGCAGGGCGGGATGCGGAGCCGACGGCCGGTGTGATCGACTCGCAGTCTGTCAAGGCCCACGCTGTGGTCGGCGCCGACAGCCGGGGGTTCGACGGCGGCAAGCTGGTCAACGGCCGCAAGCGGCACGTCGTGGTCGACACTCTCGGTCTGTTGCTCGGCGTGATGGTCACGAGTGCGGATGTCGGCGATCGCGCCGCCGCCCGCGTCCTGCTGGGGCGGGTGGCAGCGGCGCATCACCCTGGTCACCGCCGCCCACGCATTCCTCACCGAACAGCGCCTGGCCCCAAAAGCCGATACAGCGGACTCACCCTCTACCAGACCCTCGACGCCATCCAAGACCTGCTGAACTGCTGGACCGGCACCTGCACCACCTGCCACCGCCCCCTGCCCAGAACAGCCACCACCAGCCCAAACCCAAGAGCCAGAGCAACCTAACGGAGTCCTACTAGTGCTGGGTTCCTCAAACGGTGTACACATACCGGCGCCGTAGTGGGCGAGTCGGTGGGGCGGATCTGCCCCAGATCCAGGGCCTGGCACGGGAGTTGAGCTGGTCGGTCGCCAGGGTGGTGGCGTATTCGATGTCGTCGGGGTTGGCGAATGACCGGCCGGCGAGAGCGGCCTTGCGGAAGATGCGCCACCAGCCTTCCTGCAGGTTGAGCCAGCACGCGCCCACAGGGATGAAGGCATGGTGGATACGGGGGTGGCCCTCGAGCCAGGTCCGGGTGGACACGCTGTTGTGACTGGACAGGTTGTCGGTGACGATCCAGATCTCCCCCTCCGGGTTGGCGTCCTCGATCAGTTGCAGGAACTGCTGATAGAAGACGCTGTTGCGGGAGGATGCGGTCATCGTGACCGCCGGGCCGTCGGCTGGTCGCAGACCGCCGTAGACCCAGGTCTTCTCCGGCCCGCGGCTGTAGTCGAGTTCTGCTTTGATCCGGTGTCCGTCCGGTGACCAGGCGGGTGCGGGCGGGAAGGTCCGGGGGATCACCGGTCCCAGCTCGTCGGCGCAGATCACCGTGGCACCGACGGGCGGGTGGGTGTAGAGGCCGATGATCCTCGTCCTTTTGGGACGAAGTCCGGGTCCTTCGAACGCGTCCAGGACCGGGTACGGCGCCAGCGCACGCCTTCGGCGAGCAGGATGCGCCTGACCTGCGAGCGGCCCACCTCGATCCCTTCGGCCCGCGCTGCCGCGGCCAGGGAATCCAGGGTCCACTCGGATGGCCCGGACTCGTCGAAGGCCCACAGTTCCCCGACGGGCTCCCACCTCAGCCGCCCCGGTGGCACGGTCTTGACCAGGGAGATGATCCGGGATCGTTCCTCCTCGGTGATCCGTCGCTTGCGGCCCTGCCCGCCCAGATCCTCCAGCCCTTGCAGGCCTGAGCGGTTGAAGCGGTGCAGCCAGCAGCGGACCGTTTTCTGGCTGCAGCCCAGTTCCACGGCGATGGCCGGCACCCGTAGTCCCGACCAGCTCAACTGGATCATCCGGGCCCGCATCACCACGTCCCGTGGAGCCTTCCGTGCCCGAGACAACCGGTGAACGATCCCGCGTTCGTCCTCATCACGCACGGGCCGAGCTCGTAAAACCATCGCCCAGCACCCGCCCCCGAGCACCCAAAACACCCCGCCACCAGGACATATACCCAGCGAAAGAGGAACCCAGCACTAGCGGTGGTTTGTTGACGGCGGGTTCGTGTGGGAGTAGGCCGTGAAGTAAAGGCGTCAACTACAGCCTGGGGAGCCCGAGATGACGAAACGACTGCCGTGTCCGCCCGCACCGGGCCCGCTGGAAGCCTATGCCGCCCGCT